>CAZKLG010000006.1:0-1500 GCA_964553675.1 uncultured Mageeibacillus sp. | reverse complement strand
GGGGTCCGGGGGGCAGTTTGGGGATAAGCCTGCCTTATGTTATGGTATGCCACGCATGAAAGACGATAACCAATTATTAAGCAAAAGCATTCCCAGGCTCTTATTGACCTTTTCCCTGCCAGCCGTGGTGGGCCTTCTGGTCAACGCCCTCTATAACATTGTTGACAGCATCTTCGTGGGACGGGGCGTCGGTGACCTGGCCCTGGCCGGAGTGACTGTCTCCTTCCCCATCATGACCATCTTCATCGCCTGCGTCATGCTGGTGGGCATGGGGGCCACGGCCCTGATCTCCCTTCGCCTGGGCCAGGGGAAAAAGGAAGAGGCCGAGACCATCGCCGGCAACGCCCTGGTCCTTCTGGTCATCATCGGCCTTGCCCTGACACTTTTCGGCCTTGTCTTCCTGGACAAGATCCTCATCCTTTTCGGGGCCAGTCCCCAGGTCCTCCCCTTTGCCAAGGCCTACATGCAGGTCATCCTGCCCGGCAGTGTCTTCATGGCCCTGGGTACGGGCATGAACAACTTCATCCGGGCCGAGGGCAAGCCCAGGCTGGCCATGAGGACCATGCTGATCGGGACAGCTGTCAATATCGTCCTTGACTATGTCTTTATCTTTATCTTCAACTGGGGAATCCAGGGGGCTGCCCTGGCCACTGTCCTGGCCTATATGGTGACCTCTTCCTGGGTCCTTTATCATTTTTTTGCCGGCCAAAGCAGCCTCAAGCTCAAGGGCTTCCACTTCAAGCTCAAAGGCCCCATCCTGACCGCCATCCTGGCCTTGGGTTTTCCCAGCTTCATCGTCCAGGTGACCAGCAGCATCCAGCAGCTCATGCTCAACCGCCGCCTGGCCCGCTACGGCGGGGACCTGGCCCTGGCCGTCATCGGGGTCATCATGAGCATCACCAGCTTTTTGGTCATGCCGGCCATGGGCATCAGCCAGGGGGCCCAGCCTATCCTGGGCTACAACAAAGGGGCCAATCATCAACAAAGGGTCAAGGATACCCTGAAACTGTCGACCCTCTTGGCCACCGGAGTCATTGTCATCGGTTCCCTGGTGGCAAAAATCTGGCCAGCTCAATTGATCGGCCTTTTCAACCGCAACCCTGACCTGATCGACCTTGGGGTCCACGGCATGGACATCTTTTTCAAGCTCATCCCCCTGGTAGGTGTCCAGATGATGGGATCCTCCTATTTTCAGGCCACCGGCAAGGCCAGGGAGGCCACCCTCCTGGCCCTCTCCCGCCAGGTCTTGATCTTCATTCCTCTCCTGGTTGTCCTGCCCCATTTTTGGGGACTGGAAGGTGTCTGGTGGTCGGCTCCCCTGTCAGATTTGGGGGCCTTTCTTCTGACCGGCGCCTGGCTGCTGAAAGAAGTCAGAAGCCTCAACAAAGCCGCCCTTTCCCAGGAATCCCTTCCCTCTCCCTAGAGCTGCGCCATAGGCCCCTTCTCTTTGCTAAACTTGTAAGGAATGAGAATCAAGGCGCTTCTTGGCGCCTATGAAGG
>CAZKLG010000005.1:50332-52530 GCA_964553675.1 uncultured Mageeibacillus sp. | reverse complement strand
CCCCGGGTCAGGAGATCCTTGAGGGTATCAAGGAGGGTTTCTATGGGCGGATCATCTGCTGCATCCACACTGGAGGCAAAGCAAATAGGACAACCCAGGTTACAGCGTTCAGTCACCTCCAAAAGCACACAGCAGGAATGTTGCCGGTGGTCAGGACAAAGGCCACAGTCAAAGGGACAGCCCTTTTGGACCACTGTGGCAGGATTAATGGGACTGGAAGGCTCCTTGATCCTATTCCAGTCCTCGTAGGAGAGGTGGCCGCCCCAGACCTCCACTTCAAAATCCCCGTGGTCGGGACAGGTCTTCTCCATGTAAACGGCCTGGCCTCTTTTGACCCTTTTGGCAGGGATTTTCTTCAAACAGATGGGACAGACACTTTCGGTCCAGCTCAGCAATTTTGGCTCTGACATAGGTTCCTCTTCTCTAAATTGGGGGCTCAAGCCGCTTGATATAACCAGTCGCCGGGCCCGCATCCACCTTTTCTATATAGCCGGATCGCAGAAGATTTGACAGGGCCCTTTCCACTGTTACCTTGCTGATATCCGGATTCAAGAGCAAAATCTCCCGCTTGGTAATCTTGCCTGCCTGCTGGTCAATGGTTCGTTTCACCCTGTCCGCCTTGCTGGCGGTCCCATGAAGGAGATCTTCTACCCTTCCTTCAAATTCACGATAAGCCTTGAGCAGGGTACCCAGAAAATAACGCAAAAAAGGCAGGTAGGAATTCTCATTTGTCTCCCAAGTCATGGAAGAAGCCTGCAAGGCATCGTAATAGACCTCCTTGGTCCTCTCCGTCAACATCTCAAGACTTATATATTTTCCCACCCAATAGCCCGATTGATAAAGAAGGAGAAGGGTCAGCAAACGACTCATCCTCCCGTTGCCGTCATGAAAGGGATGAATGCAAAGAAAATCCAGAATAAACATGGCCGTCAAAATCAAGGGATCATGCTGCCCCGCCTTGACTGCGTCTCCATAGGCCTGGCAAAGTCTTTCCATATAGTCGGGGGTTTTAAGGGCCGAAGTCGGCTGAAAGCGGACCAGCGCTTGTCCCTTATCGTCCAGCTCAGCAATAATGTTATCCGTCCGCTTGTATTCCCCTCCAGTGGAAGATGACGAGTAGGAATAAAGGTCCCGATGCAGTTGCAGGATGGGACCAGGTCGGACCGGGATGTGGTCGTATCGTTCATGGATCAAAGCCAGCACTTCCCGATAGCCGGCAATCTCCTCCTCCGAACGGTTACGCGGTGTCACCTTCAAAAGGACCAGGTCTTCCAAGCGTCTATCTGTTGTTGCTATGCCCTCAATCCGGTTGGAAGCCCCTGTACTTTGGATCTTGGCGACTTGAAGGAGGTTTTGGAGTTCATCCACATGAGACTCTGCAAAGAGCTCCTGACGACCCTTATGCTCCCGGATTCTGGCAATCAAGGCGACAACCTCCGGCAGCAAATAGTCGGCAGGCTTGTCCTTATAGTCAAAGATGTGCATTCCGGGATCTCCTTCATTTACCCATTATCTACATCATGATACCATCAAATGATGCAGATAAACTGCCCTATGAGGCAGATCCTGCGCTATTCCTCCAGTACCCCGTACTCATCCAGGAGCTCCACCATCTTGTAGTAGCCGGCCTCAATGATGCCGGGGCAGACCTCCTTAGAGTAGACCTTGTCGCCCTTGATGATGTCATAGCAGCGGTCAGTGCCGTAGGTCTCCTTAAACCATTCCACATATTTTCGGATGATTTCCTTGTAGTCTTCGTGGGGGATCTCCCCTTCCTCTCCTTTGCCAGCCAGGAAGCCTATGGCCGCCGCCCCGCCGGTCAGGACCCCACAGGCAGACCCCGCATCGCCCATGCCCCCGGTCAGGCCTGACATGGCCCGGATAAGGCCGGGATTGTCCTGGCCAACCAGATCCATGCCCAGCTTGGCCATGATCTGTGAGCAGCCGGTAATGCCCTGCTTTTGCAGTTCCAATAAAACCATCTCAAAATCCATACTTGACTCCTTTGTCAGTCAATCTTCTTGTAAATACCGCTGTAATAGTAAGCCCCCTGGCAGGTCCTGGGATAAGGAGTCCCGGTCGTCCAAAGCCAGCGGGCAATAAAGGCTTTCAAGTGTCGGGATTCATCCTGCCAGTCCAGGAGGCTGAAGCCCGAAAGGTCCTGGGGCATCTGGTCGGTCATATCCGAAAGGAGGAAG
>CAZKLG010000005.1:44488-50232 GCA_964553675.1 uncultured Mageeibacillus sp. | reverse complement strand
CCCAGGTCGAAGGTCCGCCAGGCCTCACTTTCATAGTGGCCGGTCACTTGTCCTCCAGGGCCCGCTCCACTTCCAGGATTTTGCCTATGGCCAGCTCCTCAGGGATGAGGCCGATGCCACATTTAGGGCATTTAGGCATGAGGATGGGAAAGTCATTGCCCATATAGTGGAGGGTGATCTCCCCATTTTCCAGGGGGACCTGGCAGCAACCGCAGACCAATTCCCCTTCGGTCAGGTCGAAAATTTCATGGTACTTGGTGTTCATGAGCGAATCTCCATCCGGTGGCTATAGGCCCGGCGGACCCGCCAGCCCTGGCCCTCTGGTTCAAAGTAGACCCAGTAGGTCACATGACCGATCTGCTTATGGGCGATGTGAAGGCCGGTCTTCTTTTCCACGATATAGCAGTCTTTTTCCAGGGCCTCTTCAATCACCTGGCGGATATCCGCCTCCAGGATCAGGCGCTGGTCCAAAAGTTCTGCCAGATCCTCATCGTAGGTCAGTTTCATTTTCTTTTCGACCTCCTCTTCTTCTCCCCAAAGTTCAGTCAACATACGTCTTCTAACCTCTTCCCGGTTATCCTGGCGGAGGGAGTAGCCGGGGGCTCCCCGGTCCTCCTTCTTGCCGTCAAAAATCAATTCCAGAAGGTGGACGGCCCGGGCCCCCTCCCGGCTGAAACGGTCCCGGCAACCCATGCAGTAGGTCAAGCGGGTCTCATCGATGTCCCCGATACAAAAGTCGGTCATGGCCTTGGCCATGTCGGCATTGGAAAACTGGACCAGACCTCCATAACCGCAGCAGGGCGACCGGTCGCCCGTATAGGGGGGCTCATGGACCTGACAGCCCAGTTTGGCCAGCAGTGTCCTGACCGCCTCCCGGGTCTCCTCCATATAGCGGGCCCCGCAGGCATCGTGCATGGTCAGGGGCAGGGCTTCCTCCAAGGCTGGCAAAGGAAGATCCAAAAGGAGGGTCCAGACGTCGGTGACCTGGTCAGAGAAAACATCCTCCAGGGTCTTTCGGCAGGTGGGACAGGCCGTGATGACCTGGGGCTTGCCCAGAGCCTCCCAGGCCTGGATCAGTTTGGCCTTGGTCTCCTCGAAAAGCTCGGTCTGGCCGGCCCATTGGGCCATAATCCCGCAGCAGCCCTGCATGAAGGCCACCCCGCCCTCCAGCTCCTGGCAGAGGTAGTCGTAGGTCTTTTGGACCGTGGAGGGAGCTGAGGCACCCAGCTGGCAGCCGGGGAAGAAAAGATAGTTGCTGGTCTCATGACCCGGCTGATGGCGGAAGAAGAAGGCCTTGTCCGAGTTGGCCTGCTTCATGTCATCGACGGCAAACTCAAAGGCCGAGGCGGGCATCTTTTTGCTCTTGACCATGATCTCCCGGGCCGACTGGATGGCCTCGCCCAGGTCCAGGCCATAGGGGCAGATGACCTCACACTGGCTGCAGATGGCGCAGGCATTGATCAAAGTGTTGGAGGTCCGGTTGCCCATGGCGATGGAGAGGTTGTTATAGATCTCCCGAAGATAGAGCTTGGGATAGCGCTTGAAGTGGGCGATAAAGGCACAGCCCTTGGCACACTCCAGGCACTGGCAGTCGATACAGCGGGCGGCCTCCCGGATGGCCTCCTCCCGGGAAAGGAAGCGGCCCTGGACCGGGGGCTGGGGCTGGAAATAGGAGGTCTCCACAAAAAGGCGGGTGGTCCGGTCCATCTCCTTTTCCCGGCCGGCCGTGATGGAGACCTTTTTGACCCAGCGGTCGGCGGTATTGGCCGCCCGTTTGCCGGCGGCAATGGCCTCAACCAGGGAGTCAAAGGGGCCTCCGGCAAGAAGGCCCTCAACAGGGGTCAAGAGGGTGGCCGGATCGGTCCCCTCTATGACGGTCCCCTGGGCCAGGACCACTACTTTATAGTCATCAAGAAGCGCTTTGGGATCTTGGATCTCTTCATTTAAACGGACCTCAAGGCCGGTGCTCAAGACCTGCTTGATGTCGGCCTCCAGGGCCTCCCGGGGAAGGTCCGACCGGCGGAGGCTGCCGCCCAGCTCCCCTTCTTTTTCAAAGAGGGTGACCTGGAAGCCTTTTTTTGCCAGCTCCGAGGCAGCGGTCAGGCCAAAGGGGCCCGAACCGATGACGGCCGCCTTGCCGATCTTGCGCATGGGGCGGAGGGGACGGACCTGGGGCTTGCCGTATTGCATGGCAGCCCATTCCAGTTCCCGCATCTGGATGGCCCCGCCCAGGTCTTTGCGAAGGCAGGCCTCGGTGCAGGGCATGCGGCAAAGATAGGCCAGGGCATGAGGCAGGGGAACAGACTTGACATAAATGGCCCGGGCGGCGTCAAAGTGGCCATCCTTCATGGCCATACAAAGGCTGCGGCATTCCACCTTGAGGGGGCAGGCGGCCATAGCCGCCGGCGGCTGCTCCTGGATACATTTATCTTCCATGGCCAGAAGCTGGTCTTTGTTCAAAATATCCATGGCATCCTCCTGAATTTATCTCTATTTTATCATGTCACAAAGGACTTCCAAAAAGAAGAGAGCAGGCCGGGGACCGGCCTGCTCCGTCATTTCCAAGGTCTATCAGGAGGGACCGGGAGGGTCCCCCCTTGACAGCTGATTAGAGTTGATCGATGGCCGCCTTGACCACGTCGGGCGTGGCCGGAACCACGGTGACCCGGGCGCCGGTCGCATTATGGATGGCTGCCAGGATGGCCGGGTGGGGGGCGGTCAGGGGTGCTTCACCGACACCGGCTGCGCCGTAGGGGCCGTGAGGCCGCTTGGTCTCCACATAGTCAATGACGATGTCATCGGGGATGTCGTCAATGTAGGGGATGCCGCAACCCAGGAGGGTGGTGTGCTTGTCGTAGTCTTCCATGTTCTCGGTCAGGGCCAGGCCAATGCCTTGGGCAAGGCCGCCGTAGATCTGGCCGTCAACAACGGTCCGGTTCATGATGGTACCGATATCGGGCACGGTGGTAAAGCGGATGACTTTGACCTTACCCGTCTCCATATCCACCTGGACCTCAGGGATGAAGAGCTCATACATGTAGACAGCGAAGGGAGCGCCCTGGGCGGTCTCCAGATCGCAGTTGGTGTTGTCAGCGGCTACCCAGCTGCCGTCGTAGGAGACCGGGATGTTCTCGTCTACCATCTCCTGGTAGGTCCGATAGGTCCCGTCTTCCTTCTTCATGGCATTGAGGAGCATGCGGCAGGCGGCCACGATGGAGTTACCCACCATGACGGTAGAGCGGCTGCCGCCGGCAGGGCCTGAGGCAGGCGTGACAGCTGTATCGTTCTTGATCAGCTTGATCTGCTCGGGGGTGAAACCAGCTTCGCGCAAGGTCTCATGGGCCGAGGTCAGGGTACCGATGTCAGCCCCCTGGCCGTGATCTTCCCAGGAGTCCAGGACGGTGACTGTGTTGTCTTCTTCCAGACGGGCGGTGGCGGCACCGGCATCGGGGCCGTCCAGGCCGCAGCCGTAGATACCCTGGGAGAAGCCGACCCCGTACTTATAACGGCCGTCGGACTTGGCGTTGAGCTCGGCAACCCGGGCCTTGGCCTCCTCCCAATAGGGACGGGCCCGCTCATACATCTCTTCCAGGCAGTAGACGTCGGGTGTCTGGCCGGTCGGCGTGGTCACGCCCTCCCGGTAGATGTTCTTGTAACGGAGCTCAAAGGGATCCATGCCCATCTGGGTGGCCAGGACGTCCAGGGCAAGCTCAGAACCCATATAGGCCTGAGGTGACCCGTAGGCCCGGAAGGCTGAACCCCAGATATGGTTGGTGCATACCGTCTGGCTCTTGTTACGGATATTCTTGATGTCATAGCCGGCCCCGGTGAACTGGGACAGGCGCATGGTCAGAAGGTCACCGAACTCGGAATAGGGACCGTGATCGATGTAGTTGTTGCCCCAAAGGGCCAGGAGCTTACCGTCTTCGTCGGCTGCCAGCTTGACGTGCATGTGGCCGGGCGACCGCTTGCCGGTATAGGTGATGGTCTGGTACATGTCATAGACCAGGGAGCAGGGACGTCCATCCAGGGCCAGGCAGGCCACGCCCAGGAGGGCTTCCATGGTGGGTGAGAACTTGTAGCCGAAGGTGCCGCCGGCCGGGTTCTGGACCAGGCGGAGTTTTTCGGGCTCAACCCCGATCCCTGCCACGATCATGGCGTGGTGGAGATGGATGCCGATGGACTTGGAGTGGATGGTCAGGCGGCCTTCATCGTCGATGTAGGCATTGCCGCAGTCAGGCTCGATGACCAGGTGGGGCTGGCGGGAGCAGAAGGATTGAACCTCGGCCACATGGGCGGCGGTCTCAAAGATAGGCTCCACGTCTTCGCCCTTGATGCAGTTGGTCTCATAGTAGACGTTGGGGGTACCCGGGTGGATCTCGATGGCATCGTCGGCCATGGCTGACCAGGCATCCATGTAGGCCGGGAGGGGCTCGATGTCCACGACAACTTTTTCGGCCGCTGCTTTGGCGTTTTCAACGCTGTCGGCGGCGACGATGGCGATGGCATCACCGATCTGGAAGACCTTCTCATCGCAGAGGATGGGACGGTCCCAGCCGTCTCCCTTGTTGTTGGGGAAGGTGATCAGGCCGGAAATCCGGTTCTTGCCAATGACGTCCTTGTGGGTGATGACCTTGTAGACACCTGGCATTTTTTCAGCTTCCGAGGCGTCAATGCCTTTGATAAGGCCATGGGCGACCTTGGACTGGACCAGGGCCAGGCGGGCCGTATTGGCCGGCATCTGCAGGGCCAGGTCTGCGCCGTAATCCCAGGTACCGGTGACCTTGGCCAGGGCCGAGGGACGGGCGTATTTGGTGCCGATGATCCGGTTGTCAGTGGGCTTGAAGAGGAGGTCTTCCTTCTTCATTTCACCGCGCAGGACCTTGGCGGCATCCATGACCGCGTCAACCAGGGGTTTGTAGCCGGTACAGCGGCAGACATTCCGATGGACCTGGAACCAGTGGCGGACTTCCTCCCTTGTCGGGTCAGGATTTTCGGCCAAAAGCACCTTGGCCGACATGATAAAGCCCGGTGAGCAGAAGCCACACTGGGCACATCCATGGGCCATCCAGGCCAACTGGAGGGGATGCAGGCAATCGGGGGTTCCGATGCCTTCGATGGTCTCAATGACCGAGTAGTCGGGGACCCGACTCATTTTGTGAATACAGGACCGGACCGCTTTCCCGTTAAGGATAATGGTACAGGCACCGCATTGGCCGGCTTCACAGCCGATCTTACAGCCGGTGAGCAAGAACTGCTCACGCAGGACCCTGGCTAGAGAAATCTCCGGGTCCACGATCATGACGCGTTGCACGCCATTAATCGTCAAGTGCAATTTCTTCATTCTGGTAACACCTCCTGCCTTGTCGTTACACATTTGTCTTTGAATAAATATAACTCCATCTGTCATTATCCTGTTTCAGCTTTAGGCTGTCAAGATGAATGAATGAACCAAGTTCAAATTAGAGGTCTATCTGCATTATGTCAATGTTTATGAGGGATGAAAGGGCTTGGGATCTCTTTTACGGCTTATTCTTTTGTTTTTGGCCGCCCAGGGTCAAACTGAGCAGGAAGGCCAAAAGGAGGAGGACCAGGGCCAGCAGGAAGGCCCAGCGGTAGCTGCCTGTGGCGTCAAAGATGGAACCGGCCATCTGAGGACCCAGGACGCCGCCCAGACCCCAGGCCATGAAGATCATGCCGTAGTTGGCGCCCAGATGTTCCAGGCCATAGTAGTCGGCCGTGAT
>CAZKLG010000005.1:28985-44388 GCA_964553675.1 uncultured Mageeibacillus sp. | reverse complement strand
CCGGCCGAGGCCGAGAAGGCAAACATGGCAAAGAGCTTATAAAAGCGGGAGGTCCTGACCATGGCCTGCCAGGGCATGGATGGCCCCTCCAGGGATTGGGATGACGGGTCTTGGACATCAAGTCCCCGGGGCTGATAGCCGGCCGGCGGATCGGCCATCCATTGGGCCAGGGCCACGGAGGCCACAAGGACTCCGGCGCCCAGGATCCCCAGACCGCCAGCCATGCCAAATTGCCTGAGCAGGAAGGTTAAAAGGGGTGAGTAGACAACAGGTGCGACCGCGATGGCGGCCACAACCAGACCGGTGATGGCCCCCTTCTTGGAGGGGGGATACCATTTGAGGACGGCGGGGGTAGTGGCCACATTGTTGATGCCGATGCCGGCGCCCATGACCAGACTGTAGGCCAGGACCATGGTGGGGACGGACTTGGCCAGACCGGTCAGGATCAAGCCCAGCCCCAGCATGGCCGCGCCAATGGAGGTCATGAGCCGGGGGCCCGTCCTGTCCTGGAGAAGGCCGGCAAAAAACATGGAAAAGGCAAAGATCAAGGTGGCCAGGGTGTAGGGCAGGGTGGCCTGGGCGTCAGTCCAACCGTAGATCATGATCAACTGGTCCTTGATGATGCTCCAGATATAAAGGGTACCTGAAAAGAACTGTACCCCCACCGCGGCGATCAGGACCTTGACCGCTTGCGGGATTCTTTTGTCTTTACCCTTTTGCCACATATCCGTCATTGTAACTTATCCGGGCCGGATAAAGCGTTGAAATAATCCGCTCGCATGCGATAATGGGAAAAGATGTATAAGAGGCAGGGCCGGATCATACCGGCCCGCCATGAAAACCGAGGTTGATCATGGAAAAGAAAATGGAAGAATTGAAAAACTGGATCAGCGCCTGGCTGGATGACCCCCACTTGGGATCTGACTGCCTGGTCCCTGCCCTCTGGCAGACTTTGGGCCAGATGGCCCAGGAGAGGGAGGCCGACCTGCCCCCCCTGGTCAAGATCTCAGCTGAAGAGGTCCAGCTCCTGGTCACTGATGACGAGACCGGCCGCTCCTTCCTCCGCCAGCTGCCCCTTGACTACCTTGAGACCAGCAATGGCATCACCCTGGCCGGTGAAACCTACGCGGCCCAACCCACTCAAATTGTCTTTTTGACGGAATTCGCCCTGGGCAAGCTCCTGGAACTCCAAGGGGAAGAAGGCGACTGCGACCATGACCACCATCATGACCACGATCACGGCCATGATCACAACCACTAGTAGAGCTGTATCTGCGTGACAAAAAAATATTTTTGGATCTTTTTTATCTCCATGCTGCCCCTGATCGAGATCAGGGGCGCTGCCCTTTACGCCAGCGCCCAGGCCATGCCCCTTCTGCCCGCTTTTTTGGTGGGCCTGACCGGCAACCTGCTCCCTGTCCCCTTCATCTTCTATTTCGCCCGTAAGTTCCTGATCTGGGGAAGCGACAAACCCTTGATCGGGGGCATCTTTTCTTTCTTTTTGAAGCGGGGGCAGTCGGCGGGCAGCAAACTGCTTTTGAAGGCGGGTCGGGGTCTTTATTTTGCCCTTTTTCTTTTTGTGGCCATTCCCCTGCCCGGTACCGGCGCCTGGACCGGCATCCTGGCCTCCAGCATCCTGGACATGGATTTCAAGCGCAGCGTCCTGGCCACCCTGGCCGGCGTCATCTCTGCCGCTGTCATTGTCTACCTGGCCGCCAGCGGCATTCTCTCCTTGGGAGGGGCCCTCCTGCCTTAAGCTGGATTTCTGTTTTTAATCTGACTGGATGCGAAAAAGCCTGAGGGCATTACAGGTGGTCGCCTGGGCCATGGTCTCCAGGGAGACCCCCTGAATCTCAGCTGCCTTTTGCCCGATATAGGGCAGGTAGGCTGATTCATTTCGCTTGCCCCGGTAGGGGGCCGGTGTCAGCCAGGGGGCATCGGTCTCCAGGACCAGACGGTCCAGGGGGACGGCTGCCAGGGCGGCGATGGGTTTTTTGGCATTCTTGAAGGTGATGGGCCCGTCAAAGCCGATCATGAAACCCAGGTCCAAAAGGAGGGGAACCGTCTCCGCACTGCCCGAATAGCAGTGGATGACCCCGGCCGGATGCTGGCTTGAAAAGAGCCCGTCGGCCCGGGCCCGGGTCAGGACCTCCAGCATGGGGGCTGTCGCCTCCCGCATATGGATGATGACAGGTAAATCCAGGTCATGGGCCAGTTCCAACTGCTCCCTGAAAACCTGATGCTGGACATCCCGTGGTGAGAAATCGTAGTGAAAGTCCAGGCCGATCTCGCCTATGGCCACCACCGGCTTGTCCCGGTCCCCAGCCGCCTGATTGGTCTCCAGGACTAATCTTTCCAGCCGGGCCCTGCTGCCTTGGTCCCAGGTCTTGGCGTCATGGGGATGGATGCCCACAGCCGCATAGAGCATGGGCTGGGCCAGGGCCAGCCGGCAGGCCGCCCTGGCGTCCTTTTCATTGGAGGCTGCCAGCATGATCCGGCTGACGCCGGCCTCCCGGGCCCGGGCCAGGACCTCTTGAAGGTCCTGGGCGAAATCCTCATCCTGGAGGTGGGAATGGGTGTCAAACCAGATGGTCATGACTGAAGTGCCTCCAAGGCCTCCAGCTCCTTTTCCACATCAATGCGGGGGAAGAGGGGCTTGCCTTTCTTGACCTGGGGATTGCCCTGGTAAAGGCCCCGCCTGCCGGCGGATTCCCAGGCGGTCATGGATGCGTCTTCCGGGATCCCCAATTGTTCCCGGATCAGGGCGGGGGTGCTGGTCATGAAGGGTGAGATCATGACCGCAATCCGGCGGAGATTGTCTGCCAGGGTATAGAGGACCGCGGCCAGGCGGGGATGGTCCTTCTCCTCCTTGGCCAGGATCCAGGGCATGGTCACGTCAATGTATTTGTTGCAGCGGCCGATCTGGGCCCAGATGGCCTCCAGGGAGAGGCTGTACTCCAGGTTTTCCATGTGTTTTTCGACCAGGGCCAGGGTCTTGTCGGCCTGGTCGTCCAGTTCCTGGTCCACCGCTTGGGTCAAGCGCTCTTCCGGCAGTCCCTGGGGGAAGGTCTTGACCATCATGGCCGCTGTCCGGCTCAAGAGATTGCCCAGGTCATTGGCCAGGTCGCTGTTGATCCTTTCGATCAGGGCCTGGTTGGAGAAAACCCCGTCAGCCCCGAAGGGGACCTCCCGCAGGAGGAAGTAACGGATGGCGTCCACCCCGTACTGGTTGACCAGGATGACCGGATCCACCACATTGCCCTTGGACTTTGACATCTTGCCTTCTTTTAAAAGGAGCCAGCCGTGGCCGAAGATCCTTTTGGGGACCGGCAGGTCCAGGGCCATGAGAAGGGCCGGCCAGATCAGGGAGTGAAAGCGCATGATCTCCTTGCCGATCAGGTGGACATCCACCGGCCAGAACTTATCAAAGAGCTCCCTTTGGTCCGGATAGCCCAGGGCCGTGATGTAGTTGGACAGGGCATCGATCCAGACATAGACCACATGATCGGGGTCAAAGGGGACATGGACCCCCCAGTCAAAGGTGGTCCGGGTCACCGCGATGTCCGCCAGACCGGGCTTCAGGAAATTATTGACCATCTCATTGGCCCGGGACGCCGGCAGGACAAAGGGGTCCTCCCTTTGGAAAAGCTCCAGGAGCCGGTCCTGGTACTTGGACAGGCGGAAGAAGTAGCTGGGCTCCTTGGTATGTTCCAAGGGGCCGCCGCAGTCCGGGCAGCGGTGGTTGGCGTCTGCCGCCTGGCTGGGGGTCCAAAAGGCCTCACAGGGGGTGCAGTAAAGGCCCTCATAAGATCCCTCATAGATGTCATCCTGGTCCTTGAGCTGCTGGACAATGGCCTGGACCGCCTTGACATGGTGGTCATCCGTGGTCCGGATGAAGCCGTCATAGCGGACGTCCAAAAGCTCCCAGAGGGCCTTGATGTCCACGGCCATGGCATCGACAAAAGCCTGGGGGCTGACCCCGGCCTCCTGGGCCGTCCTTTGGATCTTCTGGCCGTGTTCGTCCATCCCGGTCAGGAAATAGACGTCAAAACCCCTCATCCGCTTGTAGCGGGCCATGGCGTCGGCGGCCACGGTGGTATAGGAGTGACCGATGTGGAGCTGGCCACTGGGGTAGTAGATGGGGGTTGTAATGTAATAAGTGTCTTTTGGCATGGATGCCTCCCTGGGACCGCTTGTCTGTCCCTTTTTCTCTTTCTTCCTGGTCTTTGATCCCTGGGGGAAATAAAAAGGCCCCTCCCGGAATCCTTGGCTGTCAAGGTTCCGGGACGGGCGCCTGATTGACGTCGTGTTACCACCCGGTTTCGCCCCTCCCTCGCGGTGGGGGCCTCATGGACTACCGTCATAGTCCGGCGCTGTCACGGGCGCTCCCGTCAGGACCTAATTTTATCTTCAATCCCGCGGCTCAGGGGCCATCTTCAACTCTCGGCGTCGTCCCGTTTCCAGCTACCCGGGTTCTCTGTCCGGCGCCAGCCAGCCTACTCTTCCCATCACTGCCTTTAGTGATTCAACTGTCCACAAGTTTTACATAGAAGCCCGGAAAGTGTCAAGTCGAAGGGACCTCAGTCCCCGGCCTCAGACCCTTCCTGCCGGGCCTGGTTCCAGGCCTGGAACTCTTCCAGGCTCATGTCCATGGCATAGGCGGCCAAACGCTCAAGCCCCTGGGGGCTGTCCTGGTCCTCCACCAAAAGGCGGACGGCATCATCCAGGAGGTCACTCATCTCTGCTGTCAGCTCCTGGGATTCGGGTATCATCTTTTCTTCCATGGTCTTCACCCCTGATTCTCAGGGCCAGGTCGTAGAGCAGCCTCCGGTCCTGGCCTGTCTTTTCGGATAGCCGCCGGGCCGCTTCTTTGACTCCCAGACCCTGGTCCAAAAGGGACTTGGCCATGGCTTCCAGCTGGGACTGGTCAACTGCCCGGGCAGACTTGCCGGTCCGGGATTCAAAGGCCTGCAGACCCTCTAAAACCAGACTGAACTCCCCTTTAGGGCTGACCGTCTGGTAGTAGTCTCGGGCTCCTTCCACTGTAAAGTAAAGACACTCTTCATAGGGTTTCGTGAGTTCCCTGGCCAGGGCGATTTTTCTTTCTCCCAGGCCGGCCTGGATTAAATCATCCAGGGTCTTTTGGATCCGGTGGGGGGCCTCGTAAAGGATCAGGGTCCGGCCCTCCTCCTGGACAGCCTGCAAACGCTCCCGCCGGGCCTTGCCCTTGACGGGTAAGAAACCTTCAAAGACAAAGCGGCTGGTGTCCAGGCCCGATATGGCCAGGGCGGCCAAAAGAGCCGAAGGGCCGGGGATGATGGTGACAGGGATTCCCCTGTCCAGGGCCAGGCGGACCAGGGCCTCCCCGGGGTCGGAGATGGCAGGCATGCCGGCGTCGGAGATCAGGGCCAGGGACAGGCCAGACTCCAGATCCTCCAGCAAACGGTCATGGCGGGAGGCCTGATTGTGTTCAAAATAGCTGACCAGGCGCTTGCCAATCCCCAGGGATGAGAGGAGGCGGGCCGCCCGGCGGGTATCCTCGGCTGCGATGTAGTCGACCGAGTCCAGAATATGGGCCGCCCGGGGACTCAGGTCCTGGGGGTTGCCGATAGGGGTGGCCACCAGATAGAGGCTGCCCTTCTTTTTGTCAACAAACTTGTCCATCAGACTGACAGTTTCAGGATCTCCAGGACATCGTCACGCTCCAGGGGCCGGTAGCCGGACCGGTTCAAGCTGGTGGTATCGGCCAGGTCTTCAAGGGCCGAGGCAGGGATGCCCACATCCGCCAGGCGGGCCGGGGCCCCGATGGCATTGAAGTAGTCCCGGGTAGCCTTGATGCCGGCCAGGGCCAGCTCCTCCTGGCCCTTGCCTGTCGGATCGATATCCCAGACACGGACAGCATAGCGGGCCAACTTGGTCTGGGCCTCTTTTCGGCAATAGTAGAGGAGGTTGGGGTGGATAATGGCCAGCCCCGCCCCGTGGGGGATGTCATACCAGGCTGAGAGGGCATGCTCGATCTGGTGGGATTGCCAGTCCCCTTCCTTGCCCAGCCCCAGAAGATTATTGAGGGCCATGGTGGCGTCCCACATGAGATTGGACCTGGCCTGGTAGTCCTGGAGGTCAAGCAGGGCCCGGTCCAGATTGATCCGGATATTGCGGAGGAGGGCTTCGGCCAGATCATCGGACAAATTGTCGTCATCGGGGGGCGAAAAGTACTGCTCAAAAACATGGGACATCATGTCCACGGCCCCATAGATGACCTGGTCACGGGGCATGGTCATGGTCAGCTCAGGCTCCAGGATGGAAAAAGAGGGGTAAAGGGCCCGGTCGCCATAGCCAATCTTGCGGTTGCCATCCCAGTCGCTGATGACACCTACACAGTTCATCTCCGAGCCGGTGGCTGGCATGGTCAGGATGGTGGCCAGGGGCAAGGCCCGGTCAAGGGACTGGCCATCCAGGTAGAGGTCCTGCCAGAAGTCGCCCTCATGGCAGCTGCCGCCCGCGATGGCCTTGGAGCAGTCCAGGACGCTGCCGCCGCCTACGGCCAGGATAAGGTCAATGCCTTCCTTACGGCAGATCTCGATCCCCTCATAAACCTTTTCAGTCCGGGGATTGGGCATGACACCGGCCAGCTCAAAGACAGTCTTGCCTGCCTGGGCCAGAAGGGCCTGAACCCGGTCATAAAGACCGGTCCGCTTGATGCTGCCGCCCCCATAGACCAGGAGTATCTTGTCCCCATAGGGGGCCAGCTCCTGGGGCAGCTTGTCCAGCATGCCCTGGCCAAATAAAATCCTGGTCGGGTTTTGGAAAACAAAATTTTTCATGACTCACCTCATGGCTTTTCTTGGGAAAAAAAGGCCGCCCTTTGGAGGCAGCCCTTTTCAATGCTTGTCTTTGACCTGCTTAAGCTTCGGAGATGCAATCGACTGGGCAAACGGATACGCAGGACCCACAGTCAATGCAAAGCTCAGCGTCAATGATGTAGTATGAATCGCCCGGCGAAATGGCCTCGGTAGGACATACTTCAGCGCATGACCCGCAGCTGATACACTCATCACCATCGATAATATGCGGCATAGACTTCCTCCTTTTGCGGGAAAAGGCGCCAGGGGCACCGCTCCCGGATAAACTTTACCCAATGATCATAGCATATTTAGGGTGGTCAATCCCCGCCCGAACGCCGGTCCTGGATTTGGGTCAGGGGGTAGCTGGCCAGATTGCCATCGTCGGACCGGTCCAGGCGGACCGTCACCTCTTCCCTGAGCAGATCAACCGATTCAACTGTTCCCGGACCGTCCGGTGTCCGGACCCTGGCATTTTTGGCCGGCATCTTCTTTTTGGCCTCCACATAGACATGGTGTTCGTAGTTGAGACAGCAAAGGAGCCTGCCGCAGGTTCCCGAGATCTTGGAAGGGTTCATGGACAGGTTCTGGTCCTTGGCCATGCGGATGGAGACGGGCCGGAATTCCTGGAGGAAGGAGCTGCAGCAAAGTTCCCTGCCACAGATGCCCAGGCCTCCGATCATGCAGGCCTCATCCCGGACCCCGATCTGGCGGAGCTCAATCCGGGTATGGAAGATGGAAGCCAGGTCCCTGACCAGCTCCCTGAAATCGACCCGGCCGTCGGCTGTAAAGAAAAAGGTGATCTTGCGGTTATCAAAGCGGTATTCCACATCCACCAGGGACATGCCCAGGCCATAGTGTTCCACCCGCTGGCGGGCTTTGGCCAAAGCCTCGTTTTCCAGGAGCTTATTTTCCTCATAATGCATAAGGTCATCATTGGAGGCCAGGCGGAGGACCTTCTTGAGGGGGGTTTTCAGGGTAGACTTGGGCAGGCGCTGGGGCCAGTCGGAGGCAATGCCCATCTCAATGCCCTGGGAGGTCTCCACGATGACATGGTCTCCCTGGCGGATCCGGTGGCCGTCGGGTGAGAAGTGGTAGACCTTGCCCCGGCCGTGGAGGCGGATCCCCACCAGGAGGACGGTCTCTTCGCCGTCATCGAAATCCTGGGGCGCTTCCTGGGCATGGGGGTCAATGGCGCAAACCGGATAGGACCCCGATTCTTCCAGATCCTTCAGGGCCGAAAGATCGGCCGGATCTGCTTCTCTATCATGAAAATGATCGTATTCCTTCATCTATATAGTCCATTTCTTTTTTATCTATTTATCTATCATAACCCTTGGAGGGGGTCGGATGGTTACAAAAGGCCTGCCTCCTGGCGAAAAAGCTGGGGCGAGAGGGGCTGGCCTCCCAGATGGGCCCGCAGGCCCAGAAGGAGCCTGGCCAGGGCGTGGTCGAAATTGACATGGGCCGACAGGGCCTGGGCAGTCTGCCTGATCAAGCCCGCCGCCCGGGCCGGATCGGCCTGGGGATGGGCTTCCAGGAGGGCGGCCAGGGATCCTGCCAAATCCTTGTTGACCAGCCTGGCCGGAGGCAGACCCTGCTGGAGGAGGAGAAGGTCCCGAAGGAGGGACTCCAGGATCCGGAAAATAAGACCCATTTCCCCCTTGTGGGCCCGAAAGATATCCAGGTCTTTTGTCAGGCAATCGGTCCGGCTGGCCCCGGGCAGCCGGGTCAGCAGATCATGGACCTGGTCACGCAAGTGGCTGAAGGATTCATCGGCCGCCATGGCCAGGGCCTGGCCCGGCAGGCCGTCGGCATAGCTGATGGCCAATTCCGCCAACTGACCCCCGATACCGGCCTCCTCCAGGATGGTCCGGATATCCTGGTCATCCCGCCTGCCCAGGCGGATCATATGGGAACGGGAGACGATGGTGGGCAAAAGGCGGCTGTCATCCTCGGTCAGGATGATGAAGCGGACAAAGTCGGGATGCTCCTCCATGGGCTTGAGGAGGGCATTTTGCCCCTGTTCGTTGAGACTGCCCTCTTTGGCCGCTGAAATCAGATAGACCCGAAAGGGGCTGAGCTGGGGATAGATCTGGAGGCTGGCGGCCACCTGGGACCGGACACTGGCCACGGCGATGGAAGTCCTGTCCGGTGCTGGTTCCAGCTGGACCAGGTCCAGGTGGTCGCCGCTTTCCAGCATGCGACAGGAAGGACAAAGACCGCAGGCCCCCTTTTGGGGATGGCGGTCATGACAGAGCATGGCAGCTGCCAGGCGGAAGGCCAGATAGGATTTGCCGGCGCCCGCTTCGCCTACCAGAAGGAGGGGGAGACTCTTACCCTCCAAAGAGGCAGCCAGTTTGGCTTTTAGAGCGGGGGGACAGGCAATGGAATCCAGGGACAGATCCTTGGCCTGTCCTGAATTTGGAGAAGTCAGTTTTTCCGACATCTTAGAATTTTTCAAAGTGCTCGACCGGCACCACAAAGACGGTGGCACCGCCGATATTGACCTCGACGGGATAGGGGACATAGGTGGCCCCCATATTGGAAGGAGGAATGCTGGCATTGATGGCCGCCTTGCGGCTCTTGGAGTTCTTGCGGATGATGGCGATGACCTCTTCCTGCTCAGCGTCCTCGACCACCGTCATCAGGGTTGTATTCCCGGAACGGAGAAAGCCGCCGGTCGAGTGTAACTTGGTTACCCGGTAACCCGCCCGGTTCACTTCCGCCATGAGACGGGGTGAATCATCATCACTCACGATGGCAAATATCAGTTTCATAGTAGCAATCTCCTTACTTCTTCACGTATCAGCCTTGCGGTCTCCTCCTTGTCATCCTGGGATTCCACACGGACAAGTCGATGGGGTTCTGCGGCCTGGATGGCACGAAAACCATCACAGACCCGCCGCTTGAAGGCATCTGACTCGACGTCAATCCGATCCTGAAAGCCCCTGTCATGGCGTTCTTCCAAGCGGTCGACCCGGGTCTGGTATCCCAGCTCCAGGAGGATGGTCAGATCGGGCAGGGTCGGACCCACTGCCAGGTCGTTCAGAGCCCTGACCTTGTCCAGGTCCAGACCCCGGCCGTAACCCTGGTAAGCCAGGGAAGAATCCAGATAGCGGTCACTGATGACCCAGACCCCTGCCTGGATGGCCGGACGGATGACCTGACGGACCAACTGGGCCCGGGCTGCTTCAAAGAGAAAGAGCTCTGTCTCTGCCGTCATTTCAGCAAAACGCATGTCCAGGAGCAGGGCACGGACGGCCTCACCGATGGGGGTCCCGCCCGGTTCCCGAAGGAGGAGGGTCTCCAATCCCTGGGAACGGAGAAAGTCATCCAGATAGCGGATCTGGGTCGTTTTTCCCGAACCATCAATCCCCTCAAATGTGATCAACTTTCCCTTTGACAATGACCTGAAACTCCCTCTTTTATGACCTTTCCTATGGCCCACGGGCCTGGTCATATACTAGCACAAAGG
Organism: uncultured Mageeibacillus sp.; assembly: GCA_964553675.1. Taxonomy (GTDB): domain Bacteria; phylum Bacillota; class Clostridia; order Saccharofermentanales; family DTU023; genus UBA4923. Next base: position 34,068 of record CAZKLG010000005.1, on the reverse strand, counting down.
GGCCTGGAGCCGCTACAAAAGGGCCTCTTCCAAGCCTCTTACATGGATGCCCTGGGACTGAAGATTGTCAAGGTAAGCCCGGTGGTCGGGGGTCATTTCCTCTCCCGGCCAAAGGAGGGGCAGGCCGGGGGGATAAGGGGCCAGGGCGGCCCTGAGCACAGGCCTTTGGCCCTCAATCCGGCCCAGGAGGGCCTGGCGGGGGGAGGCCAAAAAAGCCGCCGGTGCCGACAGGAAGCGGTCCCGTTCCCGGGTCCGGGCCTGGAGCAGGGCCAGGTGTTCCTCAAGATCTGTCCCCTCCCCTCCTTGGCCAATGGTCTGGAGGGCCAGGGCCAGGCGATCATAGTCCGCCTGATCCTGGTCCAGTCCCGGGATCAAAACCAGGCGGGTCAGGTCAACCAGTTCAGCGTCGATACCGGCCTGGTCCAGGGCCCGGGCAAAGGCTTGGCGGCTCAAGCCTGTCCTGGAATAATCCAGGACCAGGCGGGCCGGATCGGCCCCCGGGGGCAGGATACGCTGGTAGCCCTCGGGCAATTGATCTGCCAGGGCCTGGTTGAGCTGGATCAGGCGGCGGATGGCGGCCGGTCCCCTGGTCGCCAGGGCTGACCGGGCCTCATCCAGGCTGGCCGCCACCAAAAAAGAGGGGCTGGAGGTTTGAAAGACCTTGACCATGCCTGCCAAACGCTGGAGATCAAGGAGGCCCCGGTCCAGGGCATCCTGGGACAGATGAAGGAGGGAGGCGGGGGTCAGGGCGGGCAGGGTCTTGTGACCACTTTGGCAGGTCATATCCGCCCCTTGGCTCAGGGCCGTCTCGGGTAAAAGTCCGGGGGCCGCGGCAAAATGGGCCCCATGGGCCTCATCGACCAGGAGGGCCATGTCGGACTGATGACAGACTTGGGCCAGGGGCCTGAGGTCCAGGGTCCGCCCATAGTAATCGGGCCGGGTGACCAGGCAGGCCCGGGCTTGGGGATGCTGGTGGATAGTCTCAAGGTAGGCTGCCTCATCCGGCTGGCCATCGGGAAAAACCTGCCCTTGCCGGGGGCTGACAAAGATGGGCTCCAGGCCCAGGATGGCGACGGCATGGACGGCGGCCAGATGGAGGGCCCGGGGCAGGATGACCTTGTCTCCCTCCCGGAGGGCTGTGGCCATCATGATAAAGATAGAAGTCGTGGTGCCTGACGTAATAAACCAGGTCCGGCCGGCCCCGAAGAAACGGGCGGCCAATTGATAGGCTTCCTGGACATGGCCCTCCGCCTGGGCCAGATCGCCTGTCCGGTCCAGTTCCGTGGTGTCCAGGGCCAGGGCGGCATCTGCCTGGAGCCGGGGGAAGATCCGGCCCTGCCTGTGGCCCGGCATATGAAAAGAGACGCGCCCCAACTGCTTATGGAGCGCGTCCACCAAGGGGGTTCTTTGCTGGTCATCCTTGCGATTTTGATCGCACATCCTGGCCACCCACCTTTTGAAAGACTATAAATCGAGCTTCTGGTTACGGATCATGTCCAGATCGATCTGGATATCCTTTTCGATGCGCCGGATGTCACGGGTGACATCCTCCACCGTCTCTTCCACCCGGATGGTCTGCTTTTTCTGCTTGGAAAGCTTTCGTCCCGACCGTCTGCTGCGTCCAGTCTCTTTCCTGTCAGGGCCCGCAATGGACTGCTGGCTCTGATTGTCAGGGCATTTGACTTCTTCACGGCTCTCACTTTTGGGTGCTGCCGGTGGTTTACGGGGCCGCTTTCGCTTTTGGGAAGACTGCTGCTGGCGGCCGTCCCTGGCCTGGCGGTCGCCCCCCTCCTGCCTTTTACCCTGGCGGGAGGCCTGGCCACCGGAATCCCGGCGGCTTTTGGAGCCCTGGGAACGGGACTTTTGGCCGCCCCCTCCCTTTTTGGCTCCCCGGCTTTGCTGGGGCCGCTTGGAGGAAGCACTTTGTTCCCTGGACTTCTGGGACCGGTCCTGGCCCCCTTCCTGGCTGGTCGTCCTGGGCTTGATCTCCCTTTGGCGGACATTGCCTCGCTTTTCCTTATCTTCAGACATAGGTCACTACTCCTTTGGCGGATCCTGCCCCCATTGTAGCATGCAGACCGGCCCCTTCAGACCGACAGCTTGCGGATCAGGTCCAGGAGGGGGCAGTCGGAGGCCAGGTAGGGGCAGCTGCCTTCAGCCAAAAGATCCGGGAGTGGAGACGGCCCTCTGGATTGCAGGTTCAGATCTTCCAAAAGCCGGGCGTAAGGGGTCCCCCTGATCCCCTCCATTCTTGCCCGGGGGGCTTCCTTGAGGCAGTCGCTTAAAAGGTCTGCCAGGGGATGGCCCAGTTTTCTCAATAGCTTCTCCTGGTTCTTTGGGCCCAGCTGGGAGGCCGGTTGACAGGCCAGGACGGAGAGGAAGGACATGGCCAGGCTGTAAAGATCAGAGGCCGGACTGATTGTCCCTTGATAAACTTCCGGCGCCGCGTATCCTTTTTTGCCAAAAAGGGGGAGGTCCACCGCCTCCCTCTCCCCATCCATGAGCAGGGAGTCTGAAAAATCGATCAAGCCGGCCTGGTCCCGGGGACCGATAATGATGTTTTCGGGGGATATATCCGAGTGGACAAAGAGGCGGCCGCTTGTTTGCATGATCCAGGCCAGGGCCTCCAGGATTTGATTGAACCAGGCTAAAAGCTTGTCGGTGGTCACTTGATCCGGGGGATAGTCCCTGAGGCTGACGCCTTCCAGGTACTCAATCAGGATCTGGTTTTCCCCGGCTGGCGACTCCAAAAAGACCAGGGGCAGGTCCTTGAAGTCTGGCCGGTCATCCAGGCCGCTGATACCAAAACAGCGGGGAAGGCCCGGGGAGCGGATCCGGTGAAGGAGGCTGGCCACTGCCCCCTGCCGCCAGGCCTTGACCGGCTTCAGGACTGCCCTCTGCCCGCCTGCCAGCCCTATGGTCTCAATCTTGTCTGCTTGCTTCATAGATGACTTCCCTTTTTATCCAGCATGACAGGCCGTAAAAAAAAGAGCCGGAGGCTTTCCGGCTCTTTCAGGTCGATTGACGACAAATTGTCGAAAGTTTTCAGGCAGAGGTCTCGGTCTTGTCCTTGACCTTCTTCTTGCGCTTGAGCTGGGGTTTTTCCTGACCCAGGACACTTTTGGCCGAAATGTTGACCTCGCAGACATCCCCGCAGGAGGGAATCTCATACATGACATCCAACATGAGCCGTTCCAGGATGGTCCGAAGGCCCCGGGCGCCGGTCTTGAGTTCCTTGGCCTGGCGGGCGATCTGACGGATGGCGTCGGGCCCGAAGGTCAAGTCGACATCGTCAAAGCGCATGAGTTTCTTGTACTGCTTGATCAGGGCGTTTTTGGGTTCCTGGAGGACCCGGATCAGGGCATCCTCGTCCAGCTCTTCCAAGGCCACCACCACCGGAACCCGGCCCACAAATTCAGGGATAAGGCCGAAGCGGAGGAGATCCTCAGGCAGGAGACGGGAGAAGAGTTCCCGGTCGTCCATCTTGGCTGAGCCCTCGATTTCGGCACCGAAACCGATGGATTTTTGACCGATCCGGTCCCGGATGATCTTATCCATACCGGCAAAGGCTCCGCCCAGAATAAAGAGGATGTTGGTGGTGTCGATCTGGATAAACTCCTGGTGGGGGTGCTTGCGGCCGCCCTGGGGCGGGACATTGGCGATGGTGCTTTCCAGGATCTTCAAAAGCGCCTGCTGGACTCCCTCGCCGCTGACATCCCGGGTGATGGAAGGATTGTCCGACCGCCGGGTGATCTTATCGATCTCATCAATGTAGATGATGCCCTGCTCAGCGGCCGAGATATTGAAGTCGGCATTCTGGATCAGGCGGAGGAGGATGTTCTCCACGTCCTCTCCCACATAGCCCGCCTCGGTCAAGGCCGTGGCGTCCGCAATGGCAAAGGGCACATTGAGGATCCGGGCCAGGGTCTGGGCCATGAGGGTCTTGCCTGAGCCGGAAGGGCCCAGGAGCATGATATTGCTCTTGGCCAATTCGACCCCGTCATCCTCCTGGTCTACCAGGTCAGAGAAAACCCGCTTGTAGTGGTTGTAAACCGAGACGGCCAGGGTCTTTTTTGCCTCTTCCTGGCCGATCACATACTCGTCCAGCTTCTCCTTGATCTGCTGGGGAGTCAGAAGATTCATCTCCTCGACATCCGTCAGCGCCCCAGGATAGCTCCTCCGGGCCGGGTCCTCTGCCAGCATCTCATCGCAAAGCATGACGCATTCATTGCAGATATAGACCCCCGGTCCGGCGATCAGCCTTTCCACCTCTTCCTCGGTCTTGCCGCAGAAGGAACAGTGGAGGGATTTGTATTTATCCTGGTCTTTTCTATCGGACATGGCTTCCTCGCTTCCCGTCCAGGCTTGGCCTAGGCACGCTTGGTCATTATTTTATCAATCAGGCCGTAGTCCAGGGCCTCCTGGGCTGTCATCCAGCGGTCGCGGTCGGTATCCCTTTCGATGATGTCATAGGGCTGACCGGTCTTCTCGGCCAAAATGGTGTTCAGCCGCTTCTTCAAACTGACGATGTATTCGGCGGCGATGGTGATATCGGTGGCCTGGCCCTGGGCACCGCCACTGGGCTGGTGGATCATGAGATCGGCATTGGGCAGGGCAAAACGCTTGCCGGGTGTGCCCGCGGCGACCAGGAAGGCCCCCATGCTGGCGGCCATGCCCATGCAGATGGTCTGGACGTCAGGCTTGATGTACTGCATGGTGTCGTAAATCAGAAGTCCCGAGGAGATCTCCCCGCCCGGGCTGTTGATGTAAAACTGGATATCCTTCTCCGGATCCTCTGCCTCAAGGAAGAGGAATTGGGCCATGACCAGACTGGCTGTGACGTGGTTGACGCTGTCGCTGAGGATAACGATCCGCTCCTTGAGCAGGCGCGAAAAGATATCGTAGGAACGTTCCCCCCGGCTTGTCTGCTCGACAACCATGGGTACCAGATTCATCATGGCGGGCTCAAAAGTATCAAAATTCATGAATATGTCCTCCTTGACCTGGGGTCAAAAGTTCTTTCTCCTTCTTGGACCTCTTCATGGTCTCCTTAGTGGTCGTGGTCGTGATCATGGTCGTGGTC
>CAZKLG010000005.1:0-28885 GCA_964553675.1 uncultured Mageeibacillus sp. | reverse complement strand
CTTGGACCTCTTCATGGTCTCCTTAGTGGTCGTGGTCGTGATCATGGTCGTGGTCATGATCGTGGTCGTGATCGTGGTCGTGGTCGTGGGGCCGCTCGGGGGCCTGGTCCGTCACCTGGCTGACTGCTTTCAGCCAGTCCAGGAGCTTGATGTTTTCCTGGTCATGGCGGAAATGCTCCAGATCATGATCGGTCTTCAGGTACTGCTGGCGGAAGACCTCCTCAGAGATCCCTTCCTTGTCTGCCAGATCCTGGATGGCCTGGTCAAGTTCTTCCTCGGTCAGGGCCAGGCGTTCTTCTTCCTGGAGCCGGATGTTTTCAATGACCCAGGCGCTCTCGATGACCCGGCGGGCCCTTTGGCCCTGTTCAGCCCGGTAGTCATCCAGGGATTTGCCTGAATACTGGAGAAAATCAGCAAAGTTGAGGCCATACATGGCAAACTGCTGCTGCTGGCGCTCCATGCCCCGGTCCACCTCATCCTCTACGATCAGGTCGGACAGGACCACCTCTGAGTTGTCCACGATCTGGTCGATGATGTTTTGCTCAAAGGCGGCATCGGCAGCCTCTTCTTGTTCTTTCAGGAGTTCCTGGCGGATTTCTTCCCGGTACTCTTCCAGGCTGTCACAGGTGTCGGAGACATCGCGGACGAATTCATCGTCAATCTCCGGCAGTTCTTTGACAAAAACGTCATGGACCTTGATTTTGAAGATGACATCCTGGCCTGCCAGATCCTCTGCATGATAGGCCTCGGGAAAGGTCAGGGGCAGGTCAAACTCATCCCCCACCTGGTGGCCGATCAGGCCTTCTTCGAAACCGGGGATAAAGGAGGCTGAGCCGATCTCCAGCTGGTGGCCCTCCGCCTGGCCCCCTTCAAAGGGAACATCCTCATGGAAACCCTCATAGTCCAGGGTGACCCGGTCCCCTTCCTGGATGGGCCGGTCGGTGACCGGTACCAGACGGGATACCTTCTGACGGGCTTCTTCAATCTTGCTGTCCACAGCCTCATCGTCCACCTGGACGGGCGGGCGGTAGGCGGTGACGCCTTCATAGCTGCCCAGGGTGACCTGGGGCTTGGTCGCCACGCGGACCTCAAAGACCAGACCTTCTTCGCCGCCGATCTCCTTGACATTGAAGCGGGGATCGGAAAAGGGAGCGATCTCCAGTTCCGTCAGGGCCTCTTCATAGGCCTTGGGCAGGGCAATTTCAAGGGCGTCGTCATAAAGGATGCCCTCTCCATAATGATTGACGACGATGGGATAAGGCACTTTGCCCTTGCGAAAGCCCGGGACCTGAAAGTGGCGGGCATTCTTGCGGTGGGCGGCCTGTAATGATGATTTGAAATCTTCCGCTGTGACCTGGATGGCCAGAAGGGCGGTACCCTGGTCTTCGGATATTTTTTGTGACGGCATAAGGTTCTCCTTGGTTGCTTTATTCTATTGGCTGCCGGGCAGGCCAAAGGGCCGGATTGCCTGAGGCAGAATTTTCCGGTTCATATGATACTATATCACGCGGCCAAGGCGTCCAGCCCCTATGTGACAGTCTGGCCGGGCCCCTTGAAGCGGAAAATCCTGACCGGGGATCAGGCTTTTTTGTAACCCTTCAATTTGTGACCCTTTTTGATTCGTGCTATCATGAACTTGCCTGAAATGCACGGCGCTCTTGTTTTTGGACCACCATTTTTTGAAGGGGAGTCCGGGTCGAAGTGGAATATGAATAGGCCTTTTTCAGGACATTCTAAGACCACCGCAGGGCACCCACCTGGCTATGAGGCTGGGTATCAAAAAAAGAGTGCGGCATTTCGGGTTTCCTTTTGGAAGTCAAGGTCCCTGTGGGACGGAAGATGCGGGGGGATAGCGTGCAAATCTATAATTCATTGACCAGACAAAAAGAAGAACTGACTGCCTTGGAGCCCGGACATTTCAAGATCTATGTCTGTGGACCCACGGTCTATGACCTCTTCCACATGGGCAATGCCAGGCCTTTTGTTGTCTACGACACCCTGCGCCGCTACCTGCTCTGGCTGGGCCACCAGGTGACCTATGTGCAAAACTTCACCGATATCGACGACAAGATCATCGTCCGGGCCCGGACTGAGGGCCTTTCCAGCCAGGAACTGGCTGACCGGATGATTGACGAATATTTTCATGATGCCGACGCCCTCAATGTCATGCGGGCCAGCATCCATCCCCGGGCCACCGAGTCCATTGACGACATCATCCACCTGGTATCCATGCTCATGGACAAGGAGCATGCCTATCTGGCCCAGGACGGGATCTATTTTTCGGTTGACAGCTTCCCCGGTTATGGCAAGCTGTCCGGCCACAACCTGGAGGACCTGATCGCCGGAGCCAGTGAGCGGGTGGCCGAGACCGAGGGCAAGCGGAATCCCCTGGATTTTGCCCTCTGGAAATTCAAAAAAGAGGGTGAACCCGCCTGGCCCAGCCCCTGGGGCGAGGGCCGGCCTGGCTGGCATATTGAGTGCTCGGCCATGAGCCTGGCCAATCTGGGGGAGACCATCGATATCCACGCCGGCGGGGTAGACCTGACCTTCCCCCACCACGAAAACGAGATCGCCCAAAGTGAGGCGGCCACCGGCAAGCCCTTTGTCCGCTACTGGGTCCACAATGGTTTTGTCAACATCAACTACGAGAAGATGTCCAAATCCCGGGGGAATTTCTTCACGGTCCGCGATCTGGCGGCCCGCTATCCCTATCCGGTCCTGCGCTTTTTCATCCTCCAGGCCCACTACCGTATGCCCATCAACTTTGCCGATGACCTTCTGGACGCCGCGGTGACCAGCTGGAAGCGGGTGACCACCAGCGTGGACCACCTGGCCTTTGTGGCCGAAGCCGCCAAGGACCTGCCGGCAGGTTCCGAGGAAGAAGGGGATCTTCGCCAGGCCGTGGCCCTCTACCGCCAAGAATGGAGAGAGGCCATGGATGACGACCTTAATACAGCCGACGCCATTGCAGCCATCTTTGATCTGGTCCGGGCAGCCAATACGGCGGCGGCCAGCGGCAAGGTGGCGGCCCCTGCCCTTCTGGAAGCCCGGGATACCCTGATCGAATTGTGCGGGGTCCTGGGACTGGACGCCAGTGCCGGCCAGGACGAGGCTATCCCCGCCGAGATCATGGCCCTGGTCCAGGCCAGGCAGGACGCCAAGGCAGCCAAGGACTACGCCCAGGCTGACGCCCTCCGGGACCAGGTCCTGGCCCAGGGTTATAAGATTGAAGATACCCCCCAGGGGGTCCGGGTACTTGCCCTGTAAAGAGGCCGGCTGACGATATGCACGATTACGCCATCTCAACCCTGGCCTGGGTGGGCGACGCTGTTTTTGAACTTCAGATCCGGAGCCGCCTGGCCCAGGAAAATGATTCTCCCTCCGGCAGCCTCCACAGGCAGGCCACGCATTTTGTCAGCGCCCGGGGCCAGGCAGTCCTCATGGAATGTCTCCTGGAAGAGCCCTGTGGCTTTCCCCTGGAAGAAGCGGAAAAAAACCTGCTTCGCCGGGCCCGGAATTTTCACACGACCAGCCAGCCCAAGGGCTGCCTCTTGCCCGACTATCGCAAGGCCACGGCCCTGGAGGCCCTGATCGGCTGGCTTTGGCTAAAGGGCAGTCACCAGCGGGCCATTGACCTGATCGACTATATCCTGGACAGGCAGAAGAAGGCAAAAGAAGATGAAAGATAAAAAAGACAAGAAGGCCCCCGACCGTCAGGAAGACAGAGGGGATATGACCCGGCTGGAAGGCCGGAATCCCATTGCCGAAGCCCTGGCCGCAGGCCGGTCCATCAACCGCATCTATCTTTTGGAAGGGGCCCGACAGGGCAGGGCAGGCAAGGACCTGGCCGACCTGGCCCAGGCCTGCCGCCAGCAGGGTGCCCTGGTCACCTATGTCAGCCGGGCCAGACTGGATGCCATGGCCGAAAGCCACGGTCATCAGGGCATCATCGCTGAGGTAGCCCCCTTCAACTACCGGGACCTGGACCAGATCCTGGCGGCCTGCCAGGCAGCGGATCGTCCCCCCTTCCTCCTCCTTTTGGACCAGATCCAGGACGCCCACAATCTGGGCTCCATCCTCCGGATCGCTGACGGGGCAGGCGTGGACGCCGTGGTCATTACCAAAAGGCGGTCTGTCCCCCTCAATGCCGCTGTGGCCAAGGCCTCGGCCGGCGCCGTGGAGCATGTCCCCCTTTGCCGGGTCAATAATCTGACCCAGACCATCCTCATGTTGAAGGAGGAGGGTTTTTGGATCCATGGGACGGCAGCCGGACAAGGCCTGTCCTATAAGGAAGCCGACTACAGGGGCAAGCTGGCCCTGGTCATCGGCAGCGAAGGCTTTGGCATGTCCCCCAAGCTGGCTGACCACTGCGATTTTCTTCTTTCCATCCCCCTCAAGGGTAAGGTCAACTCCCTCAATGCCGCCGTGGCCTGCGGCGTTATCTGCTTTGAAGCCTCCAGCCAACGGCAGGATCCCCCGGCCTGTCCTCCCGCTTGATGGAAGGCCGGGCCTTGGGGCAAAATAGAAGAAAGCAGTCCTCTTTGACTTAAAGAAGATCGCTGCCAAGGAGCCCTTATGAACGTTCATCAAGTGCGGACAGGACAAGGATCAAGAAGGAAGATGGCCGCCCTGGCTCTGGGCATGGCCCTCCTCTTCTTTTTGTCCGCCTGCGCCTTTGACACCAACGGTTCCCCGGGAACAGCTGACAGGGGCGAACTCCCCTTCGTCATCCGGCCGCAAAATGACAAGTATCTCCGCCAGGATGAGTGGGTCCGCATGCTGACCCTGGCCATCAACAACAGCGACAAGCGGGACATGATCTGGCAGGCCATCCCCACAAGCCAGCGGTCGGAGATCAGCCAGGCCGACTTCATCCGCTATGTCAGTTTTTTAGCCTCCTGCCTGCCGGGCAACATCACTTCCTTTATGGCCGCCTCCCCCCAGGAAAGCGAGGAGATCCAAAACCATGCCGCCAAGGCTGACAAACAGCTGGTCCCCCGGCCCGACCAGGCGGCCATCTGGTGGATCCGGGCCCGAACCTCCGACCTGCGCGAATTGAAGTTTGCCGTCCCCCTGACCCTGGACCAGGAAGGGATCCCCTATTTTTCAAAATCCTGGCTGCAAAAACAAGCCAGCCTCTACGATTATGTGGTCCTCTATCTGGAGGCACTGGCCCTCCAGTCCAAGCCGGCCCTGGTGGCCCTGCTCAGTCACAACCAGGTCATCCGGAATCCGGCCCAGGAAAAGGCCATCGACCGGCGGGCCCATGACCTCCTGGATTTCTATCAAAAACAGGTCAGTTCGGTTAAAAACAGCTACCGCTGTGTGGAGATGATGCCGGGCTATGCGGCCATTGAGGAACAGACCAACCCGACAGATTCGGGGGCATCCAGATCCCGGCGGGTCGTTTTCACGGAAGCGGATGGAGTCGTCCGGGCCGAGGAGCGGATTCCCCAGGAGCTGGCCATAGAGGATACCAGCCTGGTCCTGGATGACAAGAGTCTTTTCACCCCCTCCCTGGATGGGGCTGTCCTCATCTCTTCCAAAAGCACCCTGGCCCTTTTGGGCATCCCCTTAAGCCTGGAAGCTATTGAAGACGAGACGGCAAGAGAGGATGATTTCCGGGTGACCTGGCCGGGCCTCCTGGTCGAGGCTGTCGGCCAATGGGACCGGGAGACCATGACCTTTGAAGGCCGGGTCCGCCAGCTTTCCATCTCCTACAGCCGCTTTGAGACTGGTTCAGGCCTGAAGCCGGGTGATTCGATCTATGAACTTTACCTCCGCTATCCCTTTGCCCGGGAAAGCGGCTACCAGATCTCCCTCAGTGAAGGGGGCAGGCGAAAAACCCTGGCTGTCCAGGTCGAGTCGGATGCCATCGCCCGGCTGACCCTGATCTTTGATTCCTGACCCCGGGCCCTCTGCTTGACAAGGGGCGGCCGGGGGCGTTAATATGGGAAAGCTGTCACGCGCCCGTAGCTCAATTGGATAGAGCGTCTGACTACGGATCAGAAGGTTCCGGATTCAAATTCTGGCGGGCGCGCCATATAAGCCCTGGAGAGATGACCCTCCGGGGCTTTTTTTATTGCAGGGAAAATCGTTTGATGTCCGCCTCAATACAAACATTGAGTCCTCGAAAACCGGCCGGTTCAAGGTCATAGCGCTGGTAGAGTTCAGCCAGAAAATGGATGACCCGGCGGTAATAGTCCAGATCCGGCGCCTTCATGGAGCCCATGACAGGCCGCCCCATGGGCATCCAGACCGAGGCGGAGGGAATGATGCCTCTTTGGGCCAGGTAAAGGGCCCCTTGGCTCAAGCTTTCGAAGGCCTCCAGCCCAATGATGAAGTTGCTGAAGGCCCGGTTGGGGCCGTATTTTTCGCTGATGTATTCCAGGGAGGCAAGATAGGCCTGACGGCCGGCAAACTTGATTTTGCCCGGGGTAATGGAGGCGGCCCGGTCCATGTCCCAGACCTCCAGGCTGTAAGCAATCCGGCTGGCACCCAGATCAAAGTAATGGTCAATCAGCTTCTGGTCATCAGGAGGTGTCAGATAAAGGAGGATCTCCTCCAGGCCCAGGGAGGCCAGGCGGGGCAGATAAGCGGAGACCAGATCGGCCTCCATCCGGCCGTCAAAGGTCGAACCGCCTGTGATCTGCAGGCCCCTGACCTTGTCCCCTTCTTTGGCCAAGCGGGTGATCTCTTCCACGTCGGCTGCTTCCAGTGCCTTGGCCTGGGGCTTCTTTTTTCGGGCCCTGGTCTCAAATTCAGCCCCCGAGAAGCAGAACTGACATGTCCTTCCGGCCATGGCGTACTGACAGGGCCACATACATTGGAAGGCCACCCAGTCCAAACCCTGGAGGACGGCATTGCCCAAAACAGGCAAGCCTGACCGGGTCTTTTTTTCATAGAAGGAGCTGGCCGGCGCAAAGGAGACAAAATCAAGGACCTCCCCCTCATGGAAGAGGGCTGCCCTCCCCTCCAGGAGTTTGACGGTAAAGGGTGTCCCCAGCTCCGAGGCATAGCGGAGGAGTTTGAGATTGTCCCAGGACAAGGCCCCATTCAGATACTGGAGATGAAAGCCCACATCCGTCATCTGGCAGATGGTCCCGTCCGACAAAATCAGGCAATTGCAGGTCAGGGGATTGATCTGGAGACGGTAGTCCTGACCCAAGGTCCTGTAAACAGCCTTATCGCATTTCACGCCGCGGCTGACCAGGAGGCATTTCAGTTCAAGCGAACTGACTCTTTGGCCCTTCAAAGCATAGCTGGAGAGCGGATCAGTCATTGGGGCCGGAAGTGGATCCATGGCAATCAGGCGGCCTGGTCACTTTCCGGGTCGCCCTCTTTTTTACGGATTTTCTCATAGAGAAAGAGGAATAATTGCTTTAATTTTCGGCCTATCCAGGCGAAGAGTTCAATGATGAGTCACATAAGGGCTCCTTTGTTTCTTTATTTCTTCGAGTATAGCCTAAAGTTCTGTCTGGGATGGAGGCTTTTGCTACCTTCCGCCTTATCGTACAATGACGGGGTAGATAAGGAAGCCAAGTATGAAAGGGGCCTGTTGAAGATGAGGCGAAAGGATCGGAAAATGGATAGAGCATTTGGTCTGGAAGTCATCGATCGCTGTCAATTTGCGGTCTTGTCCACCGTCCTCCCGGACGGCAATCCCTATGGGGTCCCCCTGTCAATGGTAAGAATAGGGGATCAACTTTATTTTCACTGTGCGCCGGCGGGTAAAAAACTGGAGGCCCTCCGCCACAATCCCCGGGTATCGGTCGCCTGTGTGGGTGAGGTCAGACCCTTGACCAATGACTTTACGACCGAATATGAATCGGCCCTGGTCACGGGTAAGGCTGTCCGGGTGGAGGACGAGAAGGAAAAGATCGAGGCCCTCCGGGCCACCTGCCTCCGCTACACACCGGCTAATATGGATCAGTTTGATGCAGCCATCGCCCGAAGCCTGCACCGGACCGATGTCTGGAAGATCGACATGGAAGAGATCACGGCCAAACGCAAAAAATATGATGCGGACGGCAAGGAAATCAAATCAAAACTTTAAAGGGGATTTTTATGATTCTAAGGCGGATTATTGAAATTGATGAAGGGCTCTGCAATGGCTGCGGGGCCTGTGCCAGTGCCTGTCACGAAGGGGCCATCGTCATGGTGGATGGCAAGGCCCGGTTGATCCGGGACGACTACTGCGATGGCCTGGGCGACTGCCTGCCGGCCTGCCCGGTCGGTGCCCTCCGCTTTGTCGAGCGTCAAGCCCTGCCCTTTGACCAGGAGGCCGTCAACCGCCATCTGGAAAGCCGGGCCCAGGAAGAGGCGGTTCAAGCGGCCGCATCCCCTGTCCCGGCCCTGCGCTTTCCCATCCAAATCAAATTGATGCCCGTGAAATCGCCGGCTTTTGACGGGGCCAAGCTCCTGGTGGCCGCCGACTGCTCGGCCTTCCTTTATAAGGATTTCCAAGGGGAATTCATGGAAGGTCATGTCACGGTCATCGGCTGCCCCAAGCTGGATCAGGTCGACTACACTGACAAGCTGACTGCCATCATCCGGGAAAATGATATCCGGAGCCTGACCCTGACCCGCATGCAGGTCCCCTGCTGCGGCGGTCTTGAAAGGGCCGTCCGCCAAGCCCTGCAGGCAAGCGGCAAATTTATTCCCTGGCGGGTCGTCACCCTCTCTACTGACGGCCGCATCGTCGACAGCCTGTAAAAATTTTGTAATCTCAAGGACCGGATCCGGTCCTTTTCGCCCTTGAACCGAACATATGTGCGTGATAGACTGAGTGCGAACAAATGTTCTAGCGAGGTTTATCATGGAACGCCTATATATTACAGTTGTGGCCCAGATCAGCCCCAAGGGGGATATCCTGCCAAAAATGATCACTTTTGAGGACGGTTCAAGCTTCAAGGTCGACCGCCGTCTCCAGACACCCCAGCGCCAGGCCGCCAAGGACGGCAGCCCCGACTGGCGTTTTCCCTGCCTGATCCAGGGCCGGCCCGTCACCCTTTTTTATGACCCCCGGTCCTACCGCTGGTGGCTGGACCCCTCCCAGTAAGGAGGCCATGGCTTATGGACAATCGCCTTATCCTGCATGTCGACCAGAATGCCTTTTACGCCAGCGTGGAAATGCTGGCCCGGCCTTCGCTCAAGACCGTACCCTGCGCTGTGGCCGGCGATCCCGTCAACCGCCATGGGATTGTCCTGGCCAAAAACCAGCTGGCCAAGGAGGCCGGTGTCAAGACCGGCGAGGTCATCTGGCAGGCCAAGCAAAAATGCCCCGGCCTCATCCTGGTCCCCCCCGACTATGCCAGCTACATCTATTACAGCCGCCTGGCCCGCGAGCTTTATTTGGAATACACCGACCGGGTGGAGGCCTTTGGCATTGATGAGTGCTGGCTGGACCTGACCGCTTGCCCGGAAAAGGATGGCTTCCAGGCGGCTGAGAAGATCCGGAACCGGATGAAAAAGGAGCTGGGCCTGACGGTCAGCATCGGGGTCAGCTGGAATAAAATCTATGCCAAGCTGGGCAGCGACCTGAAAAAGCCGGACGCCAGCACCCTCATCTCCCGGGCCAATTACCAGGAAGTGGTCTACCCCCTGCCGGTGGGGGACCTCCTTTATGTGGGACCGGCCACCCGCCGCAAGCTCCATCGGATAGGGGTCCGGACCATCGGCCAGCTGGTGGAGGCGGGGCCGGATTTTTTGCGCAGTCTTTTCGGGATCGTCGGCCTCAGCCTCTATTATTTTGGGGCTGGCCTGGACAGGACGCCTGTGGCCCCCTCAGGCCGGGAGGTCCCCATCAAGTCGGTGGGCAATTCCATCACCACCCGCCACGATCTTTACACGGAAGAGGACATCAAGGCCGTCACCTATATGCTGACCGAATCGGTGGCCAGCCGCCTGCGGGAGGCCGGCATGGCCGCCCAGACCGTCCAGGTCAGCCTCAGGGACTACCAGCTTTTCAACTTTGAGCGCCAGGCCCCCCTGGCCCAGGCCACCCAACTTTGCAGTGAGATCGCCCCGGCCGCCTTCCAACTCATCATGGCCCATTTTCAAAAGGGGCAATGGATCCGCAGCCTGGGGGTCCGGGCCTGCAAGCTGGTCCCCCTGTCCCGGCTCCGCCAGGTCTCTTTCTTACCCCACGAAGGGCGGCGGCAGGCCATCCTCCGCCTGGAGAATACCCTGGACGGACTCCGTCATCGCTATGGCGGCCTCTCCGTCCGGCGGGCCATCTCCCTGGTCGACCGGACCTTGACCGAGCACGATATCAAAAGTGAAAATGTCATCCATCCCGTGGGGTATTTTGGACCATGAGCCGGCCGGTTGTCGTATCCGTTGTCTTGGAAACCAGCCCCTCCGGCCTCAGGCGGCCTTTGGGTGTTACCTGGGAGGACGGGCGCTTTTTTGAAATCACCAGCTCCCGCTTTGTGGGCCATCGGGCGGCCCGGTCAGCCGGGTCAGGCCAGTGCTGGCTCTGCCGGATCCAGGGTCAGGAGGTCCCCCTTTATTATTCGCCCCTCAAGGGCTGCTGGTGGATGGACGGCAAGGGCGACCCCCAGCCGCCTCCCCGCCCCCAGCCCTACCGGCCGGTCAAGGACCGGACCTACCGGGGGCCCAAGGAAGATTGATCCTGCCTAGCCCAGGGTCACGTCCAGGATCATCATGAGGATAAAGCCCAGGATCAGGGCATAGCTGGATACCCGCTCATTGCCGCCCCCATGGGTTTCAGGGATGACCTCATCCACAATGACAAAGAGCATGGCGCCGGCAGCCAGGGCCAGGATGAAGGGCAGGGCCGGCTGGAAGAGACGGACCAGGCCGTAACCGGCAAAGGCCATGACCGGTTCGATGACCCCGGTCAGGACGGCAATCCAGAAGGCCGTTTTGGTGCTGTAGTTGGCCCGCATGAGGGCAAAGGCCACGGCCAGGCCCTCGGGCATATTCTGCAGTCCTATCCCGACGGCAATGGGCAGGCCATGGGCCACATTGGCCGAACCAAAGCCCACCCCTACGGCCATACCTTCGGGAATATTGTGGATGGTGATGGCAATGACAAAGAGCCAGATTTTTTTCAAGGAATCACTGGCCATCCCCTCATGGCGCTTGTTGAGCAGATGCTCGTGGGGGGCCAGACGGTCCACCATATCGATCAGGACCGTGCCGCAGAAGATGCCGGCCGCTGTCACCAGGACCGCCAGGAAAAGATTATCGCCTCCGGCCTCGATACTGGGCACAATCAAGGAAAAACCTGTCGCCGCCAGCATAATGCCGGCAGAAAAGCCCAACATCATGTCAAGGCCCTTGCGCTTGACATTCTTAGCAAAGAGGGCAGGGATAGCACCGACACCGGTCATGAGACCGGGGATAGTCAAACCGAGAATAAGCGTCCAATGCATGATATCAGGATCTCCTTTGGGATATGGGTTATCTTACCATGAATCGAAGCTATTCATAAAAGGGCCCGCCTCTAGGTCCGACGCCAGGTCTTGATGGAGAAAAAGAGGATGAGGGGCATGAGCTCCAGACGGCCGGCCAGCATGAGCAGGGTCAGGGCCAGCTTGGTCAGGTCATGAAAGCCCGAGAAATTGGAGACCGGGCCGATGGTGGACAGGCCGGGGCCGACATTGTTAAGGGCGGTGGCCGAGGCCGAAAAGGCAGTCACGAGGTCGGGGCTGTCCAGGGCCAGGACCAGGGTACCCAGGCCCAGGAAAATAAGATAGATACAAAGGTAGCGAAGGACGGGCTGCCGGGCCTGATCCGACAGGATCCGGCCATCCAGGCGGACCGACATGACCCGGCGGGGATCCCGGGACTTGGCCAGCTCCTCCCGGGCCGATTTCAGATAGATGATAAAGCGCGACACCTTGAGCCCCCCGCCCGTGGAACCTGCCGAAGCCCCCAAAAGCATGACAAAAAGGAGGAGGACCTGGCTGACCAGGGGCCAGAGGGCGAAGTTGGCCGTGGCATAACCGGTGGTGGACATGATGGAGGAGACCGAGAAAAAGGCCTCTTCAAGGGCTCCGCCCCCCGAGAGGGATTGGGGGAGAATACTGGCAAAGACCAGGAGGGAGACAGTCAGGTAGATACCCAGGTACCAGCGCAGCTCTTCGCTTTTCAGGGCCTGGCGGATCCCCTTTTTCAAGGCCAGGTAATAGACCTGGAAGTTGACCCCGAAAAGGATCATGGCCAGGGTCAGGACCCAATTGATAAAAGACGAGCCGTAAAAGCCGATACTGGCATTTTTGTTGGAAAAGCCCCCTGTCCCCGCCGCCCCCATGCCGTGGATCAGGGCATCAAAAAAGGACATGCCTCCCAAAAGAAGAAAGAGGACGGTCACCAGGGTCATGACAAAGTAGATGGCGTAAAGAATGAGGGCAGTCTGGCGGATCCGGGCCGTCAGCTTGCCAAAGTGGGGGCCTGGCATTTCCGCCTTCATGATATTGACTGAATCGGCCGAGGTGTCCAGATCCAGGATGAAGGTAAAGACCAAAACGCCCATGCCGCCCACAAAGTGACTGAAAGACCGCCAGAAAAGACTGTAATGGGCCAGGGCCTCCACATCAGTCAGGATGGTGGAGCCGGTGGTGGTAAAGCCCGAGGCAGATTCAAAGAAGGCATCGACCAGGGAAGGGATCTGGCCCGACAGGACAAAGGCCAGGGCCGAGACCAGGGAAAGGGAAAGCCAGGTAAAAAAGGTGATGACCATGCCCTCGCTGGCCCTGAGCCGGATCTTGTCCGGTCTTTTCAGGGTCATGAGGCTGCCTAGAAGAAAGAGGCCGGCAGCCAGGAGACCAAAGCTCATCAGGGCTTCCATGAACTCCTGGTAGAAGAGGGCTACCAGGAGGGGGAGGAGGAAGAGGAGGGAGCAGATCTGGTAAACCCGTCCCTGGACATAGCGGAGCCAATGAAAATTCAAGCCTTGCCCCCCAAAATATCATCCAGATCCTGCAAACGGATCCCCGAGGCCACCAGGATGACCCGGTCACCGGCCTGGATCTGATCCTTGCCGCTTGGGAAGATGATCTCACGGCCCCGGACCAGGCAGACCAGGCGAAGAGAGGGGCGCAGGTCAAGCTCCAGGAGGGTCTTACCAAGGACCCGGCTCTGGGGCCTGGCAATAAATTCCAGGGCCTCCACCTGGCCCTCGGCCAGGCGGTAGAGGGCTTCGACCTGGGAACCCTGGGAATTGTCCAGGGCCCGGATATCGCGGACGATCTCATCGGCCACAATCTGCTGAGGGGTCAGGATATTTTGCAGATCCCCCTCGGCCAGGAGGTCCAGGAGCCGGGTCCGGTTGACCTTGGTGATGGTCTTGGGGACCCCGCTTCGGGCGGCCGCCATGGAGGCCAGGACATTTTCTTCATCGATACCGGTCAGGGAGATGAAGGCGTCATAGTTTTGGATATTGCACTCCTCCAGGACCTGCTGGTCGGTCCCGTCGGCCCGGATGACATCCAGCCAGGGGTAGTGCTGGTAGACCAGGTCGGCCATGGCCCGGTCCCTTTCGATCAGGCGGATGGTAAAGCGCTTCCGGTTGATGAGGCCCAAAAGCCAGTAGGCGATGCCCCCGCCCCCCGTGATCAGGACATGGTGGATGGCCGGGACCATGGTATTGGTCCGGGCATAAAAGGCCTGGAGGGTATCGGTTTCGCCGGTCACATGCAGGGTGTCACCGGCCAGGATCTGGCTGGTCCCGTCGGGGATGATGACCTGGCCATCCCTTTGGATGGCACAGACCATGAGGTCCTGACCGCAGACTCTGCGAAAATCCAAGAGCTTGAGTCCGGCCAGGAGGCTGTCGGCAGGCACCCGGACGGCCACGATCTGGACCCTGCCCCCGAAGAAAGAATCCACACTGGTGGCAGAGGGGTATTGCAGCATCTGGAGGATCTTACGGGCGGATTCCAGGTTGGGATTGACCAGGACCCCGATGCCCAGGGCCTGGCGGAAAAAGAAGGAATCGGGCGAATAATCGGGGTTGACCACCCGGGCCAGGGTCTTTTGGGCCCCCTGCTTTTGGGCCATGATAGCCGAGATCAGGTTGATTTCATCCGATCCGGTCATGGCCAAAAAGGCCTGGCAGGAGTCGACCCCCGCCTGCTTTTGGATCTCATAACTGGCCGCATTGCCCACCAGGCCGGACAGGTCATAGCTCTCAATGGCCCGGCCCAGACTTTCCTCGTCCCGCTCAATCATGGTGATATCGTGGCCCTCAGCCACCAGTTCACCGGCAATGGTACGGCCGTATTTGCCCGCACCCGCAATCACTATCCGCATGGTCTGCCTCCGTCATGGCCTGTCCATTCAAGCCTTCGCTTAGAGACCATTCTATGCCTGTCGCCGGCAAATTAAAAGTGGCCCCTGTCCAGCTTTGTTCTCAGTTGTAGTAGCTTTCAATGGCCTGCCCGTAAACCTGATAGGCGTCCTTGCTGGAGGCGGCCACCAGGCCGGTCACCTCCAGGTCGGCTCCCTGGAGGGTCCTGGCCGCCTGGGCCAGGGTAGCCCCCGTGGTCAGGACATCGTCCAGGAGGATGAGAGGCCGGCCCCTCAGGGACTCCAGGAGGCCAGGGTCTTCCCTGAGGCAGAAGGCCCCCTGCATCTGGTCCTGCCTTTCCTTGACTGAATGGAGCTCACTTTGCCTCCTGGTATAAAGTTGCCGGATAAGGAGATCCTCCAGGATGGGGATGCCCAGAACATCCGACAGGGATCGGGCCAGGAGGAGGGCCTGGTTATAGCCCCTTTCCCTCTCTCTTTTCTTGTGGAGGGGGACCGGGATGATGGCCTGGGCCCGGGGAACCCTTCTTTGCAGGGTCCTGGCCAGGAGGGGGCCCAAAAGGCGGGCCCGGTCGGTCCGGTCGGAGAATTTGAGGCTGACCATCAATTTGGGCAAAGGGGGTCGATAGTAAAAACTGGCGTAAAGGGGGCAGGGCCCCTGCCAGGCCACCGCCTCCCGGTCCATACGAAAGGGAAGATCGGCCAGGCAGGGCCGGCAGATAAAGGGTGAAGGCAAGGGGGGCTCCACGGGCTGGTCGCAGACAGCGCAGTAGGGGGGATAAAAGAGGACTTCCAGGCCCTCCAAGCTTTTCATGATCAGGCGGCGGATCCCCTCCTTGCCGCCCACAGACTAATGATCCATCCAGAAGCGAAGCATGCCGGCCCGCTCATTGGCTTCATTGTTTTTCAACATCATTCGCAGGGTGCTTTTACGGGTCAGGACAAAAAGCCGCTCCCGGGCCCGGGTCACCCCCGTGTAAAGGAGGTTTCTTGACAGAAAGGCGGGCGAGCCCGGCGGAATGACCAGGATGACCCGGGGGTACTCGGAGCCCTGGGCCTTGTGGATGGTGGTGGCATAGGCCAGGTCCAGGTCCTCCAGGTCTTCCCCTTGCAGGAGGGCCAGCCTTTCTTCTTCAAAAAGAACAGTGACGCTGGGCCCCTTGGGATCGATATCAGAGACCAGGCCGGTCTCCCCGTTCATGATCCCCTGGCCCTCCCGGCCGGTCTGGACCATCTTCCAGGCCAGGTCGTAGTTGTTGCGGGTCTGCATGACCTTGTCACCGATGGCATAGCGGCGACCCATACTCTGGACGCCGGCAAAATCCTCCCCCTGGACCATGAGCTGCAGGCTCTGGTTCAGTTGATTGACACCGGCCCTCCCCCGTCTGACTGCCGACAGGACCTGGGTCCCATGGAAGGGATCCAGGCCATAGTTGTCGGGCAGGACCCGTCCGCAAAGCTTCATGACCCCCTCATGCATGGCCTGGTCGTCGGGGCAATCGATGAAGATGAAGTCCGACTCCATGGACTGGTCCAGCTCCAGGGCTTGGCCTCCCAGGATCCGGTGGGCATTGGTGACGATCAGCTTGTGGGCTTCCTGGCGGAAGATCCGGGTCAGACGGACCCGGGGCGTGGTGCCTGACAAAAGCATGTCGCGGAGGACCTGGCCCGGGCCGATGGAGGGGAGCTGGTCGGCATCGCCGATCAGGAGCAGACGGGTCCCCGGCTTGACAGCTGACAGGAGATGGCTGAAAAGAAAAAGATCAATCATGGAGCACTCGTCCACGATCAAGGTGTCACATTCCAAGGGCTCTGCTGACAGCCAGAAGGCGGCATCGGGCACCCGGTCCTCCTGGACCTGGAGGGCCAAGAGCCTGTGAAGGGTCTGAGCCGGCATGCCGCAGACCTCGGAAAGCCGCCTGGCCGCCCGCCCTGTCGGTGCCGCCAGGAGGACCTTCTCACCCTTGCGGGCCAGGATCTGGGTCAGGAGGCGGACGATGGAGGTCTTGCCCGTGCCGGGCCCTCCGGTCAGGACAGAAAAAGCCTGGGTCAAGGCCATCATCAGGGCCTGGTATTGCTCCTCACCCGGCTTGAAGGCTTCGGCCCTGGCCATCTGGTCAATCTGCTCGGCTGCCTCCCGCATATCCAGGAAGCGGCCCTCCTTCTTAGGAGCCTGGGCCAGGGTCTTGACCCGCTGGGCCAGGGCCCATTCGATCCGGGCCACATCGACCAGACTGACCAGGTCCGGGACCAGGTCCGGCAGCGAAGGCTCCTCCTGCTGGAGGAGGCTATCCTGGACCAGGGCCTTGACTGCCGTCGCCCATTTGCCCGCAGGGGCCTGTCCTGGGGCTGGAGGGTCGTCAAAAGGTGATCCTCCCTTTTGCCAGCTGGCAGCCAGTTGGGCCGGCCGGACAAGGAGGCCTTCATCCAGGAGGGCCTGGATGGCCTGGCCCAGACTCTCTTCATCTACTTGGAGTTTTCGGGCCAGATCCTGCTGGAGGGCAGGCCGGGACTGGACGGTATGGCCCTCGCGAAAAAGAAGATCATTGAGAAAATAAAGGAGGGCCCCTCTCAGCCTGGCCGGATGATCGCCGGCCATACCCAATTCTGAGGCGATCTTGTCAGCGGTCAAAAAACCGATGCCGGGGACTTGGGAGGCCAGGAGATAGGGGTCGGACCGGATGATGTCGGCGGCCAGGACCCCCAGGGTTTTATGGATGCGATGAATTCTGCCCGGGCCGATCCCATAGGGGAGCAGGAGGAGCAAGAGGTCCTGAAAGCCCCGGTCTTCCTGGACCTGGCGGCTGAAATCATTGGCCTTCCTGCTGGAGATCCCCCGGATGGATGTCAGGCGCTGGGGTTCATGCCGCATGACCTCCAGGGTCTGGTCACCGAAGGCTGCCACCAGCTTTCGGGCCGTGGCCGGCCCGATCCCCTTGATGGCACCGGAGGCCAGGTAGACTTCAATCTGCCGGCGGCCCCGGGGTGCTTCCTTATGGGCCGAGGCCACCTGGATCTGGGGGCCGTAGCTGGGATGATCGGTCAGGATCCCCTGGCCGCTGATCCGGTCGCCCGGGGCCAGATGGGGCATGATACCGACCAGGGTCCAGCTTTCATCCTCCCCTTCAAGTTCCAGGACCGTATAGCCATTGTCCTGGTTGCGGAAGACCAGACGGCTGACCAGGCCTTCAAAGGTCATGGCCTGGTCAAAAGCGGGCCCCTGGCCCGGGGACCGTTCCGCTTCTTGATTTTGTCTCTTGTCCGCCACCTTCCCTCTCCTGTCAAACTCAGCTTGTCCTCCCCTTACTTTGACAGCAGATCATTGACAGCGTCAAGCCGCTCCCAGGGCAAATCCAGCTCCGGCCTGCCAAAATGACCGTAATTGCTGATTTGTGCGTAAATTGCTTTTCTCAGGTCAAAGCGTTCGATGATGGCATCGGGGCGGAGATCAAAAGTCCGCCTGACCAGGGCGCTCAGGGCCTGGTCGCTCTGCCCCACCCCGGTGCCAAAGCTGGTCACGGTGACGGATACCGGCTGCGCCATGCCGATAATATAGGCCAGCTGGACCTCGCACTGGCTGCAGAGGCCTGCAGCGATCAAGTTCTTGGCAATATGCCGGGCCGCATAGGAACCCGACCGGTCCACCTTGGTGGGATCCTTGCCTGAAAAAGCGCCGCCCCCATGGTGGCCAAAGCCTCCGTAGGTATCGCAGATGATTTTCCGCCCGGTCAGACCGGCATCCCCCTGGGGACCTCCGATGACGAAGCGGCCGGTGGGATTGATATAGATTTGGGTCTTGCTGTCAAAGAGGTCGCCCGCCAGGATGGGATAAATGACGGCATCCTCAATCTGGTCCCGGACCTCTTCTGTGGTCGCTTCCGCCAGATGCTGGGCGGAGATGACAACCGTGTCGATGTGGACAGGCCGGTCACCCTCATAGCGGATGGTCACCTGTGATTTCCCGTCTGGCAGGAGGGAGGGGGCATGGCCACTCTTCCTGGCCTCAGCCAGGCGCCGGGTCAAACGATGGGCCAGGGTAATGGGCAGGGGCATGTATTCAGGGGTGTCCTCATTGGCATAGCCAAACATCATGCCCTGGTCTCCCGCTCCCGTGCTGGGCTTGCCGCTTCCCCTGACCTCCAGGGAGCAATCGACACCCAGGGCGATATCGGCAGACTGTTCATCGATGGCCGTCAGGATGGCGCATGAATCAGCATCAAAGCCCGAGGCATTGCCGCTATAGCCAATACGCCGGATGGTCTCCCGGGCGATCTGGGGAATGTCGGCATAGGCCGTGGTGGTGATCTCACCCATGACCAGGACCAGGCCGGTGGTGGTGGCGACTTCACAAGCCACCCGGGCGCAGGGGTCGTGTTGGATGATGGCATCCAGGACGGAATCGGCGATCTGGTCACAGACCTTGTCGGGATGTCCCTCGGTGACGGATTCCGAAGTGAATAGCCAGCTGTCATTTGTAGAATTGAACATGGTGACTCCTTTTTATCTTTATTGACCGTGAGCTTACAGGCCGTAAAAAAGCCTCCGAGAGGAGGCCCATTGACTCGCTCATCTCTCAGACCCGGGGTCTGCAGGATTTAGCACCGCCGCATGACCGCGGTTGCCGGGTTTCATAGGGCCAGTCCCTCCACCTCTCACGATAAGATTCTATTTGGTTTTGCCTACTATAGCATATCCAAGCTGCCTTTGAGGTCCAGATCCTCTGGACAAATCGACTGATATTGTCAGCCTAAGCCCCCTTTCCTGGCCCCGGCCTTTTCTTTTCATTGCTTATGCTGACAAAAAGATCCTGATGAAAGGTGGGGGCAAAAACCCGACACAGATCATGAAACCACTGATCCTGCTTATGGATGAAGATCAGACCTTTATGGAAAGGGTAGCCAGCCGTTTGGCCCGGCTGGCCGACCAGGATTACGGCATTGGGATCCAGACTCAGCTGGTCCCCCAGGATTCCCGGGACAAAAGCTTGAAAGACCGGGCCAGCCTTCTCCTTGCCCCCTCATCCTGGAAGAGACGTCCGGCCTTCCAGGCCTGCCTGGAATCAGTCCCCGTCCTTTACTGGGACGACCCCCCTGACTTACGCTTTTGTGGGGCCCCCATGCTTGACCAGGTCATCAGGGAAGAGATCAAGGATAAACTTGGCGGGCCAAAAGCGGGCCAGGGGCTTTCAAGGATGGGCTGTCAGCTTGCTTTTTCCGAAGCTGCCAGCCAGGCCCTGACGACCCATCTCATGGCCGGTGAGATGGCCCAGGGCAGGCGCCTGATCTACCTTCCCATCAAGCCCCTTTACAAGATCTGTGACCCCTTCCGGCGGGGACCCGAGGCCAGCCTGGGTGACCTTTTATGCCTCATGGCCTCGGGCAACCCGCCCCCTGCCCGGGAACTGGGCCTCTGGCTCTATTTGCATGAGAAGGGCTATTTCACCTTCCGCCTGCCTGAAAGAGCCGATGATCTGACTGCCTGTGACCTCCCTTTACTAAAAGAGCTGGTCAGCCTTGTCAAGGCCTACGCCTCCTCAGGATCTGAACCCACGGTCGTCTGGCTTGACTGTCAGGACCTGGCCCTGGACAAGCTGTCGGCCCTGGCTGGTCTTTGCGATTTTGTCTATGTCCATGTCCCCCGTGAAGAGTCGTCGGCCGCCAGGCTCGCCAAGCGCGAGCTGGGACTCTTCCTGGCTCAGCTGCCCCCAAGCTGCGCTATCTATGAGGCCTCAGGAAAGAGGGGGGATCTTGATATTGACAGGGTCAGGAGGCTGGATCATGCTACCCACTTATAA
Source organism: uncultured Mageeibacillus sp. (assembly GCA_964553675.1). GTDB lineage: Bacteria > Bacillota > Clostridia > Saccharofermentanales > DTU023 > UBA4923. Next base: position 8,811 of record CAZKLG010000005.1, on the reverse strand, counting down.
AGAAAAACAAAATTGGATCGGCTCCATCGCGGCCCGCCTTGATCCTGGCAGCGAACCCTCTGACGAAGAGCTGAAGCGGATCATCGCCGCCGAGGTCTCCTTACGGACCAAGGGATCCGTCATGACTGTCCAGGCCAAGACCCGCCTGATCCGCCATCTTTTTGACGCCATGAGGGGCCTTGATATCCTCCAACCCCTGGTCGACAAGGCCGACATCACGGAGATCATGGTCAACAAACCCGACCAGATCTATGTGGAACGCCAGGGCCGTTTGGAGAAGACGGACCTGGCCTTTGATTCAGCCGACCACCTGACCCATGTCATCAACCGCTATTTCGGCCGGGCCAACAAGCTGGTCCATGAAAGATCCCCCATCGCCGATATGCGGCTGGAGGACGGGTCCAGGGTCCATGCCGTCCTGCCGCCGGCGGCTCCCCAGGGACCGGTCCTCTCCATCCGCCGCTTTACCGGCATCCATCCCTCCATGGAAGCCCTGGTTGCCAACCGGACCCTGCCCCAGGAGCAGGCCCTCTTTTTGGCAGAGGCCGTCCGGTCCCGGAAAAATATCTTCATCAGCGGGGGCACAGCCTCGGGCAAGACCACCTTCCTCAACGCCCTGGCCGCCTTCATCCCCCAGGGCGAAAGGATTGTGACCGTGGAGGATGCCGCTGAACTCCAATTGACCGGCATGCACAATCTTGTCCAATTGGAGGCCCGGGCCGCCAGCCTGGACGGGGGCAGCCACATCAGCCTGTCCGACCTCATCCACTCCTCGCTCAGGTTACGCCCCGACCGGGTCATCGTCGGCGAGGTCCGTGGCAAGGAGGCCTACGATATGATCCAGGCCATGCAAACCGGCCATCCCGGCTCCATGTCAACAGGCCACGGCAACAGCAGCTGGGAAATGCTCAACCGGCTCTCCCTCCTTCTCCTGGGTGCCTCCCAGCTTCCCTGGGAGGCCTGTCGGCGGATGGTGGCCTCCTCCATTGACCTTCTGATCCATCTGGTCCGCCTGCCTTCCGGCCGGCGTCTGGTGGCCGAGATCAGCCAGCTGGAAGGTTTCAGCCAGGATCACTTCCAGCTGAAACCACTCTACCGGGTTGACCCTAGGGAGATGGAGGAGCCTGCCGGGAAAATAAGCCAGGAAGGCGCTTGTCCAAAAGACCCTGAGGAGGCGGTCAAAAAGACCAAAAGACCCCCTGTCCTTTTCCCCGCCATAGTCAGGGAAGAGGCCTTGAAAGGACAGACCAATGAAGCCCTATAAGAAAAGGACAGCAAAAGGACGCCGACAAGGCTGGTCCAAGATGGAGATCGGCCGGATCAGGCGGCGCTGGTTCTCCCGTTTGCAGTGGACCCTCCTGGCCTTCTTCCCGGCCCATTTTGCTGCCTTGACCTTTTTGGGACGGGATTCTCCCAACTGGGGCCTTTCCCTAATCGGAGCCCTCCTGGCCGGCCTGGGATTAGCCCGCCTCTTCCGCCTGAGAGAAGAGCGGGTCCTCCTTGTCCAATACCTCCACCTCCTGGGCTATCTGTCCACCCGTCTGGCCGCCGGCAGCCCCCTGGAAGCTGCCCTTGGCCAGGCTGGCGATTCCCTGGTCCAACAGCTGGGCCGCCACAATCCCATCAGCCGCTCCCTTATGAAACTGAAGAAGAACCTGGAGGCCCAATTATCCTTGCAGGAAGCCTTGAGGCGTTTTACTGACCAGGTCAATCTGCCCGTTTGCAAGCGGGATTTCACCCTCCTGATCATGCTGGCCCGGACAGGAGGGCGCATTGATGTCTTCATCCGCCAGGTCCATGAGGATTTGTCTGCCCAGATCAGCGCCCAGGAACAGGTGACCCAGGAGAGCCGGGGCCAGTCCAGTGAAGCCCTGATCATGTCCGTCATCCCCTTCTTTATTGCCCAGTTGCTTTTGGACCCCCAATCCTCCTATGGCGGGGCGGTCCTTAATGCCCCCTACCTGGCCAGGACACTGACTTTTTTCTATCTGGCAGCCATGTCAGCCCTCTTTATCCTTCTTATCCTCCTGGCACCTTCCGCCACAAAACCCAAGACCAAAAGAAAGGCGGACCGGCAAAGATCCAAGAAAAAAACAGTCAAAGAGACAGGCCTGACCCGCCTGCTCTCCCGCCTATATCTGGATGGCCTGCCTGGCCAATTGGGAGCCAGTGTATCCTCGGCTGTCCAGCAAGTCGCCGAGAAGCCTGACCAGGCCTGGACCATCTACCTGAGACAGAAGGGACGGGAACTCCTCTACAGCTGCCTGTTTGCCGGAGCCCTGGTCCTGACGGGGAAAGTCAGCTGGTATCTGGCCCTCCTGATCCCCCTCCTTGTCGCCAGCCTCAGGGATATGGCCACCTGCAAGCAGGCAGAAAAGCAAAAGGATGAATATCGTTTCTTCTACCCTTCTGTCATCAGCTCCCTCCACAGCCTCCTGGAAAGCGGCCTGACCCTGGACCGGTCCTTGCGCATGCTGGCCCGGGTCAACAGCGCCAATGCCCCCGACAATCCGGTCACCCTGGATCTGACCCGGGCATCCCTGCTTCTGGAGACCGGTTACGACGCCTCCATGGCAGTCAAACGGATGGCCCGGGATTGTCCCCTGCCCGAGATCCAGGCAGCCCTGAGACTCATGGCCCGTTACCAGCATGAGGGAGGGAGTGAAATCCTGGAGCTGATCCGGATGCAGTCGGACCGGAGCCGCCAGCTCTATCGGGATGCCCTCAGGGGCCGGGCAGAAGAGCGCTCCATCCTTTTTATCCTGCCCATGGCCATGGATCTTCTGATTGTCATGGCAACGGCTGCCCTGCCGGCCCTGGTCAGCATCCGGTCCATTCTCTAGACAAGGCCTTGGCCGTTTTGACCTCTCAAGGCCGATAAAAGCAGATCGACCTCCCCTCCTGCCCCAGCCGGATCAAGCAGGATGGAGTCATAGCAAATAGCTGAAAGGAGTAAGAAATGAAGAAAAGGAAAAAGGAAGAAAAGCTGGCGCCATTGTCATGGCAGGGCCTGGGAACCATCGAGGTGGTCATCATCATTGCCGTCCTTATTGCGGTCGCCATGCTCTTTCGAGAGGAGATTCTCGGTTTTGCCAGAGATCTTATGGAATCTGTCTTTGATATAGACAAATTATCCCCCAACGGCTAGTCATGCCTGCCTGCCTTAAAAGACTTGACGACAAATCTCTCTGGGAGCTGACCTGTCAGGGATCCCCCGACTTCCAGGCAATCGATGCCAGCAGCGAGACCATCCTCCTGCGCCATCGTCCGGAGGGGATCCTCCCCCTCTCCTGGTTTCCGGATGGTGACAGGCTTCTTTTCAGGCAGTCGACGTCAGAAAAAAAGACCCTCCGCCATCTGGCGGAGGGCATGGAAAAGAAGGCCGGGACCGGTTACCAGCTCCTGATCCAAGTCATGGAAGTCGTCTGCCTGGCCCTTGATCACTACCTGGTCCCCCAAGCAAGTCTCCTGACACCCGATCTTATCTATGGGGATCAGGAGACCCGGGGCCTCTCCCTTGAGATCCTCTGCCTGCCCTTGGCCGGGGATCCGGGCCTGGAAGCCGGGGGACCTGACTTAATTGGTTGGCTGGCGGAAAACTTTCATTGGGAAGAAGATCTGGCCGACCGCTTGAGCCAAATCTACAAGGAAGCCGATTATGAGGGCCTCCTGGAGGAGGCCCGGATCCTGGGCCAGCCGGGAAGGCCTGGGGCAGGAGACAAGCTTGAGGGACCCGCCCCCATAAAGAAGCGAAAGGAGGGCAAGCCTGCCATGGCAAGAAATAAAAGCCGGATCCTGAAGCGATTATTTGCCCCTCTGGCCAGCTTGGGCCGTCAAGTCCTGGGCAAGGAAGAAGCCCACTCCTTCCATGAAATCACCCAGGAAATAAGTCACTCATCCAGCCAGCTGCCCATGGCCCGGCTCTCCCGGGGCCTTCCCGGCACCCCCGAGGAAGAGGCGGGGGAAACCGCTTATATCCTGACTGACACATTCGTCATCGGCCGCGACATCCGGGAGGCAGACCTCTGCCTGGATTCTTCTGCCGTCAGCCGCCTGCATGCCCGCATCCTGCTCAAGGGCGACCGCTATTACCTGGAGGACCTGGGATCCCGTAATGGAAGCAGTCTGGACGGCATGCCCCTCAGCCGCCACAAGGCCTATCGCCTGCCGGACAAGTGCCGGATCAGTTTTGCCGGCCAAGCCTTCTACTTCCAGTCTGCCTAAAAAAACACTGCCATCGGCATGATCGCCGATGGCAGTGTCCAATGCTTTTGCTGTCAAGCGCTTTTTCTGCTTTACTTTGTCCCGAAAAGCCGGTCGCCGGCGTCGCCCAGGCCAGGGACAATGTAGGCGTTATCGTCCAGGTAGTCATCCAGACCTGCACAGAAGATGGGGACATCCGGATGCTGGCCATGAAGTTTTTCGATGCCCTCGGGCGCTGCGATCAAGCAGACAAATTTGATGTGTTCAATGTCGCGTTTTTTAAGAAAATCCACCGCAGCCACCGCAGATCCTCCCGTGGCCAACATGGGATCCAGGAGAATGACATCCCGGTTCTGGACATCGTCGGGCAGCTTGCAGTAATATTCCACAGGATCCAGGGTATAGGGATCCCGGTAAAGACCGATATGACCCACCTTGGCCATGGGGATGAGATTGATCATGCCATCCACCATGCCCAGGCCAGCCCGGAGAATGGGGACCAGGGCCAACTTCTTGCCCTCAATCACCTGGCAGTGGGCAATACCCATAGGCGTCTCCACATCGATGGCTCTGAGGGGCAGATCACGGGTGACCTCATAGGCCATGAGCATGGCCACCTCACTGACCAATTCCCGAAACTCCTTGGTGGTGGTGTTCTTGTCCCGCATGATGGCCAACTTGTGTTGGATCAGGGGATGGTCAAAAATAAAGACTCCTTCATACTCTTTCTTCTGGGTCACAAAAAGATCTCCTCTCATGGTCGGCGATCTGGTCAAGGCGGCGCTGATGACGTCCTCCGTCATAGTCCTCCCCAAGAAACAGGTCAACCAGCATCAGCGCATAGGGAATGGCCAGAACCCGGCCCCCCAGCGCCAGCATATTGGCATTGTTGTGATGGCGGGCCATTCGCACCATAAACTCATCGGTGCAAAGGGCACAGCGGATGCCGGGATGTTTGTTGGCCATTATGGATACCCCGATACCGGTCCCACAGATGACAATACCCCGTTCGCAGGTCCCGTCAATGATTTTTTCAGCAGCGGCCCGGCTGAAGTCAGCATAGCTGACCGATTCGGCTGAGTTTGTCCCTGCGTCAAAAACCTCATGGCCCTTGTCCAGCAGGTGCTTGCGGATGGCTTCCTTCATTTCGTAACCACCATGATCACTGGCGACTACCAAGTTCACAGTCAATTCCCCCTTACTCATTTTCATCATTTTAACTCAGGCTGTCATGCATGACAATATAAATAAGCCAAGCCTGAAAGTCGTCGAAGAAGCCGTTTTTGGGCTTTTTCACGGCCTCTTTTGTGGATGACTTTCCCACATTATTGTTGATAATGTTGATAACTATGTGTATAACTTGCGTGACAAGCTTTGTCTTCTTTTAAGCCCTCCAAAGCCCTATATAGTGGCTTTTGGTCCCCTCTTCCCAAAAAGTGTCGGAACGAAAATTTGTTCTGCAAGTAGTTGAAAGGGCCTGACTACAGGCCTTACAAGCTTTTTGACATCTGATGATCTATACAGCTGTCCATGTCCTGCGGACAGCTGGGCAGTCATCATGATGACCTTTTGAATTGACAGGGCGGGCAGGGCGGGCAAAGCTTGCGGGTAAACAAAAACCCCTACTGTGTGGACAGGAGGGGTTTCTGGTGCCCAGAGGCGGAATCGAACCGTCGACACACGGATTTTCAGTCCGTTGCTCTACCATCTGAGCTATCTGGGCTTAAGCAATTGCCGGCACAAGGCCGGCAACTTTGGCGACGCAGAAGGGGCTCGAACCCTCGACCTCCAGCGTGACAGGCTGGCATTCTAACCAACTGAACTACTGCGCCCTTTCGCTTTCTCAAGCGGCTGTGTCAGTCTATCAGATGAATCAAATGCTTGTCAACAAGCGCAAAATACCGGACCATTCTGAGATCAAAAGCCTAGTAAGCCGAGGAAGGGGGGTTTTCTTTCTCCTTGTCTTCGGCCACTTTGGCCGGCCAGATCCAACGACTGACCCGGTCATCAAGGATATTGATTGATTTGATGTCGGTGCGACCGAAGAGATAATCAAGGGATACCTGGAAGTAATCGGCGATCTCGATCAGCATCCGGTAGTCTGGTTGCCTTTGCCCTCTTTCATACTTTGAGATGGTCTGGCGACTGACATTCAAATCAAAGGCCAGGTCCTCCTGACGGAGCTGCCTCTCTTTTCTCAACTCCTTGAGACGCGAGGGAAATTGATCCAGTGGTCGTGACATAACAAGAGAATTATGGGAGCTAGCAGGCGGACACTCAAGGGTATATGCCGGCAATGCGCCGATATGGCGCATTGTGAAAAAGAAAGCGAATATGTTAGACTGTCAAAGCTGTTGATAAAGGGAGCATAGCTCAGCAGGGAGAGCACTTGCCTTACAAGCAAGGGGTCATCGGTTCGAGCCCGGTTGCTCCCACCAAGAGAACTCCGTTGGGGAAATGAGCCTGGCGGAGTTTTTCTGACTTATAAAACTGAAGGTGAAGTGGGTTCCAAGTAGTTGACTTATGAAAAAGATAAGATTTGAAACGGAACGATTAATGGTCCGTGATATGACAAATGATGACTGTGATCTTGTGGCTTTATCCTGGGGAAGTCCTGAAGTCGGAAGATATATGCTTGATCCCTATTATGAAAATGGTGATCAGCTACGCCAGATGTTTACGGGTGATGAATTAAGCAAACATGAGGACTGGACGGATGAGTTCTACTTTGTCACCATTGACAAGGAGTCAGGAGAGATCAATGGTACCGCATGTGCCTGGTTGATGGAGGATGATGTCTGGGGTATTGGCTACACCATCAATCATCAATGGTGGAATCAAGGATTGGCGACAGAATTGATTCATGGTTTGGAGCACTTTATCCGACTGCAGGGCGGCAAGACAGTAAGTTCTGAAATCGCCAAAGCCAATATCGCTTCATTGAAAGCCTGCTACAAGAATGGATTCAAGGATTATCAAGAAACAAGCTTCCAAAAATCAGGTACAAAGATAATCTATGATGCCCTGGAACTTCGCAAAGAGCTCTAAAAAACACTGACAATTCCATATTTCTCCTCTCAGGGGAAAATCCCCTAAACCCATTAACCGGCCAAGTCTGCTACCTAAAATTCCAGAACTTTACTTCCACGCTACAATTTCATATAATATGTAGCGTGGACAGAAGGTTATTGCATGAAGAAAATTGACCAACTTGATGTATTACTAGAGCAGGGCAAGGGCTACATTTTGACAAGTGATGTGCTGGCCTTGGCTATTTCTGCGCCCTATTTCTATGATTTTGTATCCAAACGTGCTTTGATTCGTGTGGCGAGAGGTTTGTATAAGAGTGACGATGCCTGGGAAGATGAGCTCTTTGTTATCAGCGTTTTGAATCGGCGTGTGTGTTTCTCTCATGAAACGGCACTATTTCTCAACGAGCTGATGGAACGTGAACCTTTCGAGATTACAGTATCCGCTCCGCGTGGCTACAATGCTTCACATTTGCGCAAACGTCATATTCGTGTTTTTCAGCTTCCTGAGGAAGACTTTTTAATCGGCAAAACGACCTTGACAACTCCAATGGGGCACAAGGTCGTGGCCTATGATAAAGAACGCGCCATCTGTGACTTATTGAGCAATAAGGATAAGACCGATATTCAAATCTTTCAAGCGGCCTTTAGGCTCTACTTTGAACGCAAGGATAAAAATATTCCTTTGTTAATGCGCTATGCCAAAGCATTCAAACTGGAGGAAGAGATGAGAAGATATACGGAAATGCTCTTATGATTCGAGATGCCCGGCAGTTAAAGGCAAAGATCCACAATCTGACCCATGGTGATAGCATTAAATCGCAAACCTACTTACGCAATTTCTTTATGGAAAGGTTTTTAGAACGTATTTCGGTATCTGCCTATCAAGAAAAATTCATACTGAAGGGTGGACTCCTGATTGCTTCGCTCGTTGGTCTTGATTTACGAGCCACAATGGATATTGATTCTACAGTCATGAGCATACCGCTAATTGAGAAAGACGCGACGCAGATTATGCAGGAGATCATTGAGGCTCCGCTTAACGATCAAGTGGATTTCATCTTATCCAAAGTCTCGATCATCATGGAGGAACACGACTATCCCGGAATGCGTTTTACGCTTCAAGGGCATTTTGACCATCTTCGCCAGACGATTCGAGTCGATTTGTCAACCGACGATGTTATTACTCCGAGAGCAGTTTCTTACGATTACCGCCTGATGTTTGAAGACCGTAGCATTCAACTTATGGCTTACAACCTTGAGACCTTGATTGCGGAGAAATTCGAAACGATGATCGCCAGAGGTACTGCGAATACCAGAATGAGGGATTTTTACGATATCTTTCTTCTCTCCAGTCAAGGTGATTTTGACCTCCCTACCCTACGCAGTGCTATCAAAAATACGGCTAGAAAACGCAAGTCGGAACAACAACTTGAGGATTATAGACAGATAATGTGGGAAGTTGCTTCCTCTTCACTTATGAAAGCGGCATGGGATGGCTTCAAGCGGCAGTCTTATTTTGTTGGTGATTTATCTTGGGAAGAAGTGGTCAATGGGAATATTATTCTGATAGAGGAAG
>CAZKLG010000004.1:0-54886 GCA_964553675.1 uncultured Mageeibacillus sp. | reverse complement strand
GCCAAAAGGAAAAGATCCGTTCCTGGAGAGCGGATCTTTTCCTTTTCCTTCCATGTCCTGCCTTTATAATAGACATACCATGTATCAGGACGCTCGTGTTTATTTCCCCCAGGATGAGGTTCACTCGGCCTTTTTGCCGGTCACCAGCGGCTGTGCCCACAACCAGTGTGCTTTTTGTGGCATGTACAAGGACCAGGTCTATAGTCAGCTGGCACTTTCTGACTTCAAAAGGGAATTGATTCATCTGAAGCCTTACACGGAGAAGATCTTTTTGACAGCTGGCGATCCCCTGGTCATCGGTTACAGGGCCATGATGACCCGCCTGGATCTGATCCGTCTCTATTCGCCTTCTTGCGGTCAGGTGGCGGCCTATGCCTCCATCGCTTCCCTTATGCATTATAGAACTGATGAATTAGCCCGGCTCCATGACAGGGGCCTTCGTCTCCTCTATATAGGCTTTGAAACGGGAAGAGACGATATACTCCGAGGCATGAGAAAGAATCATACTTTGGAGGAGGCTCTGGAAGTAGCCAGGCGCCTCAATCAGGCATCCCTTTCCTTCGACGCCATCGTCCTCTGCGGCCTGGGCGGGACAGGAGAGGGGCTTAAAAGTGCCCGAGCCACCGCTCATATGCTCAATCAGTTTATTGCCCGTCGGATCATCACCATGAATCTTCAGCTTATGCCTGGGACACCTCTCATGGCCTGGGTCCGGTCGGGGCATTTTGTGCAGGCGGGAAGACAGGAGTGCCTGGAGGAGCTTCTGATCCTGCTTGGGGCCTTGACACCTTCTTCTCCCACCCGCTTTGACAGCACCCATCCGACCAATCTGGTCAAAGTCAAAGGAAGCTTGCCAGAGGATGGGCCGATACTGGAGGCACGGATTTCCCGGGTTCTCAAGGGCGATGGCCTGGAAAAAGAAGGATAGGGATCCCCTTCCAGAAGATATCAGTCTAATTTCAGCAGAATCGCATTGACTGCGACGATCAGGGTTGACAGAGACATAAGGATAGCGCCAATGGCTGGCGTCAAGGAGATGCCCAGGGGAGCCAGGATACCGGCGGCCAGGGGAATGGCGATGAAATTGTAACCGGCACCCCAGAGAAGGTTTTCTTTCATCTTTCGACTGGTCCGCCTGGACAATTCCAGGAAGGATTCAATGTCTCCAGGGTCAGATTGAGTCAGGATTATATCGGCTGAATCCAAGGCAACCTGGGTGCCTGCCCCTACTGCCAGGCCAAGGTCGGCCAGGGCAAGTGATGGGGCATCATTGACCCCGTCACCCACCATGATGACCCGCTTATCCTGCTCTTTCAAAGCTTGAACCAAATCATATTTGTCCTGGGGAGATTGGTTGGCCCGGTAATCGATTCCCAAGCTTTGGGCGACGGCCCGGGCCGCTTCGTCATTGTCTCCGGTCGCCATAATGACCTCCATGCCCCTGGCCTTCAAGGTTTTGATGAGACCGGGACTGCTTGCCTTCAGTTCATCACCCAGTGCGATGGCTGCGATGGCTTGGCCTCCTTGGACGAGGACACTCAAACTCGCCCCTGGAGGGATGTCATAATCGAGTGCCCTGCCATAGGCCTTTTGACTGATCAGGCCGTAAGTTTTACCGTCAATCTGACCCTGAACCCCTATGCCTGCCATGACCTCGATAGAATCAAAGGAAAGAGCTGCGATGCCTTCCAGACTGGCGTAATGAAGGATTGACTGAGCGATCGGATGACTTGAACCGCCTTCCATACCCGCCATCAGGGCTGTGACAGCTTCCTTGCTATAGGCCTGACTGAAGACTTCCAGATCCAAAACCTTGAATTCTCCAGTGGTCAGGGTTCCCGTTTTATCCAGGACCATGACGTCGGCACGGTTAGCGGATTCCAGGGCCTCCCTGTCCTTGACCAGAAGTCCACGGCTGGCTCCCAGACTGCTGCTTCTTGCAACGACCAGGGGAATGGCCAGGCCCAGGGCGTGAGGACAGGCGATGACCAGGGTGGTCACGCTGTAAAGGATGGCCTTTTCCAGGTCGCTGATGATGAACCAAATGACAAAAGCTGCCAGGGCAGCGATCAGGGCCAGGTAGAAGAGCCAGCCAGCCACCTTGTTGGCCAGGTCCTCTGACCGGGAGGGCTGCTTCTGTGCCTGGCTTAAGAGGGCCTGGACCTGGGCCAGGAAGGATGCTTGCCCCCTTTCTTCCACCCGGACGTAGAGGACGCCCTCCCCATTGGTTGAACCACCAATAACCGGATCGTCAGGTTTTTTCGGTACGGGCCTGGATTCACCCGTCAAAAGGGATTCATTGACACCCGATTCCCCCTTGAGGACAAGGCCATCTGCCGGGATCTTTTCACCTGCCTGCACTCTGACGACATCACCAACTTTCAAGTCAGCAAGCGGCCGGATCTGGATTGAACCATCTTCCGTAAGAAGATGGACATCTTTGGGTAATAAGCGGGCCAGGGATTTTTCTGCATCGCCCGCTTCCCCCACCGCCTTCATCTCTATCCAGTGACCCAGGAGCATGATCAGGACCAGGGAGGCAAATTCAAAGAAAAAATCCATGACACTTTGGTCGCTCAGGTAGCTGGCCACGACAGCATAGATGCTGTAGAGATAGGAAACGCTCAGCCCCATGGAGACCAGGGCCATCATGCCGGGGGTTTTTTCCTTGAATTCCTTGACGGCTCCCTGGTAAAAAGGCCGACCTCCGTATAAAAGTAGAAGGGTGGCCAAAAGGGCTGAAAGAAGATCGGAGTAGGGAAAGCTGAATTGGAAGGGGAGCTTGATACCCATGAGGGGCGAGAAAAGTAAAATGGGAATGGCCAGGGGCAGGGATTTAAGAAAGAGCACTTTGAAGTTGCCATGATGCTGGCTGTGATCCGCCCCCTCATGGTGATCCTGCGCTTGATGATGGGATTCATGCTGCTTATTTGGCATATAGAGTCCACCTCACTGGGCTTTCATAGCTTCAGTATAGCCTGAACCGGACCTTGACCACCAGCAGATCGGTTACAGTGGATTGAATAAACAGGCATGAATGGCTGGTCGGGAGGGGATACTGGAGACACAGCCCTCATCTGACTTCTCGCGTTATACTGTCAAGCAAGGAGGATGAATCGATGCTTACAGATCAAGATATTAAACACCTGCGCCGGGCAGTTGACCTGGCCAAGGAAGCCTTGGACAAAGGGGACGCCCCCTTTGGATCCCTCCTGGTCTCCGGGGACGGCCGGATCCTGAAAGAGGAGCATAACCGGGTATCGGGAGGTGACCACACCCAGCATCCTGAATTTAATCTGGCCCGCTGGGCGGCAGACAACATGACAGAGGAAGAAAGGGCCAAGGCCACGGTCTATACCTCTGGTGAACACTGCCCCATGTGCTCGGCAGCCCATGCCTGGGTTGGCCTGGGCAGGATTGTCTACGCCTCTTCTTCCAAACAGCTGGTCAGCTGGATGGAGGAGATAGGCCGCATTCCCGGGCCTGTCTTCAATCTGCCCATCGAGGAGGTCATCCGGGAGGCCCAGGTAGAGGGGCCGGCCCTGGAATTTGCAGAGGAACTCCGTCAGATGCAAATAGCCTACCAGCAAAAGCAGGCCTAAGCGTGGCTTTTACCTGGGATGAGGACCAGATCCGCTGGTATGAGGAAGCCAGTGAGGTCAGCTCTTTTCATAGGGATCTGGCCTGGCTGATCCGGCCTTATTTGGAGGCGGATGACCGGGTCTGTGACTGGGGTTGCGGCCTGGGCAAATTGAGCCTGGAGCTGGCCCCCTATGTGGCTTCTATTGATTGCGTCGACAGCGACCCTGGCGTTTTAAAGTCATTGGAAGAAGCAGCCGCCAGTCGGGGGCAGGGGAATATCCGGACCCTTCTGGGCCGGGCAGAGGACCTGGAGCAGCCCTGTGATGTGGGCCTTATGGTCTTTTTTGGCACTCCGGTCAGCCTGATGATGGCTTGTATTCAAAGGTCCCGCCGCCTTCTGGTCCGTATCATGAATGCCGACAAGGAAGGCGCCATGCGGGGGCGGGAGTCGGTGGCCGATATTGAAAAGGCCCTCCAGGAGGCCGCCTACCCCTATGAGCGCCTGGAGGCCAGCCTGGAATTCGGCCAACCCTTCCGGTCCCTGGAGGATGCCAGGACCTATTTCAAGCTCTATGAAAGAGAAGGGGAGGGGCTGGACCATCGCTTGGGACAGCTGGTCAAAAGCAGTCATTCCCTCTATCCCTACTATCTGCCCAAAAGGAAGGATCTGGTCATTTTGCTTGTCGACAGCCGTCAGCCGGAAAACAGCAATAAAGGGTAACTCCCAATACCATATGGGCCTCTTTGGTAAAACTGCCGGGGATTATGTATAATTAATCCTAATAGCTTGTGTTTTGACCACCAAGACCAGCGGTTCAAGGTCAATCACAGAGATGTATATCCCATTTCGGTTCATCCCTTTTGCGCCCCTGGGGCCAAAGTTTGACTCGAGACCTGAAGGAGGTAATGAGAATGGCTAATTGTAAAAATTGTGGTCACCCCATCCAAGGAAACGAGGCTTTTTGCGCGTCCTGCGGTGCGCCCGTAGTCCAGGAAGCGGTCAATGCTCCTACGCCTGAGGCAGCACCGCCTCCCCCGCACTACCAGCAGCAGCAACAGCCGCCCTATCAGCAGCAACAACAGCCGCCCTATCAGCAGCAACAGCAGCCCCCCTATCAGCAGCAGCCGCCCTATCAGCAGCAGCCGCCTTCTGCAGGGGCAGCTTTCTTGAATACACCCGAGACGACGGGCCAGTATGATCCTCAAGACATCAACCAGAACAAGGTCATGGCCGTCCTGGCCTATATAGGGCTCCTGGTCCTGGTCCCCATCTTTGCGGCCAAGGAATCCAGATTTGCCCGTTTCCACGCCAACCAGGGCCTGATCCTGCTTATTGTGGACGTGGCTCTGGGCATCTTGCTGGCGATCCTGAGTGCCATACTCCTGGCTATTTCCTGGCGTCTGGTCTTTATCTCGACCATACTCAATCTCCTCTGGCTGCCCATGCTGGGCCTGCATATACTGGGCATTGTCAATGCCTCCAGCGGCAAGGCCAAGGAATTGCCCTTGATTGGTAAATTCAAGTTGATTAAATAAATATTTCCTATCTGATTCGAAGACAGGTCCCGCGCCAGGCGCGGGACCTGTCTTTTGCAGGAATCTTGTACCATTTGCTATTGACAAATAAGGCAGGCTGGCCAACTCTATAGGGTATGATTAAGACACTGAAATACATGCGCAGGTGGGATTGGCTGATTGCCCTGATTGCCGCCTTGTTTACTGTTCTAAGAGTATACTTCGAACTTAAAATTCCGGAATTTATGAAAAGGGTGACCGAGCTGGTTATGACGGACGGCAACACCCTGGACATGATCCTGAAGACGGGGGGACTCATGCTCCTGACTGCCTTTGGCAACCTGGCAGTCATGCTCCTGGTCTCCACCTTGGCGGCCCATGTGGCGGCCAATTTTGCCAGCCGCCTCCGTATCCTTCAATTTGAGCGGGTCTCCTCCTTTTCCATGGAGGAAATCAACCGCTTCTCGACAGCCAGCCTGATTACCCGGTCCACCAATGATGTCTCCCAGGTCCAACTCTACCTGGCCATGGTCATCCGGATCTTGATCCCGGCCCCCATCACGGCGGTTTGGGCCATCACCAAGATCACCGGCCAGGGTCAGAGGCCCTGGTCCCTGGCCATGTCAGTGGCCGTCATCATCCTTTTGGTCTTCATTGCCGTCATCTTCACCTTTGCCATGCCCCGTTTCCGTCGGATCCAAAGTCTGACCGATAACATCAACCGGATCACCCGGGAGCATCTTTTGGGGATCCGCGTAGTCAAGGCCTACAATGCGGAAGCTTACCAGGGGGCCAAGTTTGAAGAAGCCAATGAGGCTCTGACCCATAACAATCTGATCGCCCACCGGGTCATGATGTTGCAATTCCCGGCCATGAGCCTGATCATGAATGGCCTCAGCATCGCCATCTATTGGATAGGGGCCGTCCTGATCGCTTCGGCCGGTGCCACCGATAAAATCGTCCTCTTTTCCAGCATGGTGGTCTTCATGAACTATGCCATGCAGATCGTCATGGCCTTTATGCGGATGAGCATGCTCTTTTCCATGGCGCCCCGGGTGGCCGTATCGGCCAACCGGATCCGGGAGGTCATCGAGACAGAACCCACCATCCAGGACGGCCTTGAAGAGGAGTCCCTCCAAGAGAAGGCTCCCGCCATCGAGTTTCGCCATGTCTCCTTCCGTTATCCCGACGGGGGGGAAAGTGTCTTGAAAGACATCTCTTTCACGGCTGAAAGAGGGCAGACGGTGGCCTTCATCGGAGCCACGGGCTCTGGCAAGACCACCTTGCTCAACCTGGTTCCCCGCTTCTTTGACGCCACCCATGGCCAGGTCTTGATTGATGGTCTGGATGTCAAGGACTACCGCCAGGCGGCCTTACGGAAGAAGTTCGGTTATGTGCCCCAGACAGCCTTCCTCTTTTCAGGGACCCTGGAAGACAATATCGATTACGGGGACACGAATGGTCAGGAGACCTCCCTGGAGACCCTGGATGAAGCCGCCCAGGTGGCCCAGATCAAGGACTATATTGACAGCCTGCCCGATGGCTACCAGGCCTCGGTTGCCCGGGGTGGCACCAACTACTCAGGCGGGCAGAAACAGAGGATCTCCATCGCCCGGGCAGTTCACCGCAAACCGGAGATCTATCTTTTTGATGATGCCTTTTCGGCCCTTGACTATAAGACGGACAGGGCCCTTCGCCAGGCGCTCAGGGAGCGGATGGCAGGGGCGACCAGCCTGATTGTGGCCCAGCGGATCGGGACCATCCGGGATGCCGACAAGATCCTGGTCCTGGATGAGGGACGTCTGGTCGGCATGGGAACCCATGCCCAATTGATGGCGACCTGCCGGGTTTACCAGGAAATTGCCCTCTCCCAGCTGTCTATGGAGGAGTTAGCCTCATGAGTCAAAAAGAATATAAAGTAGCAGATGACACCAGGGTCAGGCGCCAGCAGCCTATGGGCGGCGGGCGTGGCGGTATCGGCCGTCCCGTTGAAAAACCCAAGGATTTCAAGAAAACCTGGGTCAGGCTCCTGGTATACAGCCGCAGTGAATGGCTGCCCATCGGTTTTGCCTTTTTCGGGGCAGCTCTGGGCGCAATCCTCTCCCTGATCGGACCCCGGCAACTGGCCCGGGTGGTGGATGTCATCGAGCAGGGCATCGCAGGACCCATGAATTTCGACCGGATTCAAGGTTTGATTTGGACTCTGGTTTTCATTTACGGCCTCTCTGCCCTCCTCAGCTATCTCCAGAACTTCTTCATGGCCTCGGTCTCCCAGACCATTTCAAAACGGATGCGGCGGCATGTGGCCGACAAGATCAATAAGGTGCCCATCAATTACTTCAACCGGGTTTCCTATGGTGATATCCTCAGCCGGGTCACCAATGACGTGGATGGGATCAGCCAGGCCCTCAACCAGGGCATAGCCTCTCTTGGTTCCTCCATTACCCTCTTCGTGGGCTCCCTGGCCATGATGCTCCTGACCAACCTCTGGATGGCCCTGACAGCTGTGACAGTCACCCTGATCGGTTTCTTCTTTATGACCCTGACCATCCGGGCTTCCCGAAAATACTTTGTCTCCCAGCAAAGAGACCTGGGGGATATGAACGGCCATGTCGAGGAAATCTATGCCGGCCACAATATCGTCCGGGCCTACAATGGGGAAAAGAATGCAAGGCGGACTTTTGACAAGATCAACCAGAAGCTGCGGATCTCTGCCTTCAAATCCCAGGCCCTCTCCTCCATGATGATGCCCATGATGTTCTTTATGGGTAATCTGGGCTTTGTGACCGTCAGCGTCCTGGGCGGCGTCCTGGTCTTTCGCGGTCAGATCTCCTTCAGCGTCATCGTGGCCTTCATGATGTATATCCGCCTTTTCTCCCACCCCCTCCAGGATTTTGCCCAGGTGGCTACCCGGCTGCAGTCAGCTGCGGCTGCCAGTGAGCGGGTCTTTGAGTTCCTGGATGAAGAGGAGGTGGAAGACGAGAGCGGTAAGACCAAGCGCCTGGACCAGGTCAAGGGATCGGTGGAGTTCCGGGATGTCAAGTTCCGCTATGAAGGCATGGACAAGGATGTCATCCACGATTTTACTGCCTGGGCCAAGCCCGGCCAGAAGATCGCCATCGTAGGGCCTACCGGGGCCGGCAAGACCACCATGGTCAACCTGCTCATGCGCTTTCATGAGATTGAGCATGGCTCCATTACCATTGACGGGATCGATATCCGGGAACTGCGCCGGGAGAATGTCCGGGAACAGTTTTGTATGGTCCTCCAGGATACCTGGCTCTTTGAAGGCAGCATCCGGGAGAATATTGTCTTCAGTAAGGAAGGGGTCAAGGAAGAAGAGATTGTCCAGGCCTGCGAGGCCGTGGGCCTTCACCACTTCATTGAGACCCTGCCCCAGGGCTACGACACCCTCCTGGGTGACGAGATGAACCTGTCAGCCGGCCAGAAGCAGCAGATCACCATCGCCCGGGCCATGATCGAGAATGCCCCCATGCTGATCCTGGATGAGGCCACCTCCTCCATTGATACCCGGACTGAACTCAACATCCAGCGGGCCCTGGACCAGCTCATGGGTGGCCGGACCTCCTTTATCATTGCCCACCGTCTGTCTACCATCAAGAACGCCGATGTCATCCTGGTCATGCAGGATGGTCATATCATCGAAAGGGGCAGCCATGAGGAGCTCATGGCCCTGGATGGCTTTTATGCCAACCTATACAACAGTCAGTTTGAAGAGGCGGCCTGATCAGGCCGCCTGACATTATTCATTAATTCAGGAAAAACCAGCCAATATACAAGAATTATACATATAAAAATGCACGAATATTGGCTCCTTTTATTCCGGATCTTCGTCAAATATTCTTGACTTTTTGAGTATGCTTGTTCATCTGTATAAACTTGTCTGACAGGGAAGGGGAAAGCTTGTCATAAGCCATAGAATGTCAGGGTCCACAGCTGCTTTGGTCATTGACAGGGGGACAGCGTTCATATATCGTTAACAAAACGAAAGCGTTTTTATTTATTAGTTTTAACAGGGAATGCCTAGAGGCAGAAGAACTACTGTAAGGACAATCGGAGTTAAAGAAGAAGACGGGAAGCTGAAGCCTGGCGGCCGAAGCTTTTTCTAAGAGGCTCCTCAGCAAGAGGGGGGCCTGTCCTTATTTAAAATCCGATTTTCTTTCTTTGAAAGACGAGGAGGAAGCAGAGACTATGTGGCGCTATGTGGTGAAGCGGGTGCTTCTGGCCATTGTGACAATATTTGTCGTTATTGCCATTACATTTTTTGCCATGAATGCGATTCCGGGAGGACCTTTTGATAAGGAGAAAGCCTCTGATCCAGCGACGATCAAGGCGCTGACCGAGCGCTATGATCTGGATAAGCCGCTGGGTGAACAGTTCCTTCTCTACCTGCAACGGATGATGCATTTTGACCTGGGCATTTCTATGCGCAACGGGCGCGATATCATGAAGACCATCAAGACCAAATTTGCGGTCTCGGCCAAGATAGGAGGCTATTCCATTTTGGTCTCCCTTGTCATCGGTATCACCCTGGGGGTCCTGGCGGCCCTGCGTCGCAACAAGTTGACGGATCGGATCATCATCTTCTTTACCACCCTCTTCCAATCGGTGCCTGGCTTTGTCATGGCCACCCTCTTATTATTGATATTTGCCCAGGAATTGGGGTGGTTTCAGGTCTATAGCGCAGGAAAGCCCAACTATTTCCTTGCGGTCCTCTCCCTTTCCCTCTATCCCATGGCCTATATCACCCGTTTGACCAAGTCCAGCATGCTGGATGTACTGGCTGATGACTACATCCGGACCGCCCGGTCCAAGGGAGTCAATCCGGTCATGGTGGTGGCCAAGCATGCCTTGCGAAACGCCGTCCTGCCCATCATCACCTATCTGGGCCCCATGGTGGCCTATACCCTGACCGGCAGCATGGTGGTTGAGACCGTCTTTATCATGCCGGGTCTGGGGATGGAGTTTGTTCAGAGCATACTTAACCGCGATTACACCATGATTATGGGAACGACGATTTTCCTGGCCTCACTCATGGTCATCATGACCTTGCTGAGCGATCTGATCTATAAATTGGTCGATCCCAGGATCCAGTTTGAGTAGGGGGCCGGTCATGTCAGATATGAAAGAGAAAAAACTGTTTAGCAAGAATCCCTTGAGCATGCAAGTGGACCTGTCCAAATTCAGCCTGGCCTCCGAGGAGGACAAGCAGAGTTTCGAGGTCATGCGTCCGCCTTCAACCTTCTGGAAGGATGGTTTCAAGAATTTCAAGAAGAACAAGATGGCCATGGTTTCAGTCCTGGTCCTGGTTCTGATCATTCTTGCCATCATCATTTTACCCAGCTTTATTCCCTATACCTATAGTGAAACCATCCGGGTAGAGGGCCAAAGAGACCGGACGGTCACCAATCTGCGCCCCTATGAGTGGTCGGAAAAGGAACAGGAATATATTGACAAGGGCGGCAAGCTCTTCCCCCATGTCATGGGGACAGACCAGTTGGGCCGGGACTACTTTATCCGGGTCATCATAGGTACCAGAATCTCCCTCCTGGTGGGCTTCTTTGCCAGTCTCATTGTCCTGGTCATCGGCCTGGTTTACGGGTCCATATCAGGATTTTTAGGGGGCAAGGTAGACCTGGTCATGATGCGGATTGTCGATATCATCTATTCCTTGCCCGATACTCTGATGATTATTCTTCTGGCCTTTGTCCTGAAAGAGACCATCGGCAAACAGATCCAGGGGACCATCCTGGCCAAGCTGGGGACGGGCATGATCAGCATGTTCATTGTCTTCGGTCTTCTCTACTGGGTCAGCATGGCCCGCTTGATCCGGGGCCAGATCCTCTCCATCAAGGAAAATGAATATGTCCTGGCAGCGACGGCCATGGGAGCTTCCAACAGCCGGATGATCCGCAAACACATCCTGCCCAACTGCATCAGCGTCATCATCATTTCCACAGCCCTGCAGATTCCTTCGGCCATCTTTACCGAGAGCTTTCTCAGCTTCCTGGGGCTGGGGGTAGCGGTTCCCATGCCCAGTCTGGGCTCCCTGGCCAGTGATGCCAGGCAGGGGATCCAGGCCTATCCCTTGAAACTTGTATTCCCGGCCGTCATCATCTCTCTGATTGTTCTGGCATTGAACCTGATCGGAGACGGCTTGCGTGACGCCTTTGATCCCAAGTTGAGGAAATAGCCATGGCAGAGAGAATTTTACAAGTCAAGAATCTGAGTACCTCCTTCTTCACCGATGCCGGTGAGGTCAAGGCGGTCAATGGTATTTCCTTTGAACTGGAAAAAGGCAAGGTCCTGGGTATCGTAGGTGAATCGGGAAGTGGCAAGAGCGTGACTGCTTATTCCATTATGCAGATTCTCTCTTTCCCCGGCCGGGTTACCGGCGGTGAGATCATCTTCAAGGATACCGACCTTTTGAAACTGTCGGACAAGAAGATGCGGGAATACCGGGGAGAGAGTATCAGTATCATCTTCCAGGACCCCATGACCTCCTTGAATCCGGTCTACACCATCGGCAACCAATTGGATGAGGCCATCCGCCTCCACACCGACCGCAAGGGTCAGGAGATCCGGGATCGCTCGGTCGAACTCCTCAGCCTGGTCGGCATCAACGATCCCGGCCGCCGGGTCAAACAGTACCCCCATGAGCTGTCGGGTGGTATGCGCCAGCGGGTCATGATCGCCATGGCCCTGGCCTGTGAACCCGATATCCTCATTGCCGACGAACCCACCACAGCCCTGGACGTAACCATCCAGGCCCAGATCCTGGAATTGATCAAGGAACTCCAGGACCAGCTGGGCATGGCCGTCATCATGATTACCCACGATCTGGGCGTTATTGCCGACATGTGTGATGAGATCATCGTCATGTACGCAGGCTCCATCTGTGAGCGGGGGACGACAGACGATATCTTCTATGACCCCAAACATGAATACACCAAGAACCTGCTCCGTTCCATTCCCAAGGCACAAAAATCCGACGAACGTCTGATACCCATTGCCGGTAACCCCATCGATTTGCTTAATCTGCCGGCAGGCTGTGCCTTTGCACCCCGTTGCCGGGCCGCCATGAGAATCTGCCTGGAAGCGCATCCGGAGGAGATTCCTATCAGCGAAACCCACTCGGCCGCCTGCTGGGTCAATGTCAAGCAGGCCCTGGAAGAGGAAGGGAAGCTGGATGCCGGCGGAGAGGGGGAAACCCTGGGAGGTGAGGTCCTATGACCAATCAAGTGAATCATTTGGAAGTGGCTGAGGTCCAAGGCAAGGACCTGGCAGGCTTACAGCCGGATCCCGCCCATATTCTGGAAGTCCGCAATCTCAGCAAGCACTTCGATATCAAGACAGGCTTCTTCAAGTCCCTGCCCCTTAAGGCGGTTGATGATGTCTCCTTCAATATCAAATACAAGGAAACCCTGGGCCTGGTCGGTGAGTCCGGCTGTGGTAAAACCACAGTAGGACGGACCTTGCTCTGGCTTTACCCGCCTACGGCCGGTGATGTCTATTTTGACGGAGACCATGTAGGGGAGAAGAATGTCCGGGCCCTTCGCCGCAATATGCAAATGGTCTTCCAGGATCCCTACTCCTCCCTCAACCCCCGGATGACGGTGGAGGATATCATCGGGGAATCCCTGGCCATACATAAGATCTACAAGACCAAGGCAGAACAGCGGGAGCGGGTCTATGAGCTCATGCGCCTGGTCGGCCTCAACAAGGAGCATGCCACCCGCTATGCCCACGAATTTTCGGGTGGGCAAAGGCAGCGGATCGGCATCGCCCGGGCCCTGGCCATCAACCCTAAGTTTATCGTCTGTGATGAATCTGTCTCGGCCCTAGACGTCTCTATTCAGGCCCAGATTCTCAACATGTTCAAGGATCTTCAGGAACAATTGGACCTTAGCTATCTCTTTATCGCCCACGACATCCTGGTTGTCACCTATATGAGTGACCGGATTGCCGTCATGTACCTGGGCAAGATCGTTGAGATGGCCAAGACCAATGAGATCAATAACAACCCCATACATCCCTATACCCAGTCGCTCTTTTCAGCCGTTCCCATCCCTGATCCACGAACGGCCAGAGCCAGTGAACGGATTGTGCTTGAAGGGGATGTCCCCAGCCCCCTGCATGTGCCAAGCGGCTGCGCCTTTAGAACGCGTTGCCCCTATGCCACAGAGCAGTGTGCCCTGGAGACGCCTCCCTTTGAAGATAGAGGTGACGAACACTTTGTCGCCTGCTGGAATCGTTAGGCAATGTGAACACATGATATGTGGGAACAGAAGTTAATAGGCAACCGTCCTTTTAATCATTAAAAGGACCTCGGAGCCGGACCGATCCATTATCCGGAAGTGCCTTCCCGGCATCAAACGGGAAGGAATATAAGGAGGAAAGAATGAAGAAATTATTGGCTGTTCTTTTGATCTTAGTCATGATCTTCACCGTGGCCGCTTGTGGCCCGCCTGCAGTACCCGATCCGACAGATTCGACACCGGCAGGCAGTGATGATCCTGGTACAACGGAACCAGGTGGAACGGATGAGCCCGGAGGCGTGGCACTCTTTGACTGGTCTGAATATGACAGACTGATCGATGAAATCAAAAGCACCAACGATCTGGAAGCACGTGCGCTCCTCATGCACCAAGCTGAGGATATGCTCATGGCCACCGGCGCCATCGTGCCCATCTACCACTACAACGACAACTTCATGGCCAAACCGGACTTGAAGGGCTACTATGTCACCCCCTACGCCTACAAATATTTTGAAAAGGCGACTTACGGTGACCGCGATACCCTCAACCTTTGTATCGCGTCTGAGCCCCAGTACATTGATCCGGCCCTCAACTCTGCAGTTGACGGAGCGGTCATGGCGGTCAACTCTTTCTCAGGTCTGGTGACCTATGACGAGAACATGAACCTGATCCCCGACACGGCCGAGAAGATCGACATCTCGGATGACGGCATGACCTATGTCTTCACCATGCGTGAAGGCCTCAAGTGGTCCAATGGCGATGCCTTTGACGCCCACGACTTTGAGTACTCCCTCAAGCGTGCAGCCGATCCGGATCTGGGCGCTGACTACCGCTACATGCTGGACTGCATCAAGGGCTACCCCGAAGATGACACGGAAGATGTAGAGGCCATGGCTGTTACCGCTTCTGAAGACGGTAAGACACTGACCATCGAGCTGAAAGCTGTCACAGCTTACTTCCTCGACCTGTGTGCCTTCCCCACCTACTTCCCGGTCCACAAGGATTCAGTTGAAAACGCCCCTGGCTACAGAGATGCCGATGGCAAGATCAAAGACCCCGCCGCCTGGACCCAGGATGGTGGCTACGTCTCCAACGGACCCTTCGTCAACACCGGCTGGGTTCACAACGAGAGCATCACCTTCGAAAAGAACCCGCATTTCCATCGCGCCGACAATGTCAAGCTCCAGAAGCTCCACTTCATGCTGTCTGACGATGATCCGACCATCTTCGCAGCTTACAAGGATGGCAGCCTGGACTTCATCGATAATGTTCCGCCCGATGAAATCAAGACCCTGCTGGAAGAGAACAACCCCGAATTCTACGTGGTGGACAACCTGGGCACCTACTTTGTCATCTTCAACGTCAAGTCAGACATGTTCGCTGGCATGACCGTTGAGCAGGCGGCAAAAGTGCGTCAGGCCATCTCCTACGCCATTGACCGTCAGTACATCGTGGACGCGGTCGGCCAGACCGGCCAGACCCTGGCCAACTCCTTCCTGCCGCCCCTGATGCTGGATGGCACGGGTCATGAGTTCAAGCGCAATACTGACAGCTACACCTATCCGGATGCTGCCACAGCGGGCTACTTCCCCTATGAGCAGGATCTGGGTATGGCAAGAATCCTCTTGAGCGAAGCCGGCTACGAGTTCGATGCAGACGGCAAGCTCCTGCCGGACAAACCCATCCACATTGACTATCTCTTCAATACCCACGAAGCTCACGCCGCCATCGCCCAGATCATCATGGACGACCTGGCCCAGCTGGGTATCGAGATGACTGCCAACCAGATGGATTGGGATACCACCTTGGCTGAGAGAAAAGCCGGTAACTATGACGTGGCCCGCCACGGCTGGATCGCCGACTTCAACGACCCCGTCAACATGCTTGAGATGTGGACCTCGACCAGTGGCAACAACGACGCTCAGTTCGGCAAATAGAAGTCGATCGAGTCAGACATTGCTGTCAAGACAGCTGAAAGGAAGCCCGGTGCTTTGAAAAAGGCCCGGGCTTCGCCCTTTGGACGGTCAGCCCCTTGCATTTGTCTGTTAACATGCTAATATCTATGAGGTATAAGCGGGGAGGGGTGTGCCCTAAGTCATATTTCTTTGCCCGACTAATTCAATAAGGAGTGTAGAGATGAGTGTAGTCATCTTAACGATCATCATGGTCTTCGGGACCGTCCTGGCCCTGGGCTATGCGGCAGTCAACTATTTTGCCGTCAAGCGCATGGAGGAAGGGACCGAGCGGATGCAGGAAATCGCCGCAGCCATTCGACTGGGTGCAGCGACTTTTATTAATTACGAATATAAGATCGTGGCCATTATCGCGGCCATTATCGCCGTGGTGCTGGGCATCATGATCACCTGGCAGATGGCCATTGCCTTTGTCATCGGGGCCGTCATGAGTGCCCTGGCTGGCTTTATCGGTATGAAAATAGCCACCTATTCCAACGTCCGCGTGACCAACGTGGCCCGGGAAACCCGCAGCTTGGGCGATACCCTCAAGGTCGCCTACCGGGGCGGTACCGTCATGGGCCTCTGTGTTGGCGGTTTTGCTCTTTTGGGCATTATTATCGTCTATCTGGTCTTTGGCCAAGGCCTGGGTCAGATGCAGGATATTATTGACGGCGTTGAACACATCAACTGGTGGGGTCTGCCGACTACTTTCACCATCACCCTGTCAGGTTACGCTTTGGGATGCTCCATTATCGCCATGTTCAATCGTGTGGGCGGCGGCATCTACACCAAGGCAGCTGATATGGGCGCAGACCTGGTTGGCAAGACCGAATATAACATCCCTGAGGATGACCCCAGGAACCCCGCCACCATCGCAGACAATGTCGGCGACAACGTCGGTGACGTAGCCGGTTTGGGCTCAGACCTTCTGGAGTCCTATGCAGGCGCCATCCTGTCAGCCATTATCCTGGCCTGCGA
This sequence comes from uncultured Mageeibacillus sp., assembly GCA_964553675.1. Taxonomy (GTDB): domain Bacteria; phylum Bacillota; class Clostridia; order Saccharofermentanales; family DTU023; genus UBA4923. The sequence goes on along the minus strand of CAZKLG010000004.1, from coordinate 38,577 downwards.
AGTCTTCCGCAGCCACCATATCGATGTGACCAAGGGCCTGGTCGTGGCCATGATCAATTATCCGCTGGTTTTTGCAGCCGGTGGTTTGATTGCCTGCGTCCTGGGCATTTTCTCCCTGCTGGGGAAAAAGAAATTGTCCGACAACCCTCATCATGAACTCAATAAATCAACCTGGATTTCAGCCGGTCTGACCCTGGTCTTCGGTGCCGTCCTGGCCTGGTTCATGTTTGGCAAAATCAGCCCGGCAGAACTCAAGGGTGCCCAGTTTACGGCCGGTTGGCTTTCACCTCTTCTGGCCTCCAGCATGGGCGTCATCAGCGGTATTGTCATCGGAATGTTTGCCGAATATTACACCTCCTATTCCTATAAGCCGACCCGGGTCATTGCCGAGTCGACCAAGGAAGGGGTTGCCCTGACGGTCACAGAAGGTTTGGCCGTGGGCATGAAGTCCACCATGTATCCCTGCGTGACCCTGGGTCTGGCTATCCTGGGTGCCTATCAGCTGGCTGGTATGTACGGTGTGGCCATGGCCGCTACGGGCATGCTCTCCTTTGTGACGGCCACCGTTTCCGTTGACACCTACGGCCCCATCGCCGATAACGCCGGTGGTATTGCCGAAATGAGCTTCCTGGATGAGGAAGTCCGTCAGATCACGGATACCCTGGATGCTGTCGGTAACACCACAGCTGCCATCGGTAAGGGTTTTGCCATCGGCTCTGCTGCCCTGGCCGCCCTCTCCGTCATGACCTCTTATCTTTTCACCTTTACCCCGCCCAGCGAGCGGATCGTCCTGGACGTCATCCAGCCCCTGACCCTGGTCGGGCTCATCGTCGGTGGCGCCCTGCCCTTCATGTTCTCAGGTATGCTGATCGACTCAGTCACCAAGGCGGCCCGCCTCATGGTGGTGGAAGTCAGACGTCAGTTCCGTGAGATCAAGGGACTCCTGGAAGGTGAAGTACTGCCTGACTATGAGACCTGTATTGCCATCTCCTCCAAGGGTGCCTTGAAAGAGATGCGGGTCTCGGCCCTCTTTGCCGTCCTCTTCCCGGTTATTTCCGGCTTCGTCTTCGGCCCCCTCTTTGTGGCTGGCCTTTTGATCGGTTCGACCCTGTCGGCCATCATGCTGGCCCTCTTCACCGGTAATGCCGGTGGTGCCTGGGACAATGCCAAGAAGTTCATTGAGGTGGGTGGTGTCGAAGGCATCGGCCGTGACTCCGAAGAGCACAAGCACGCCATCGTGGGTGATACCGTGGGTGACCCCCTGAAAGATACGGTCGGCCCCTCGCTGGATATCCTGATCAAGATCATGTCAGTGGTCTCCCTGGTCATGGGTGTGGTCTTCTCCCGCTTCAATCTCTTGAGCTGGATTCAGTCCTTGCTCAGCTAAAAGATTTAAAGATCTGGAGATGGAAAGGTCCTCCCGGGTGGGGGACCTTTTTCATCCTCCTTTTTCTGTGAGACAATGAGGGCTATGAAAGAGGAGACCAAAAGACTGTTCACGGCCATCCCGCTCCCTGCCCCCTGGCTGGAGGCCAACCTTCAAGTCCAGGAGGCTTTGAGGAAGGCTGGCCTTGAGGCCCGTTTTGTCCCGGCCCAAAGGTTGCATCTGACCCTGAATTTTATCGGTGAAAGCAAGCGCCTGCCTGAGATCATAGAAAGCCTGTCCCAGCTGGACCGAAGCCAGCCCCCCAATCTGATTGCGGAGGGTGGAGACCGCTTCAGACGGCGGTCGGGGGGCGACCTCATCGTTTGGCAACTTGCAGCCGACCAGGCCTTGCTCGACTATCAGAGGCGGGAAAGAGAGGCCTTGATCGACCTGGGCCTTGATCTTGATAAGCGGCCTTACCGGCCCCACCTGACCTTGGCCCGTCAGGCCTGGGGTTCTTTCCTGGAAAAGCCTCAGTTTCTGTCACTCTTTCCCGGTCTGGCTCCCTACAAGCCTGCTTCCATGGCCCTCTTCTGGTCGGATCGACAGGGAGGCCAGCTGGTCTACCAGCCGGTCGCTTCATTTGATTTTGCTTGAGAAGATAGGGGAGGTGGATGGTGTTTACCTTTAAAAAAGTCCTGGTGACGGGGGGGAGTTCGGGGATCGGCAAGGCCCTGGTGGATCAGCTCCTGGAAAAAGATTGCCAGGTCTTCAGCCTGTCCCGGTCCCTTTTGGAAAGGGAGGCCTATTCAGCAGGGGGGGATCTTCGGCAAATCGCCTGCGATCTCACGGATCAGGAGGCCCTGGACCGGGCCTTCCAAGCCATCTTTCAAGAGACGGACAGGCTGGATCTTCTTTTTTCCAATGCTGGCTTCGGGATCGCCGGCGCCCTGGTTGATACCCCCAAGGCAGAGGTCATCCGCCAGTTTGATGTCAATGTCTTTTCAGGCCTGGAGGTCATCAGCCGGGCCATGCCCCTCCTGGAAAAAGCCGGGGGCCGGATCATGATGACCAGTTCAGTGGCTGCGGTCGTCTCCTTGCCCTTCCAAAGCCTTTACTCGGCCAGCAAGGCCTCCTTGAACATGCTGGCCCTGGCCTTGAACACGGAGTTGAAACCCTTTGGTGTCCGGGCCATTGCCGTCATGCCGGGGGATGTTTCCACCCCCTTTACCGATAACCGTCAGAAGGATGTCTGCCCCCTGACGGCCTATGGCCAGCGTTGTCCGCAATCAGTGGCCCGTATGGAGAAGGATGAACGCCAGGGGACCAGTCCGGCCCTGACAGCCAGGCGGATGATCCGGGTCGCCTCCAAAAGGGCACCCAAGCCCCTCTATGGCCTGGGCTTTTCCTATCGGCTTATCCTCCTGGCCTTCAAGTGTCTTCCCGTCCGTTTGACCAATTGGCTTGTCAGCCTTCTCTATGGTTGATTTTGTCCCGGCCTGGCTGGACAAATGGGCCCCATATGATAAAATGACTTGGCGTCCGGCGATTGGCGGACGTGACCCGGGCGATTAGCTCAGTTGGGAGAGCGCTGCGTTCGCATCGCAGAGGTCGAGAGTTCGAATCTCTTATCGTCCACCAGAAAGGCCCGCTTGCCCAAGCGGGCACTTTTTTTAGAAAGCAGGAAAGCCATGCCCCTGACCCATGAGCCCAAACACAGAGCCGCCGTCTTTGATCTGGACGGGACCCTCCTTGATACCATGCCCTCCATGGTCGCCGCCTGCCGGGCAACCACGGATAGCCTGGGCCTTCCTCCCTTTGGGGAGGAGGAAGTCAGGACCTTTGTCGGCATGGGCCAGAAGGTTCTGGTTGACAGGATGATGGCAGCTGCGGGTATTGAGGACCAGGCCCTGATCGACCGGGCCCAGGCTATTTACAGGGACATCTTTCCCCGGCTCAGCACCTACAAGGTTGAGGCTTTTGAAGGCATTGAGGAAAGTCTGGATATCCTGGCGGATATGGGCTTCAAGCTGGCTGTCATGACCAACAAGTCCGACCGGCTGTCGCCGGCGGTTCTGGCCCAGGTCTTTCCACCCCATCGCTTTGATGAGATCCGGGGCAGCCTCCCCGGGGTCCCGCTCAAGCCGGACCCTGCTTCGACCCTGGCACTTTTGGCCCGCCTGGATGCGGATCCAGCCAGGTCCTTCTTTATCGGGGACAGCGACATCGATATTTTAACCGGCCGGGCAGCCGGCATGACCACCATCGCAGTCAGCTGGGGCTTTCAACCCCTCCAAAAACTGGAGGACCTGTCACCGGACTATCTGGCCCATAAGGCAGATGATATGACGGTCTTCATCCGTCAGAGCCTGGAGTCAGCCTAAGCCTGGCTTTCTGCCCCTTCTCTTTTAAGTCTTTCCTCTTCCTCCAGGACCTTGAGGTCTATTTTGCCGATCAGGGTCAGGGGGAATTCTTCCAGGTACTCAAATTCCCTGGGCACGGCATAGCGGAGGAGCTGGCGCTTGGTGATCCGGATGATCTCCTCTTCCAGGGCCTCCTTGTCGGTACCTTCCTTGACCTTGAGAAAGACCTTGATGACATTCATCTGATAGGGGTGGGGGACACCGATGGCAGCCACCTGCAAAACCTCAGGCAATTCAGCGATGATGCTTTCCACCTGCATGGGATAGACGGGGATACCGGAGACCTTGATCATCCGCTTGATCCGGCTGGTAAAGTGATAAAAGCCGTCGGCTTCCCGGTAGCCCAGGTCGCCGGTCTCCACCCATACCTTGCCGTCCTCATGGAGGACCAGGGCCTGGGCGGTCAGGTCAGGTTCATGTAAATAGCCCTTCATGACCGTCGGACCCGTGACGCAGATCTCGCCGATTTCTCCGTCTGGCATGAGTGCCTTGGTCTCGGGATCAATGATTTTCATCTCCATGTTGGAGAGGGGGAGCCCGATTCCGCTCCGGTCAGAGGAGACGTCGTGGGTCAGGCTGCAGACCGTGACCGTCTCGGTCAGGCCGTAACCCTCCCGAAGGCGGCAGTCGGACCCGTGTTGGGCCAGGAAGGCATCAAAGCGGCCCTTGAGTTCCGGGGTCAAGGAGTCACCCCCGCAAAAGAGGGCCCTGAAGCAGGAAAAATCCACGGTTTTCATGATGGGGTCATTGAGGACAGCCTCAAAGAGGGTGGGGACACCGGCCATGAGGCTTGGTTTTTGCTGGCGGATGATCTTGGCCAGATTCTTGGTGGAGAACTGGGGGACCAGGATACAGGCGGCGGCATTGACCAGCATGGCATGCATGCCGATACAGAGGCCAAAGCCATGAAAAAGAGGCAGGATGGCCACAAAGGACTCCCCATAGGGGCGGGGTTCGTCCAGGGGGAAGCCAAGCGCCGTGAAGATCTGGCAGGCAATGCCATTGAAATTCCGGTCGGACAACATGATGGTCTTGGCGGCTGCCGTGGTGCCTCCGCTGTGAAGATAGACGGAGACCCGGTCAGGATCAGGGCTTGTCTGGGGCAGGGGAGGGCTGGCGGCCTGACCTTTTTGGATCATGTCATCCCAGATCTGCCAGAGGGGAGACTTGGGCATGAGGCGGCGGGCCTTTCTGGCCTTGGTCAGCCAGAGACCAAAGCGGCTGAGGGGATCGGCCGACCGGCCCATAGGCACGATGACCAGGCCTTCCAGCTCAGTTTCATCCCGCTGAGCTTCGATCTCCTGGGCCAGGCGCCCCAGGAAAATATCCGGAAAGGAAAGAAAACGGCTCTTGGTGTCCTGGAGGATCTCCAGGACCTGGGCGGCCGGGGCCAGGGGGTGGATCATATTGCAGATACCGCCCAGACGGTTGACCGCATAAAAAAGGATGACCGTTTCAGGGATATTGGGCAGGCAGATGGCAAAGGCGTCGCCCGCCTTGAAGCCCAGGGCCAGAAGGCCTCGGCTGCAGTCGTCAATTTCCGCCTCCAGCTGGCCAAAGGACATGCGGGCATTGAGAAAGGACAGGGCCTCCTCCTGGGGCCGTTCCTGGCAGATCTGGGCGACCAGGTCGTGCATGGTCAGGTCGGGAATATCAAAGTGAGCCTGGAAGGCAGGATCGACAATGGAAGGATCGGGGAATTGGGTGAACATAGGCCTCCTCCTTTTCTCAAGGATGGCACCGGTCCCTGTCCTGGGGGGCGCCTGACAACGAGCGACTCGGTTATAATCAATATAACTGATTTATGTATTTTATCACGAATGATCGGGCTAACCCAGCTTGATGGGTCAGGGCCCGGATTTTGGGAGGAAAAGGATGGCCAAGGCAAAGACCTTCTATGTATGTGAATCCTGCGGTCACGAAAGCATCGGCTGGCTGGGGCGCTGCCCTTCCTGTGGGGACTACAATTCCTTCCATGCTCAAAAAGAAGTCAGCGCCCCCAAGGCTGGCGGCAAGGGAGGCTCTTGGCTGGAGACGGGGAGTGACCTGGACGAAAAAGCCCAGATCCTGGATTTGTCCAGCCTCCAGGTCCAGCAGGACCCTAAAACCTCAACCGGGATCTCCGAGCTGGACCGGGTCCTGGGCGGCGGCCTGGTGGCCGGCTCCCTCATGCTTCTGGGGGGCGACCCGGGGATCGGCAAATCCACCCTGGCCCTGGCCATTTTAGGCAATTTGCCCTCAGACAAGGTCCTCTATGTCAGCGGTGAGGAATCAGCCGCCCAGATCGGCCTCAGGAGCCGCCGCCTGGGCCTGGGGGATAAGCAGATACCCCTTTTGACCAGCACCCGCCTGTCGGCCATTGAAAGGGTCATCCGGGAGCGCCAGCCCCAGCTGGTCATCATCGATTCCATACAGACTGTCTATTCGGAGGACCTGCCCTCGGCGCCCGGCTCCCTGGCCCAGGTCAGGGAGGCCGGCATGGGCTTTTTGCGTATGGCCAAATCCCTGGGGACCAGCATCATCCTGACCGGCCATGTCACCAAGGAAGGGGCCATCGCCGGACCCCGGGTCCTGGAGCACATGGTGGATACAGTCCTTTACTTTGAGGGGGAAAAAGAGGGAGTCCTCCGCATCCTCCGTTCGGTCAAGAACCGCTTTGCCGCCACCGATGAAATCGGCATTTTTGAGATGACCGGCAAGGGCCTGATACCGGTCCAGGAGGCGACGGGTCTCTTTTTGGACGGCAAGCCCAAGAATGTCCCCGGTTCCGTGGTCAGCGCCCTGGTCGAGGGCAGCCGGCCCCTGCTCCTGGAAATCCAGGCCCTGACCGTTGAATCCAACTATGGTTCACCCATCCGCATGGCCCAGGGTCTGGACCGGTCCAGACTGATCATGCTCATGGCTGTGGCAGGTAAGAAGACCGGCATTGATTTTTCCGCCCTGGATGCCTATGTCAATGTGACAGGCGGTCTCAAAGTCAAGGGAACCTCGGTGGACCTGGCCGTCCTGGCTGCCCTCATCTCTTCGGTCAAGGAGCAGGCCATTGCCGTCCCGGCCCTTATTTTGGGAGAGGTGGGACTGACAGGGGAGATCAGGGGGATTGCCCGGATGTCAGAAGCCCTGGAGGAAGCATACCGGGCGGGTTGGACCCGCTTCATCCTCCCCTCTTCTGCCAAGGATAAGCTGTCCCGCTTTGAGGCCAGGGAGGGGGTCCAGGTCTTCTATGTCAGTGAAGTCAATGAAGCCTTTGACCTGATCTTTTCCAAGGAGGGCCGCCCATGACCGGATCCCTTGACCTTCACGATCAGCCCCGGGTGGTGGCTATCCTCCTGGCTGCCGGTTCGGGAAGCCGGTCCGGTCAGGAGGTCAATAAAATCTTCTTCCCCCTGGCAGGTGTCAGCGTCCTGGAAAGGGCCGCCTCCAGTCTTCTCAGCCATCCCCGGATCGCTTCACTTGTCCTGGTCCTGTCAAAAAAAGATGAAGAAAAAGCGGCCCGGATCATGGCCGATAAGTTTGACCAGGAAAGAGTCCGCCTGACCCTGGGGGGTGACAATCGCCAGGAATCCGCCTACAGGGGACTTCTGGCTGCCAGGGCCTGGATGGACCAGCTTGGGCAGAAAGAGGCCATTGCTCTCATCCATGACGCAGCCCGCTGTTTCCTTCCCCCTGAGCTGATCAGCCGGCTCCTTGACACGATCCGCCGCCATCATTGTGGCGCAGGCCCTGTCCTGGCCATCCCGGACACGGTCCGCCTCATGGATGCGGATGGCATCCACTTTGACAAGACCCTGGCCAGGGAGCGGCTGGCCGCCATGCAAACACCCCAGGGAGCGGACCTGGATGTCCTGATCAAGGCCGCCAGTCTGGCCCGGACACAGGGCCGGCAAGTGACCGATGATCTTGAACTCCTCTTGGGTATAGGCTACCCGGTCAGGGCTGTCCAGGGGGATCCGGCCAACTTCAAATTGACCCTGCCCCAGGATTTTGATTATGCCCGCTTTCTATGCGGTGAGCGGGGATTTGATCCCCTGCCTCCGGGCTGAGGGCGGGTCAGATTTGACCCATTTGTGATAAACTGTCAGAAACAAGCTGGAGCGGAAGATCTTTCAATCCATTTCGATAGAGGAGGCTGATTATGGCTAAGGCACCGGCGCCAACCAAGACACGCTTACTGACGACGGTCAACGCCCGTTACTACCCGGTCGAAGGGGTGGCGGACGCTTATTGTCTTGACGGAAAATTCCCGGGGAAAAGGGAATTGCGTGCGGCCAACATGACCCTGGACCGGGAGGGCCGCGGTTTTCTTATCTCCGTCTTTGCCTATCCCTCGGATGCGCGTGACCGCCTGTCCGCCTGGCAGGAGCCCCTGAAAAAACTGTCTGACCAGGTTTATTCGGATGCAGGTGATATCGACAGCGATATCAATGACCTGGCTGAGGCGGCCCTGGATGTGACAGGGGGCCTGAAGCTGGGTGATGACCTGGCCCGCCCACCTTATTTTGCCGGTGTCATCGTCCGTGATGGTGAATTGGCCGCTGTGACGGTAGGTGAAGGCCTGGCCTTTATCTATCGCCAGGAAGTACTCTACCCCCTGACAGGCCTCTCAAAGGACCTGGAGTCCATTGACCTTTACGGGGATCCTGTCGAAGGCGTTGAGGATTTCATTGCCGGTGAAGCCGGTGCCATCCGCTATTCCAATATCGCCCAGGTGGAAGAGGGGGACCTTTTCCTCCTCTGTAACGGTGATCTTTTTGACGTCATCGGTCAAAGGGAAATCATGCGGCTTCTGGCCGATGCCGAGGACCAGATGGATGCTGCCGGCCTGATACTGACAGCGGCGGCCTCCCAGATGCCCGGTACGCCCATCCAGCTGGCCGTCTCCCAGGTCCAGGCCCTCAAGACCGATGAACCGGCCGCCAAGTTCAGCTTGGGCCGTTTTGCCACCCAGGCCATGGAACCGGTAGTCCTGCCCGAAAAAGCGCCCCAAGATCCGGGCCTGGCCAGGACCCAGCGCTATGAGCGCCAGGATATGATGGACCGGGGCAGGCGGGATGCCCCCAGGGAAGAGGAAGACCTGGGTCTGCCTGCCTGGGATCTGCCACCCCTTCCGGTCAGTGAAGCCACCGAGCCCTTTGAAGCGGTGGTCCCCCATATAGACCCCGACGCCTATGACCCCTTTGAGGAACCAGCAGCCAGGCCCGGCAGATTCAAGGATGATGACTATTTCAGTCAGCCTCCTCCCTCCGAATCTGAGGATCAGCTACCTGTCTTTGCCTATTCAACGGCCGCACAAAAACGCAGCCGTCAACAAATGCCGGCCTATGATGATTACGCTTCGGCTGATGGTCTTTGGGAAACCGGGGATGACCTGGATTCAGGCCGTCAGGACTATGATCTTTACGGTGACTATGATGACTATGAAGACGAACGGCCCTATGGCCGCCGGCCCCAAAGAGGTTCGGACCGGACCCGCCGTATTGTCTTTTACGCCATCCTGATCACCATCATCGTCATCTGCGTGATCGCCCTGGTCAAGCTGATCTTCGGCGGCAAGAAGCCTCCTGTGGAGACCGATCCCCCGGTTTCCGAATCCCTGGTGGTACCCACTGACCCGCCGCCTCCGACGACGCCTCCGACGACCACCGAGCCTGAGCCGACCGAAACGGAGACCCTGGACAAGATCCACGTGGTGGTTGCCAATGATACCTGGTGGGGCATCTGCATGCGCTACTATGACCGGGCAAGTGAGACCCTGTGTGAGAAGCTGGCCGAGTATAACGGCATGAGCGTCAACAATCTCTTCGTCGGGAATGAAATCGCAATCCCGCCGCTGTCTGAATTGCAGGGCGACTGACCGTCTGTCAGACGGACATGATAAAAAGGCCCGGTAATCCGGGCCTTTACTCATAAAAGACCTTAAAAGGAGAAGAATGTGAAAGCACTGAGCCTTAATACTGTACGCAGCCTTTACCTGGACTTTTTCAAGGAGAGGGACCATCTTATCCTGCCCAGCTTTTCCCTGGTGCCGGAAAATGACCCCTCCATCCTCTTGATCAATGCCGGCATGACCCCCCTCAAGCCCTGGTTTACGGGGGCAGAGCGCCCCCCCTCCCCCCGGGTGGCCAGCTGCCAGAAATGTATCCGGACCCCTGATATTGAAAGGGTAGGGCGGACCAGCCGCCACGGGACCTTCTTTGAGATGCTGGGTAACTTTTCCTTTGGCGACTACTTCAAGAAGGAGGCCATCCGCTGGGCCTGGGAATTTTCCCTGGATGTCCTGGAATTGCCGGAAGAGCGGATCCATATCACGGTCCATGTGGATGATGATGAGGCCTATGACCTCTGGCTGGAGACCGGGGTACCGGCCGACAGGATCAGCCGCTTTGACGAGGAGAATTTCTGGGAGCATGGTACCGGTCCCTGCGGCCCTTGTTCTGAGCTCTTTTTCGACCGGGGTGAAAAATACGGCTGTGGCAGCCCCGACTGCAAGGTGGGCTGCGAATGCGACCGTTACATGGAGTACTGGAACCTGGTCTTCACCCAGTTCGACAAGCAGGAGGACGGGACCTATCTGCCCCTGGCCAAGAAGAATATTGACACGGGTGCCGGTCTGGAAAGGATCGCGGCCATGGTCCAGGATGTAGGCTCCATGTTTGAGGTGGATACCATCCGGGCCATCCTGGATCAGGTCTGCCAGGAGACTTCCCGGGTCTATGGGGCCAGTGAGGCCGATGATATCGCCATCCGGATCATCACCGACCATGTCCGTTCGGCCATGATGATGATCGCCGACGGTATCCTGCCCGGCAATGAGGGCCGGGGCTATGTCCTCCGCCGCCTGATCCGCAGGGCCTCCAGGCAGGGTCGTCTCCTGGGCCTGGACCGTCCCTTCCTGTCACCCATCATGAGGGTGGCCATCGAGCAGTCGGTGGAACATTATCCCGAGCTTCAGCGTCGGGAGGCCATCATCGCCACTTTGGAAACCGAGGAGAAGCGCTTTGACCGGACTGTCCGCCAGGGTCTGGCCCTCTTGAATGAGGCCTGTGAAGAAGAACGGGCCAAGGGCTCTGACCGTTTACCGGGCCACCTGGCCTTCCGCCTTCACGATACCTTTGGTTTTCCCATCGAACTGACCCTGGAGATCGTCCGCGAGCAGGGGATGACGGTTGATATGGCAGGCTTTGAGGAAGCCATGGAAGTCCAAAGATCCCGGGCCCGGGAAGATTTCCTGGAAAAGACGTCCACCGCCTGGGGGAGCCTGGCCCTGCCCGAGGAGGTCAAGTCCTTAGGAGCCACTTCCTTTATCGGCTATCAGTATCTTGAAAATGAGTCCCCGCTCCTCTACCTGCTCAAGGTGTCAGAGGACGGCAAGTCCCTGGACCTGGTCCAGGAAGCCGGGCCGGGGGAGACAGTCTACCTTCTGCTGGCCGAGACCCCCTTCTATGCCCTGGGCGGCGGCCAGAGTCCAGACCAGGGGCTGGCCCGCCAGGGTCAAGAGGGCCTGGCCACCATTGTCAAGGCCGAAAAAACAGGCGATGGCCTGGTCCTTCACGAGGCCAGGGTGGACCAGGGCAATCTCCAGGCAGGGCAAAGCATCCGTTTGTCCGTGGCCTCCCGGGAAAGAAAGGCCACGGCCCGAAACCATACAGCTACCCACCTCCTGCATGCCGGCCTCAAGGCGGTTCTGGGGGAGGAGACCTCACAGAAGGGTTCCTTTGTCTCGCCTGACCGCCTGCGTTTTGATTTCCAGCATGATGGCCCGGTCAGCCAGGCAGACCTGGAAGCCATCGAGCATTTTGTCAACCAGGCCATCCTGGAGGACCTGCCGGTTGTCACCCAAGAGATGACGGTTGACCAGGCCAGGGCCTCGGGCGCCGTGGCTCTTTTCGGCGAAAAATACGAAGACCAGGTCCGGGTGGTCTCCTGTGGGGATCTGTCCAAAGAACTTTGCGGGGGCACCCATTTGACTTCAACGGGCCAGATCGCCCTCTTCCGGATTTTGTCAGAGGCGGGGATTGCCTCAGGTGTCCGGCGGATTGAAGCTGTCACCGGTCACCGGGCCCATGAAGAGGCGGCTGAGGAAGCCCGCCTTCTCAAGGACCTGGAGGCCCGCCTGCGGGCGCCCAAGGGCGAGCTTATGGCCAAGATTGACAGCCTGGATGAAGGCATCCGTGCCCTCCGCCAGGAGATCAAGCGCCTGGAAAGCCAGAAGCTGTCCGAATCCGTCGATAATCTGACTGCCAAAGAAGAAGTGATCGGGCCCTTCCATACCCTGCTCCAGGTCCTGCCCGGCTATGACGCCCAGGGCCTGCGGGAGGCGGGAGACCGTTTCCGGGACCGCCTGGGGGCGGATGCCGTTGTTCTTTTGGCGGCCACCTCGGAAGACAAGGTCCTCTGGCTGTCCATGCTGGGAGCCGGGGCCGTCGACAAAGGCCTCAAGGCCGGAGACCTGGTCCGCCAGGCGGCCCTGATCACGGGAGGCAAGGGGGGCGGCCGGGCCGATATGGCCCAGGCAGGTGGCCGGGAGCCGGCCAAGGTGGAAGAGGCCATGGAAGCCGTCCGTCAGCTGATAAAGGACCAATCATAAGCTTGGGGGAGGAGACCCATGAAAGACTGTATCTTTTGCAAAATCGTCCGGGGGGAATTGCCTTCAAAGAAGGTCTACGAGGATGATCATGTCCTGGCCTTTGAAGACCTGCAACCGGTGGCCCCGGTCCATGTCCTCATCGTGCCCAAGGCCCACTATCCCGACCTTCTGACCATGTCAGGCCAGGCCGGGGGCCGCCGGCATCTGGACAAGCTCCATGAGGCCTTGCCGGCCATCGCCCAGGCCCTGGGCCTGGAGGACAAGGGTTTCCGTCTGATCAACAACTGTGGGGAAGATGCTGGTCAGACGGTCATGCATGTGCATTTTCATTTGATTGGGGGCCTGCCTTTGGGCCCCAGGATTCTCTAGTCCTGGAAGCGGTCGTTGCCGATGGCTCGAAGGAGCTTTCTGATCTTGGTCGTGGGATCCAGGAGAGAGGACAGGGAGGCATTGTGATTGAGGGCATCGATGATCAGGGCCAAAAAGCGTGAGACACTGACATCCCGATACCAGGGGGAAGCCAGGAGCTCAGGGGTCCGGTAGATCAGATTGGTGCAGAAGACGGCGTCGATGGTGCCCTCTTCATAGGCCTTGTCAAAGGGGGAGAGGCCGTCGGTGAAAAGACCGAAGGTGGCCACACAGAAAATCCGTCTGGCCTTGCGGGCCTTGAGGGTCTTGGCAATCTCCAGCATGGATTCCCCCGAAGAGATCATATCATCCACAATAATGACATCCCGGCCGTCCAGGGAGCCGCCCAAAAACTCATGGGCGATGATGGGGTTGCGGCCGTTTTTCACCACCGTGTAATCCCGGCGCTTATAGAAGGTGCCCATGGGGATGCCCAGGACCGAGGCATAGTACATGGCCCGGTAGATGGCGCCCTCGTCGGGGCTGATCATCATCATCTCATCGTGGAGGAAGCGCATCTCCGGATAGCTCCTGACCATGGTCTCCAGGACCTGGTAGGTGGTGGGTACGTTTTCAAAGCCTGAGGTGGGGGTGGCATTGGCCACCCGGTCATCGTGGGCATCAAAGGTGATGAAGTTGTCAACCCCCAGCTGGTCCAGTTCGATCAGCATATGGGCACAGTCCAGGGACTCACGGGCATTGCGGCGGTGTTGGCGGCCCTCGTAGAGATAGGGCATGATGACATTGATCCGGCGGGCCTTGCCTGAGGCCGCCAGGATGACCCTTTTCAGATCCTGGTAGTGGTCGTCGGGGCTCATGTGATTGTAGGCTCCCCGCATCTTGTAGGTGATGGAGAAGTTGGTCACGTCGCAGAGGATGTAAAGGTCATGGCCCCGGATGGTCCGTTCGATGACCGCCTTGCCCTCACCTGAGGAGAAACGGAAGGTGTTGACCGGGACATGGAAGTCCTCACGGAGGAAGCCGGGTGAAATTTTCTCAGGCATGGCCTCGGTCAGGTAATCCTTGCGGCGGGTCACCAGGGCATGATTGACCTCCATGGACAAGTCCCGGGCCCCCTTGAGGGCCACCAGGGCCACCGGTGCGATGGTCTGCATGGGATTGTTGCCGTATTGGTCGTAGACATAATAGTTTTTATCCGAACGTTTTGTGACTTTTTTCAATTCTTCTGGTGTCATCAATCTCACTCCTGGCTACTTGACGGGCCGCCCATATCAACAAAGGAGAGCTGGCGGTCCTCTTGATCATCTTGACTTTTTAAATGGCCCCGCTCGGCTAAAAGGGCCTCGATGCGGGCTGCCGGGGCCATGAGGCGGGACAGGGAGGCATCATGGTTGAGGGCTGAGATCAGGAGGGCCAGATCATCAGCCATGGGGATATCGGTATACCAGGGGGAAGAGAGCACTTCCGGCGGCCGGTAGGACATATCGGTGGAAAAGACCCGCTCGATAATGCCGCTTTCCCAGGCCTGGCGGACCTTGTCGATCCCCTGGGTGAACTGGGAGAAGGAAACGGCGCAAAAGATCCTCTTGGCCCCCTTGGTTTTCAATTCACTGGCCGAGGCAATCATGTCGCTGCCACTGTCCAGCATGTCACTGACAATAATGATGTCCTTGCCCTGGACGGATTCACCCAGATAGGTCCGGGTGACCACCTGATGGAGCTGGTCCTGGATATATTGGTAGTCCCGGCGGGAGTAGAAGATGCCCAGGGGGACCTTCATGGCCGAGGCAAAGAAGATGCAGCGGTTGATGCTGACTTCATTGGGGCTGACGATCATGAGGGAATCACCGCTGATCTGAAGATCAGGGACCGTCTCCAGGATGGTCCGGATGCTCTGGTAGGAGGTGGGGAAGGATTCAAAGCTGCAGTTGGGGACCGCATTGGCCACCCGGGAGTCATGGGCGTCAAAGGTGATGAAATTATCAATGCCCAGTTCAAAGAGATAGCGGAGCATGGCCCCGCAGTCCAGGGATTCCCGGGCCGTCCGCCTGAACCTGCGGCCTTCAAAAAGATAGGGCAGGATGACATGGATACGGGCGGCTGAGTCGCGGCAACAAAGGATGAGGCGGACCAGATCCAGGAAGTGTTCGTCGGGTGCCATCGACACCTGACTGCCGTATCGATTATAATGAGCGCCATAGTTGAGGACATCGGTCAGGATGAAAAGGTCATGGCCACGGACACTGTCAATGACCTGGGCCTTCCCCTCACCCGAGCTGAAACGTGTCAGATCTACATTAATTCGGTAATCTTCACGCACATAACCGGGGATGTCAAGATAGTGGGGTCTTTCCTTGACCATGATCTGCCGCCTCATGCTGAGTTGATGATTGATACGCTCAGCCAGGGCGGGATCCAGTTGATGGGTAATCAGGCCTATAGGCCCATAGGAAGCCAGTTCAGGTTCGTCACCAAATAGGTTTTTGACGGACTGATCAGCCGGAAAAGCAAGATTTTGCATGTGGTTCCTCCGCTGGCACAAGTATAGCAGATGAAGGGAGGCTGTCGACCATGACAGGCCCAGGAAAAAAGAAACATGAAACCGCGGGTATTCCCTACAAGGCAGCCGCATCCGGCCGGCAGTTTCCAAAGGCCGGCAAGGCCGAGATCGCCTTTGCGGGCCGGTCCAATGTGGGCAAATCCACCCTGGTAAACGCCCTCAGCCTGCGCAGGAATCTGGCCCGGACCAGTAAGACGCCCGGTAAAACCCGCCTGGTTTTCTTTTATGATGTGGCGCCGGACCACTATTATGTGGACCTGCCCGGTTATGGTTATGCCAAGACCTCCCGGGATCAGCTCCAGGCCTTTTCAAAGGTGACCAATGAATACTTTGAGGCCAGGCGGCCGACGGCCCTGGTCCTCCTGCTCCTGGATATCCGCCGGGGTTTCGGGGATCTGGACCTTCAGATGCTGGATTATCTTTGCCACTTCGACATTAACTGGCAGGTGGTCCTGACCAAATCAGATAAACTGTCCCGCCAGGCCATCCACAAGGCTGAGACTGAGGCCATGGAGGTCATCCGCCGTTTTGCCCAGGAGTATGACCGGCCGGCCTATCCGCCTATTTCCGTTTCAGCCGGGCAAAAACCCCGTGACAGGTCCATCATGGATCTCAAGGAGCTTATCGGCCGGCATCTGGCCGGGACAATTTGACGGGCCTTGTCAGGCTAAGGGGGGTCCAGGCCGCCTGAAAAGCAGGGGCATCCGCCATGCTTTTATCATGAACCCTTGCCTTTCCAGCCGACATCCCTGGACCCCTTTCCTGCTTCGCCCTGCTGCCCTGGTCTTCAGCCTGCTTTTTCTGGTCTCTTTCTTCCTGACCCGGTCCAGGTTATTGATCTGGGAATCAAGGCTCCCTCAAGGAGAAAGCTATTTTCGGGGCAGGATCCTGGACGCTGGTTTTTCACCTATAGGGGAGGAGGGGGGCCGCTGGCAGCTGATTCTCTCATCTGAAGGGATTCCGGTCATGATCTGGATGACAGAGGGGGGCCGCAAGGGGGACCAGGTGGAAGGCCGGGCTGAGTTCCAGCTTGGCCAGGGCTCCCGCAATCCCGGGGGCTTTTCCCGCCGCAACTGGCTCTGGTCCAAGGGGGCTGCAGGGACCGCCAGCGGCAAAGCCCTCCGCCTGATCCCCCGGGAGGGTTTTCTCCTCAGCCTGGTCAGGATCCCCGACCGCCTCCGGGACTATGTCCGCTCTCGTCACCAGGCTTTTTGGCAGGCAGAGGGAGGCAGCCTCCTCCTGTCCCTGAGCCTGGGAGACAGGTCTCTTATGAGCGACCAGGACCAGTACTGGCTGACCACGGCCGGCCTCTCCCATCTGACCAGCCTGTCAGGGACACATCTCCTCTTTATCCTGGGACCCTTCCGCCGTCTTTGGGCGGCTGGCTCCCTGCCAAGGAAGAGCCGCTTTTGGATCATGCTGCCCCTGATCTGCCTGCCCGGTATCCTCAGCGGTTGGAAATCGGGGATCAGCCGGGCCTCCCTCATGGCCCTGAGTTTGGAGCTGGATGGCCCCCTGGGCCGCCACCGGCCCCTTTTCAACAGTCTTTTTTGGGCAGGCGCCCTCATGCTGGCCATCCACCCTTATGCCATTTATGACAGCGGTTTTTGGATGAGCCTGACAACAGCGGCAGCCGTCTCCTGGGTGTCAGAAGGGGGCCTGGGCTCCCTCAGACTCTCTTTTCGTTTTTCCCTGGCCGCCCAGCTGGTTATCCTGCCCTACCAGATGATGACGGCGCCAGGTCTCCACCTCCTGGCCCCCCTGGCCAATGTCCTGGCCATCCCCCTGGCCGCCCTCCTCATGTCAAGCAGCTATCTGGGCCTGGCTCTCTTATCCCTGATCCCGGCCAGACTGCCGCTGGCCGACACTTTGACCCGCTATCTTTCGACCAGCCTGAGACCGGGGGTCAGGCTCTTTGAATGGCTGGCTGCCAGCTTGGCCTCATCCAGGCTGGCCTTCATCCCCCTCAGATGGGTCCTCCTTTTCCTGCCCATGATCTTCATTCTGGTCCTTGTTAAAAAGAAGGGAGGGTTGAAAAAAGGCCTGGTCAGGACCTGGATCATTATTTTCTTCCTCTGGTTTTTCCTGGTCCTGATCCTCTTTTTGCCCCAGGGACACCAGATCATCTTCCTGGATGTGGGCCAGGGGGATGCCAGCCTGATCCTGACAAGGCAGGGTCAAAGCATCCTCATTGATGGCGGGGACAAGGGCATGGGCTATAGGACCCTGATCCCGGCCGCCCGCATGCTGGGGCTGGCCGCCATTGACCTGGCCATTCTTACCCATGGTCACAGTGACCACGCCCTGGGCCTGGCCGAATTGATGGAGGTGGGTTTTATCCGTCATCTTTGCCTGCCCTCTTATGAAGAGGAGCAGAGGCCGGAGGACCCCCAGGATCTGACCTTTGACCTCCTGGCCCTGGCCCGGTCAAAAGGCCTGCCTGTCAGCTTCCTCAAAAGGGGGGATCGGCTGGAGGCCAAGGATTTTTCCCTGGAGGTCCTCTATCCTGACAGGGTGCCGGCAAGCAGGGATCTCAACCGCTATTCCCTGGTCATGAAAGTGACTCTGGATCATGTGGACCTTCTCATGACCGGTGATCTGACAGGAGAAGGGGAGGGGAGCCTGCTGGCATCCGGACAGGACTTTTCAGCAGACTTCCTCCACCTGGCCCACCACGGTTCCGGCTCTTCGTCGACCCCGGCCTTCCTGGATCAATGCCAATCTGGGACCGCCCTGATCTCCCTGGCTGAAAAAAACCGCTATGGGCACCCGGACCCCCAGGTCCTGGCCCGCCTGGCAGACCGGGGCATCCGGGTCCTTCGGACCGATCAATCCGGGGCCGTTTTCTTGAAGATAGACCGGGGAAAGGGTAGGATTAGGACATGGATTTCAGGGACTCAAGACTGATGAGCGAGGCGGTAAGGGCATGCTAAAACCCTTGGACAGGCTCTTGAATTACAAGGAAACGGTGGCAGATCTCAAGCGGGCCATGGATCGGCCTGCCTATATCCTGACTGGCGAGGAAGGCTACCTGATCCGCCAGGTCAGGGACCGGCTTATATCTGCCCTGGTAAGCCCTGACCTCCAGGCCATGAATCTGGTCACCATCAAAGGGGATGGCAAAATCGCCTCCCTGAATCCGGACCAGCTTTTGGCTGAGATCGAAACACCCCCCTTCATGGGAGACAAGAAGGTCATTTGCCTGGATGAAAGCGGCCTTTTTTCGGCCGCCCTGCCAGCCGGCCCCACTTATGAAAGCCTGGAAAAGCTTTTGACCCGTTTGCCAGACTCCTGCCAGCTGATTTTCACTGAGGAGAAGCTGGTCTCCAATAATCGACTGCTGAGGAAGATGCGCCAGGCGGGCGCCTTGTCGGCCAAGATAGGCCGCCAGGAATCCGGGGATCTGCAAAGCTGGGTATCCGGCCTCTGTCACCGCCAGGGGCTTCGGATCACCCGTGAGGCAGCCGATTCCCTGATCCTCCGCTGTGAGTCCTCCATGGCAGATATCATGAATGAACTTGAGATCATCTTTCTCTATTTTGCCTACAGGGGGGAAAAAGACATCAGTCTGGCCCATATTGACCAGCTTTGCCGGGAGGATCTGACAGGCCGGATCTTTGATTTGACCGATGCCATTGCCGCCGGACGGATTGACCAGGCCCTGGAGAAGCTGGATGTCCTCCTGGCCAGGCGGGAGCCCCCCCTCTTTATCCAGACCATGCTGGCCCGCCAGACCCGGGACCTGCTGGTAGCCAAGGAATGTAAGAGCAGTCAGAAGATCATTGACAGCGGCCTGACCCAAAGTCACTTCTTTGCCCGCAAGCTGGCGGGACAGGCCGGTCGATTCTCCATGGAGAAACTGGAAAAGATGCTGGAGAACAGCTTCCATGCTGACCTGGCAGTCAAAACAGGCCGTTTGGAGGGGGAGGAAGCCCTGTCCATCCTGGTCATCAAGGCCTGTCAACCTGCCTGATAAAACCGGGGCTGTCAGCCCCTTTCTCATCTCTTTTTATCTCTTCAAAATCAAGCAGAGTAACCTTGGGATGCCTGCATCTCGGGTTACTCATGGAAAGAGAGTTTTGGACATGTCAAAAAAAGAAGCCATAAAGGTCCTGGATCAGGGAGCTGCCCTGACCATGAAAGAGCTACCTGAAAGTGAAAGGCCTTACGAAAAAGCCCTGGACCAGGGCCTGGGAGCCCTCAGCCACGCTGAACTCCTGGCCATCATCCTGACCACGGGCCGGGGTGGGGAGACGGCCGTCCAGATGGCCCAAAAACTCCTCCTGGCCAGCGAGGGCCTGGCAGGTCTCCTGGAGGCCTCCCCCCAGGAATTGCAGGCCATACCGGGGATTGGAAAAGTCAAGTCCATCCGGGTACTGGCGGCGGTTGAGCTGGGCCAAAGGGCAGCCTCCCAGCGTCAAGTTCAGGACAGGGCCTCAGCCTCGGGGCCCGATGAGGTCATCTCCTATGTGGAGGCCTCCATGCGCTACCTGCCCCGGGAGGAATTCCATGTCCTTCTCCTGGATACCCGTAACCGGATCATCCGTTCGGTCAGGATATCCCAAGGCGGCCTGGCCGCAGCCGTCATCCATCCCCGGGATATCTTCCGGGAGGCCGTCAAGGCCAATGCCGCCTCCATGGTCCTGGTCCACAATCATCCCAGCGGGGATCCATCGCCCTCCCAGGCCGATATTGAATCCACCCGCAAGTTCAGGGAATTGGGCAAGATGATGGGAATTCCGGTCCTGGACCATGTCATTGTGGGGGCGGAATCCTCGGCATCTTTCAGCCGCCTGGGCCTTTGCTGACAGATGGTTTTTGACCCTCATGTGCTAGACTGTTCCCATCAATCGTCGAAGCCATTTCGATGGGAAGGAGCCCTTTGCAGGTGAAAAGACGTGGTCCCAGGATCATGGTCATAGTCCTGATTTCAGCGGGACTTTTGACAACTTTTATCTTGACCGCCTTACCCGGGACGACCCGCTCACGCCTGGGTGATATCTTCGGCAGCGTCTTTGAACCGGTCCGGTCATTTTTTCAAAAAGGCCTGCAAGGGACGGGTGACTATTTCGGGGCTGTCAGCGAAAACCGCAAGCTGAGAGACCAGGTCAGTCTCCTGGAAGAGGAGATGGCCCGGCTCAACCTGGAACTCCTCCAGAACCAGGATAAGCTGTCGGCTTATGAGGAGTTGAAAGAGGCCTTGGGCCTGGTCAGGGCCTTTGAGAACAAGCGGGTTCAAGGAGCCCAGGTACTCAACCGGGAGATGGGCCCCTTCTTTGATCTTTTCCGGATCAAGGCCGGCAGGCTGGAGGGTCTGAGCAGTCAGGCCGACCTGACCCTGCCCGTCATCGACAAAAATATGGCCCTGATCGGCCGCATTCATTCAAGCGAATTGAAGACCAGCAAGGTCATGCCCCTTCTTCATCAGGCCTTTGCGGTCAGTGTTCAGGTGGAGGGGAGTTACCGCTCCTCCTTCCGGGTCCGGGGGGACCTGGAGCTGCAAGCCCAAGGCCTTTGTCTGGCCGACAATATCGAGGAGGGGACACCCATCCGTCCGGGGGACCGCCTGGTTACCTCCGGGGACAGCGGCCTTTATCCCCAAGGTTTGATCGTTGGCCAGGTGGTGGCCCTGCAAAGGGATATCCATGGCAAGATCCTGACCTGTCATGTCCAGCCGGCAGCCGACTTCCAGGACCTTGACTATGTCTTCGTCCTTCTGGAGGATGACCATGCGTCCTGATGCCTCCTTGAAGAAGCGGCTGATTATCTATGGAGCGGGCCTCTTTGTCCTTGCTCTGGTCCAGCTGGAAGGATCCCTGCACCCGGCCTGGCCCCTGCCTGACTTTCTTCTTCTCCTACCCCTTATGGCCGGTTTATGGACACCTGGCCATGACAGTTTCATCCTGGGCCTTGCCGCCGGCTTCCTCCGCGATTATGCGGCGGGGCGGGGCTATGGGGCAGGCATGCTCCTGGGCATGCTCCTGGGCCTCCTTGCCTCTTATCTGGCCCGTGAAGCCTGGCGGGCCTATGCCATAAGGGGGGGACTCTTGGTCCTGGTGGCGGGTCTGGTTCAGGAGCTGATCCTCTCCCTGCTTGTCTGGCTCCTCCCCCTGGGTGACCAGCCCCTTTCCCTGGGAAGCCTCCTCCTCCAAGTCATGGATGGCCTGCCTGTCAAGACGGCTGCCAATCTGGCCGGGGCCCTGCTTTTGACCGGCATTTTTTCCCTGGTCTTTAGAGACTGGAAAAAGGCCGACAAGAGCCAGTCTGTGACTTCCGGCCTCAAGGGGGCGGATCATGTCTGATTTGAGGGGGAATCTCCAGGTGGAATCGGGGGGCCCTTCCATTAAAAAGGCCGGTTCGCAAAAGCCAAGCCGTCTCTTTCCGGCCGGGGGTCGTTTTGTCATCCTGACCCTGCTTTTGGCCCTGATTCTCTTCCTGATCCTCCTCCGTACCAGCGCCCTCCAGCTCTTTGGCAGCCAGGAGGCCTATGTCCCTGAGACCAGTGGCCATATGAGCGAGGTCCTGCTTGACGCCCCCCGGGGCGATATCGTAGATGCCAATGGCCTGCCCCTGGCGGTAAGCGATGCCGTGGACCGGGTAGAGCTGATTTCCACCCAGATGGATAATGAGGCCCTGAACCGTTTTCTTCTGGACCTGGCCCTTCTTTTCAGGGAATACCGAAGTGACTTCAGGAGCCCCCTTCTCAACTGGCTGGACCTGCCGGAGGAGCAAAGGGACCTGGACCTGCTCCAGACTGACCAGCCCCTGAAATTCGTTTTCCGCAAGACCTATGATGAGATCGTCGACTGGCAGACAAACCGGGATCTCTTCAACCTTATCCTGCCTGAAAAAGCGGTGACCGAACGCCAGAAGCGGCGCATGGTCCGGGAGGATCCCGACGACTTCTTCGACTACCTCCTCTATGACTATTTTGTCATCGAGCCCGACCGGGAGTCGGGCAGCCGCCTCTATTCGGATGGTGAAGCCTTCCTGATCATGCAGCTCCGCTATTTGATCCTGGAGAACAACTGGCTTTATGTCAGCCGTCAGCCCCTGATCGTGGCCGACCAGGTCCCCCAGGATCTGGCTGCCCGTCTCATTGAGCAGAATTATCGCTTCCCGGGCATTGTCATCACGAAAAAATATGTCAGGCGTTATACCGATGACAGCCGCTATGTGGGCCATTCCCTGGGCTATGTGGGCCTGATCTCTGCCAACGAATACAATCGTCTGAAAACGGCCGGTTATTCCATGCAGGACAGCCTGGGCAAGACCGGGGTTGAGCAGGCGGCAGAGGCCTATCTGCGGGGCCAGAGCGGCTCCATGACCATGGATTATTGGTATGGCGAAGGCGAATCCTCTCCCATCCTTTATCCCGGTTCAATCGCCAATCAGCCCAATGCCGGTATGGAAGTCAAGATGACCATCAGGATGGACATTCAAAAAGTGGCCCGGGATGAACTGGAACGCAAGATTATGGAGTATCGGGGCAGCCGGCATCGGGAGCGGATCCTGGAGGCACCCAGTGGCTGTGTCGTGGTCCTGGACGCCAAGACCGGGGCTGTTCTGGCCAATGCCAATTACCCGGATTTCGACCCGGCTGATTTCATCAACCAGGCCAGGGACTCCCAGGCGGCAGCCCGGGTGGCAGACCTGCTCCAGGACACGGAAAACCGACCCCTCCTCAACCGGGGAATCGCCGAAACCTATACCCCCGGGTCCACCTTCAAGCCCATTACCGGCATTGCTGCCCTGGAGGCAGCTGCCATCACGCCCATGAACAACCACTTGACCTGCCGGGGCGCCCAGGAGATCGGTGGTTTTCTCTGGCGTTGCTATAGCTATCACGGGGAGATTGATTTTTCCCGGGCGGTGGTCACCTCCTGTAACCTCTATTTTTTCCAGATCGCGGTAGAGACGGGGATCGACCGGATCAGCGACATGGCCAGGACCCTGGGTCTGGGTGAAATGCCCGGTCTTGATATCTCCGGTGAAGTGGCCGGTGTGCGTCCCTCCCGCGAGGTTAAAAAACAGCTCAACGCCCAGCCCGAGGACCAGACCTGGTTCATCGCTGACACCTGCCAGACCTCCATCGGCCAGTTCTATAACAGTTACAGCATGATGCAGATGGCAAGGGCCGTGGCCGGTTATGCCACCAATGAATTGCCCAGCCCCCATTTCATCAAGGAGGTCCTGGCCCCGGATGGCACGGTCGTCATTCCCGAGAGAATTGAAAACAAGCCCCTGGACCTGTCGCCTGCCAACATGGTGGCCCTGCGGGAGGGTATGGTAGCCCTGTCCAAGGAAAGGACCAACCGGACCGGCGTCCTCTTCCATGATTTCCCCATACGGGTGGCCTGTAAGACGGGGACAGCCGAGGCTTATAACGACAAAATGGAAGCCATCTCCAACTCGGTCTTTGTCTGCTATGCCCCGGCGGATGATCCGGAAATCGTCATTGCCCACGCCATTTCCGATGGTCCCTTTGGTGAGTATTCAGCCGACATCTCCTATCGGATCCTTTGTGAATATTTCGGGATCCAGCCCAGTCATGATAGGATGGGACCCTATGACGCCTACAGGGGGCGCTAGGCTCTGGCTTGTATACTTTCATTGCTTCGTTTACAATGGGATAGCTGTTTTTCGGCCTATGACTTTATATGAGAGGGATTTGACGCATAATTATACTCACTGCCGTCGGTGGAAGCCATGAAAATTGTACTTATGTCCGATACATCTAAAAATGAATTACTGGTTAATTTCTGCATCGCCTATAAGCAGATCTTGTCCAAGCACGATCTTATCTCTCCCTTTAACACGGCCCGCCTGATCAAGGAAGCCACTTCCCTGAAGCTGGAAACCTATCCTTCCGACATGGACAGCACCTACAGCCGCCTGTCATCCCTGGCCCTCTTTAATGAAATCGATGCAGTCATATGCATCCGCGACCCATCCCTGCCCACACCGGAATCCCAGCAAAGACTCTTTTTGTCCTGTGACTTCAACAGTATTCCTTTTGCCACCAATACGGCCACGGCCGAGATCCTGGTCCTGGCCATCAACCGGGGCGATTTGGATTGGCGGGAGCTGGTCCGGGTATGATGTCCATGATCCCTGTCACGGAGGCTTTATTTTACTTTCCTGAACGCTTCAGAAGCTGCAATGTCTACCTGCTCAAGTCCAAGGACCGGGCCCTCCTGGTTGACCCCTCACTGGCAGTCCGGGACCTGCCCTCCGATCTTTCCATCCAGATGATTCTGGCCACCCACGCCCACTATGACCATATCGGTGCCTTGCATTCCTGGAAGGAAGATGAGCCCCAAAGGCCCTTCCTCATGCATGCAGGCGACATCGGGATGTTGGATGATCCGGCCGTCAATGCCTCCAAGTTCTTTGGCAGACCCGGCTCCTTCCCCCATCCTGACAGCAGCTTTGAGGACGGGGATAGCCTGACCCTGGATGCCCAATACAGCCTCCAGGTCATCCACACCCCCGGCCATACCATGGGTTCCTCCTGTTTTCTCATCTTCCGCCATCAGGGGGAGGATAAGGAGCCCCTGGCCCTGCTGACCGGTGACACGCTCTTTGACCGGGCCTGGGGACGGACCGACTTTGTGACCGGCGATGACCGCCTCATGCGCCAATCCCTGGAAAAACTCTATGGCCTGCTCAGTCAGCTGCCGGCCGATCTCCCCGTTTGTCCCGGCCATGCCAGCCTGACCACGGCTCATGAAGCCTGTCGCTTCCTTCGAATGGCAGGTTTTGCCTCCTAGATCAATTTCGACAAATAGGCCCTGGATGCCAGACCCTGACAGGCAGCGGACAAGCTGCCTCTTTCTTTTTTCCCTCATGCTGGACATCAGTCATGGGAAAAGAAAGGAGTTGAGATCTTATGGGTTTTTCATTGGAGGCCATCGTCACGGTTCCCGCCTGCCTGGCCCTTCTGCTATCGACCCTGGGCCAGGCGGCTCCAGTCTCCGTCAATCTCATGGATACGGCCTTCCTGGCCAACCATTCGAGTCTGGAATCCCAGGATAGTGATGCCTGTTGCCGGCATTATGTCTTTGAAAGGGCCGGCCTGTCCATCCCTGTCGTAGAGACCCAACCTCAAAAGGTGGTTGAAGCCCTGGCCCTGGCCCGGGATATGGTCAGGACCTGGGGCGGAGAGAGTCCATGAAATCTGCGGCTGGCAGGTCAAAAAGGCCGGACAGACTGAAGAGCGCCGGGGCTATCAGCCTGGCCCTCTGCCTGGTCATGCCCCTTGCCCTGCTTCTCTTTGCCAGCATTTACCTGGAGAGCAACCGGGTCAGGGCCAGGCTCAACCTGACCCGGGGCGCGGTTTCCATAGCCGAATCGGCCCTGGCCCTTTACGACCGGGAGCTCTATGGGGAATTTGGTCTCTTTGCCCTGGACAGCCAGGACCTGGACAGGGCCCTGTCCAATCTGATCGGCCCGGACCAGGAGGTGGTTTACAGTCTGGAGCCCCTGGACTCCCTGTCAGACACCCAGGTTCTCAAGGCCGCTATTTCCAGGCATATGACCTGGCGGGCGGCCAGCTCCCTGATCAGGGATGTCCTGGATAAGCTTGATAAAATCAACAGCCTGGGCCAGGAGCTTTCGGTCTCCTCCCTGACCGACCTGATCCCGGCCGATTCCCAGGCAGGCCTCCAGGCAGTCGATCCGGATCTGGGCTATGACCAGGGTCAGGAACCTGAATGGTATGAGGACTATTCAGCCTATATGGACGATGAGGTCAGGTCGGTCTACCAGGAGGCCCTGACCAACCTGGCGCCTGCCATCATTCCCTCGGAATCGGGCGACATGGAAAATCTTGACTTTGACCCCTTCACCGGATCGGGCCTGGACAGCCTGGCTTGCCTGGTCGACCAGATCCTGGTCTCACCTGAGGAGGGCCTCCTGGACCGGCTGACCCTTTGTGAGTATTCCCTCTCCTATTTCACCTGCAAGGCCCCCTTTGTCATCCGGGATGGCCTGCGATATGAAGATAAAACACCGGATGGCCGGATCATCAGCCAGTTCCCCCAGACGCGGACCCTGGAAGTGGAAGAGATCGCCACCGGCCTGGCCGGCAAGGCAGGTCAATCGCTTGTCTTCATGTTCATTACCTCTATCCGCTTTGCCCTCCACCTCCTCCATGTCCTCCTGGACCCGGATCTCATGGCTGATTACCGGATGAAGGCGACCATTGTCGTGGCCGCTATCGCCACCCTTTCCCTGGGCGAGGTGGTCATCCCGCCTGAAGCCATGACCTGGGTCCTGGTCATTGGAGACTCCCTCCGCCTCTCGGTCTCCGATACCATCAAGCTTCAAAATGGCAATGAGATGGATCTTTGGCCCGGCTTCAGCCCGGTCAATGTGGCCATGCGCTACAAGGACTATCTGCGCCTGCTCCTCATCCTCCAGTCGCCGGATACCCTGACCGATCGCATAGCGGGGATCCTGTCCCGGATTCATCCGGGTGTCTATTGCACCAGTCTGGCCTGCCATGCCGACTGGCAGGATGTTTCCATCAGCCATGCGGCTGCCTTTATCAGCAGACTGCCCCTGGAAGACGAGTAGATGGCTGTCGGGGAGAAGCGGGTATTGAAGGGGGGCTTGACCCTGGAGGCCGCTCTTGTCCTGCCCATGGTCCTGGTCATCCTCTTTGCCTTCATCGGGGCGGTCCAGGGCCAGGAGGAGGCCATGGTCCTCTCACATGCCCTGGACCAGACGGCCCGGGAAGTGGCCCTTCTCCTTCCCCTGGCAGACCTGGCCGAGGCCTATGTCGATCCAGGCGCCTGGATCAGGGAGATCATCCCTGATCCGGGGCTGGCAGATCTGGCCTTGAATGGCCTGGGCGATATGGCCGCCACCGTCCTGGCTTCCCCCTTGCTCCTCCAGCGGATGGACTATTGGGCCCAATCCATTGCCCATGACCGGCAGATCAAGTTGGCTGGCGGAGCCAGACGCCTGGCTGTCGACTTTGATCCTGCCCGTCAATCCATATGGCTTTGCCTCTCCTTTGAGCGTCCCAATTACCTGATGACCGACCACTTCCAGATCAGGTCCAGGGTGCCCATCTGGAATGCCCATCTTTTCAAAGGGGAGGATCAGGGGGAACTGGAGGAAGACGACAGTATCTGGGACTTGTCCAATTTTGAAAGGGGCCTGGCCTTCAGGCGCATCTACGGAGGGCATCTGCCACAGTTCTACCCGGTCATTGCCGCCTGGGACGGCCGTGAGGCAGTGGCCATCAAGAGCATGGACTGGACCGCCCCCACCTGGTCGTCGCCTTCCGCTGTCAAGCGGCGTCTGGACGGTTTTATATCCGATTTGGCCAACTTTGAGGGGGCGGGCCAGGAAGGCCCGGAACCGGGCCAGATCAAAAGCCGTCGCCTGATCCTGGTCATTCCGGGCAATTCCCTGGATTGGAAGACTCCGGGGCTCCTGGATGTCTGGCGGCAGGATGCCGCCCGCCAGGGGGTCAGCTTGGATATCCGGGAGTATGGCATCAGCCAGGCCCATCTTCCGGGCGACTGATTTTCCCTTATCCTGAGCCTTCCCAGCCCATTGACCTTTAAAATGGAGTAAGATTAAGTCTGTATGAAGCAAATATGGGAATGAATTTATGGGAATTATAGACAAGTTATTCGGTAGCTATTCAGAACGCGAACTCAAGAAGATACGGGCACAGACCGCTGCTGTGCTGGATTTGCAGGCCTCTTTTGCGGCCATGTCCGAAGAGGAGCTCAAGGGCTCAACCGGGCGTTTCCGCCAGAGCCTGGACCAGGGCATGTCCCTGGATGAGCTCCTGCCTGAGGCCTTTGCGGCCGTCCGGGAGGCCAGCAGCCGGGTTTTGGGTATGACCCATTTCCCGGTCCAGGTCCAGGGGGGGATCGTCCTCCACCAGGGGCGGATCGCAGAGATGAGGACCGGTGAGGGCAAGACCCTGGTGGCCACCCTGCCGGCCTATCTGAATGCCCTGACAGGACAGGGCGTCCACATCATCACCGTCAACGACTACCTGGCCCAGCGTGACAGCGAATGGATGGGTAAGATCTACCGTTATCTGGGTCTGGACGTGGGCCTGATCGTCCACGGCATTGACAAGGCCAGCCGCCGTCAATCCTATGCGGCTGACATCACCTACGGGACCAATAATGAGTTCGGCTTTGACTACCTTCGGGACAATATGGTCATGTCCATCGAGGACTGTGCCCAAAGGGTCCTGAACTTTGCCATCGTGGACGAAGTGGACAGCATCCTGGTAGATGAGGCCAGGACCCCCCTGATCATTTCAGGAGCCGGGACCGATTCCTCAGAGCTCTATATGCGGGCCGAGGGCTTCGTCCGCAGGCTCCTGCCCAAATATGTCATCCAGAAGGACGCCATGAGGACGGCCGAGGAGATCGACGAGATCGAATCAGGGGCTGACTATATCGTGGACGAGAAAGCCAAGTCTGCCGTCTTGACCAAGCGGGGGGTCAGCAAGGCTGAATCCCATTTTGGCATCGAAAACCTGTCCGACCAGGAAAACTACGAAATCAATCATCATATATCCAATGCCCTCAAGGCCCATGGAACCATGCATGCCGACAAGGACTATGTGGTCAAGGACGGGGAGGTCATCATCGTGGATGACTTCACCGGCCGCCTCATGTTCGGCCGCCGTTACAGCAACGGCCTCCACCAGGCCATCGAGGCCAAGGAGGGGGTGGATATCCAGGATGAAAACAAGACCCTGGCCACCATCACCTTCCAGAATTATTTCCGTATGTACAAAAAACTGTCAGGCATGACGGGGACAGCCCTGACTGAGGAAGATGAATTCCGTCAGATCTACAATCTGGATGTGGTCACCATTCCCACCAATATGCCCATGATCCGTCAGGACGCACCTGATGCCGTCTACCGGACTGAAGAGGGCAAGTATAAGGCCCTGCTGGAGCAGGCCAGGGTCATTCATGAGACCGGTCAGCCTATTCTGGTCGGTACGGTCTCGGTTGAAAAATCCGAGGTGCTCTCCCGCCTCTTTACCCGGGCCGGTATCCGACACAATGTCCTCAACGCCCGCCACCATGAAAGGGAGGCTGAGATCGTGGCCCAGGCCGGTCGCCTGGGGGCCGTGACCATTGCCACCAACATGGCCGGCCGGGGCACCGACATCCTCCTGGGCGGCAACCCTGAATTCCTGGCCCGCCAGGAGATGCGCCGTCAGGGCTATGAGGATGAACTGATCGAGCAGTCCACGGCCCATAACGTCACCGATGACCAGGAGATCCTCAAGGCCCGGCAACTTTTTGCCTCTTTGGAGGACAAGTACTCCGGGGAGATCGCCCAGGAGAAGGAGGCGGTCATCCAGGCCGGTGGCCTTTGCATCATCGGCACCGAGCGGCACGAATCCCGCCGGATTGACAACCAGCTCCGGGGCCGGGCCGGCCGTCAGGGTGACCCGGGTTTTTCCAAGTTTTTCCTCTCCCTGGACGATGACCTCATGCGGCTCTTCGGCGGTGAGCGCATGGACCGCATCTTCTCCACCCTGGGTGTGGACGATGACATGGAGATCGCCCATCCCATGCTGTCAAGGAGTATCGAGACCGCCCAAAGGCGGGTGGAGGGCATGAACTTTGCCATCCGCAAGAATGTCCTGGAATACGACGATGTCATGAATATCCAGCGTAACCTGATCTACAAGCAGCGCCGGGAGGTCCTGGAGGGCCAGGACCTGCATGCCTACTACCAGCGGATCCTGACCTCGACCATGGACAAGATCCTGGCCGACTTTCTGGCCCAGTCCCAGGAGACGGAAGACTGGGACAAGGAAGCCTTCTATACCAGGGTCAGCGACCTCTTCGGCCCCCTGCCGGCCCTGGAGTCCTTTATCCAGACCCGCCAGCCTAAAGATGGCATGGATCTGCTCCAAACCCTGACGGATGACGCTTTGGCCAGGCTGGAAGGCCGGGCCCATGAGTTGGGTTCCCCTGAACTGCTTCGCGTGGCCGAACGCCTGATCCTCCTGCAAACGGTGGACAACCACTGGATGGACCACATCGATCTCATGGACGATTTGCGGGACAGCATCGGCATGAGAGGCTATGCCCAGCATGACCCTGTCGTTGAGTACAAGCGGGAAGGCTATGAAATGTTCGAGGCCATGAATGAGGCCATCCAGGAAGACGCAGCCCGCATGATCATGAGAGCCAGGCTGACCCGGGCGGATAAGCCCCAGAGCCGGCGGGTTCCCAGCCGGCTGACAGAGGGCCGGGGCTCCAGTGGCTGGTCCAGGGAGACGGCCGCCGCCGGCCCTGTCGAGCAGGCAGCTGCCAGGCCCGATCAGGAAAGACAGGACCCGGTCCGAAGAAAGGCAAGACCAGGCCGCAATGATCCCTGCTGGTGCGGGAGCGGCAAGAAATACAAGAACTGCCATCTTGCTCAAGATGAGATGGAAATGACCTAGAGGAGGCATGACGATGAGAAACAGGCGGATGGACGATCGCGCGGTTGCGGCGATCCGTGTCCTTTCAATTGAAGGTGTTGAAAAAGCCCGGTCCGGGCATCCGGGCCTGCCCCTGGGGGCTGCCCCCATGGCCTATGAGCTTTGGGCCCATCATATGAAGCACAACCCCCATAATCCCAAGTGGCTGAACCGGGACCGTTTCGTCCTGTCTGCCGGCCATGGCTCCATGCTCTTGTATTCCCTGCTCCACCTCTTCGGCTATGGCCTGACCCGGGAGGATCTTCAGGCCTTCCGCCAGTGGGATTCGGCGACTCCCGGCCATCCGGAATACGGGATGACGACGGGCGTTGAGACCACCACCGGTCCCCTGGGACAGGGTTTTGCCACTGCCTGTGGCATGGCCATGGCAGAAGTCCATCTGGCGGCCCTCTTCAATACGGCCGACCACAAGGTCATTGACCACAGGACCTATGTGCTTTGCAGTGACGGTGACCTCATGGAAGGGGTGTCCTCAGAGGCGGCCTCCCTGGCCGGTACCCTGAAGCTGGGTAAGCTGATCGTCCTTTATGATGACAACCAAATCAGTATTGAAGGCTCAACAGACCTGGCCTTTACCGAGGATGTCACAGGCCGCTTTGAAGCCTATGGCTGGCATGTCCTTGAAGTGACCGACGGCAACGACCGGGACGCCATCTCCAGGGCCCTGGATGAAGCCAAGAGCCGGGATGACCGCCCCTCCCTGATCCGGGTCAAGACCAGGATCGGCTATGCCTCCCCCCTGGAAGGATCAGCTGCTTCCCACGGGGCACCCCTGGGCCCTGACAATGTCGTCGAGACCAAGAAGGCCCTGGGTTGGCCCCAGGACCAGGAAGTCCTGGATCTGCCCCAGGATATCCGTGACTACGGCCTTTCCCTGGCAGAAGAACTGGCCCGGGCCGAAAGTGACTGGCAGGAAGGCCTGGAGGCCTGGAAAAAGGAAGTCCCGGATCGGGCCGCCCTCCTCCAAAAATCCATGGACAAGGAAGATCTCCTGGAGCTCAAGCTGGAGGATCTTTTGGCCCTGTCCGACAAGGATGAGGCCAGCCGGGTCTCTTCCGGCCGTGTCCTCAACCATCTGGCCGGCCAGACCCCCTTGCTTTTTGGTGGCAGCGCCGACCTGGCCCCCTCCAATAACACAGCCATCAAGGACAATCTCTCCTTCTCGGCTGCCAGCCCCCAGGGATCAACCATCCACTTTGGAGTCCGGGA
Organism: uncultured Mageeibacillus sp.; assembly: GCA_964553675.1. Classification (GTDB taxonomy): domain Bacteria; phylum Bacillota; class Clostridia; order Saccharofermentanales; family DTU023; genus UBA4923. The sequence continues at coordinate 6,567 of CAZKLG010000004.1, read as the reverse complement.
GTTTGCCATGGCTGCGGTGGCCAACGGGATTGCCCTGTCCGGACTCCTTCGCCCCTATGTGGCCACCTTTCTGATCTTTTCCGATTATCTCAAGGCCGCCCTCAGGCTTTCCTGCCTCATGGAACTGCCCGTCATCTATATCCTGACCCATGACAGTATCGCGGTAGGGGAGGATGGGCCCACCCACCAACCCATCGAACAGTTGACCATGTTAAGGTCCATTCCCGGACTGACCGTCTATCGGCCGGCCGGCCGCCATGAGACGGCTACAGCCTGGTACCAGGCCCTGCAAAACAAGGGTCCCTCTGTCCTCATCCTTTCCCGCCAGACTATAGAAGCGGTGTCCACGGATGGCCAGGCGGCCTGCCGGGGCGCCTATATCGTCCAGGACTGTCAGGACCCCGACCTGCTGATCCTGGCATCCGGTTCCGAAGTCCCCCTGGCCTGCCAGGCGGCTGACCGCCTGAAAGAGGAGGGGACAGGAGCCCGTGTTATCTCCATGCTTTCCATGGAGGTATTTGAGCGTCAGGATGAGGCCTATCGCCAGTCCATCCTGCCTCCGGCCTTAAGAAAGCGCCTGGCCATAGAGGCCGCCGCCCCCCTTCCCTGGTACCGCTATACGGGCCTGGATGGAGCTGTCATGGGAATAGAAAGCTTCGGGGCCTCGGCACCCGGCCACATTGTCATGGAAAAATATGGCTTTACGCTAGAAAGCGTCATGGAGAAGGTCCGTCAGCTTTTAGCTGAATCTTAAGGAAGCATTCATGATCAGTGACCGCTTATTGGACTTTGCCCTGACCAGGGCAGAGGGCCGCCGGATAAAAGATGTCAGGGCCGGCCTCAGTTATTGCTGTCTGAGCCTGGAAGATGGGGCCACAGGCTTGGCCTACACCTTTCGTCAGGAACTGGGCCCCTATTGCGGCATCCTGGATGAGGCCGGCAGCCTGATCGGCCGGGAGCTGGCGGAGCTTTTACCCTGGCTTAAAAGCCCCAACCGGCTCAAGGCCGCCCTGGGCCTGGCAGGGATCAACGCCATCTGCAACCAGCCGGGACCTGCCTACGATAAGGGTAATGTGACCCTGGCCCTTGACCTGACCCCAGACGATCATTTTGGCATGGTGGGGGCCTTTGGTCCCATCCTCAAGGCGGTCAGGGAGAAAACGCAAAACATTTATATTTTTGATCAGGCCATAAACAAGGAGGGGCAGATCCTGCCGGAATCCGACTTGGCTAAATATCTGCCCGCCTGCCAGGTCATTGTCATTACGGCTACCAGCCTGATCAATCACAGTCTGGACGCCGTCCTGGAACATTGCCAAAATGCCCGCCAGGTCTTTTTACTGGGCCCCTCAACGCCCCTTTGTCCCCAGGCCTTCCAGGACAGTCCGCTGACTCACTTGGCCGGTGCTCTGGTGACGGATCCTTTCAGGGCCTTGGAAATCGTCAGTCAGGGAGGGGGGACCCGGGCTCTGAAGCCTGCCCTGGATTACGTCATGATGCCTGTTTGATGGCTTTTGGGCACAAAATAATCCGCCCCCGGGGGCGGAACTGAGATTCTGGTTTTCTAGAACCTAAGCAGTTGTGGTGACAAGAAGTTTATAGGCCATATTCTTTTCGGATTTCATTGAGGGTAGCCCTGGCATCCTCTAAACGACCATGCTTTTCATCATCAATGCTTCGTCTCAAAATTTCGTAAACACAGGCATTAGCCAGTTGTTGCTCATAGGTGTCCATGCTCATGATCACCATATCACCGTAGCCATTCTTGGTAATAAAAATCGGTTCATTTGTCTCTTGGCACATTTGAGAAATCCGGGACGTATCCTTCAAGTCTCTGATGGGTATAATCTTTGGCATTTGTTTCACAACCGCTCCGTAATCAATTTGAAAGCGATTTCTCTAAGAGAGGAAATGGGGAAGAGAGTCTATGAATAGACAGCTCATCAAGAAAAAATCCGCCCCCGGGGGCGGACTTTGGAGATTGGAGCCGAAGGTGAGAATCGAACTCACGACCTATTCATTACGAGTGAATTGCTCTACCGCTGAGCCACTTCGGCGGACGATAACTATCTTACAAGGCAAGTTTTGACCTGTCAAGCAGGGTAAAGGCCTGAAAAGACGGCCCTCCGGGGAGGGCCGTCTGGGCTTCTTATCTTGCTTTTGATGACCCTTAATCTTCGATATAGGGGATCTCATCGGCCTCGAACTCACGGGCGGCATATTGTCTGTCAAGTGACAGGACAGCACCCGGATGGTCACCGGCCCGCTTCCAGAACATGACATTGTCGTTGCCGTTGACTTCCTCTTCAACCTGCTCAAGGATGTACCAGTCGAGGAAGAGCCGGGCTGCCCGGTCGCCGTCCTCTTCTGTGGCAATGGCCATCTTGTTGATGGAGTCGGTGATGTATTCTTCGTGGGCCAGGGCTTCTTCAAAGGCTTCCAGGACGCTTGTCCATTCGCTCTTGGGAGCTTCGATGGGGGTCAGTTCGATGGCTTCTCCCCGGGACATCATATAGCGGAAAAAACCTTCCGCGTGGACAATCTCTTCCTTGTACTGGATGTACATCCAGTTGGCGGCGCCGGGATAATCATTCTGGTCCAACCAGTTACTCATAGCCAGATAGAGATAGGCTGAATGGTATTCTTTGTTGATCTGTTCGTTAAAGAGTTTTCTGACTCTGTCTGTCATCTTCATAGTCGATTTTCTCACTTTCACATTTTGGCGAAAGCCGGAATTGATCAGGCTTTCATCTCTTATTTACAATCTCGTTCTATTATAGACAAGTGATCTTTTATGCCTTGTTTCCCGTGTTACTTGCAGGCAGAATCATGGCTTGTCAGACCGGCTGTCATGCCCCAAAGGGGGAGTTCATGATAGAGTAAGAGGGCAGGAGACCAGATTATTCTGACAACAAAAGCAGGAGCCGCCATGCAGATAAGGGAGATCCGTTGGCTAAGCGACGGCGGGGAAGAGGATCAAGGGCGGGGACAGATTCCGCTTGGTCCCGCTATCACCATCTTGGACGGGGGACCGGCCGCTTTTTCCGGCCTGGATTTTTGGGGCCTGCAGGCTGACCTGGTCCTGGATCCAGGGACCCTGCCTCAGGCGCAGGCAAAGATCCGCTCCTCCCTCTGGCTTTTTCTCCTTTCCCAGGAAGACCGAACCTTTAGCTATGCCTCTGACCAGGAGGCTCCTGGCCGTCAGGCCTTTTTCCGTCACGCCAGCCTGGGCGGAGAGGCCCAGCTGCTGGCCGGGGCTATTGACTATGCCTTCCTGGCTGATGGCAGGCGGTCCGCCCGAGACAAGGCTGACCACCTCCATCAGGTCTTCTCTGACCTGGAGGATAGGGGCAGGCTGATCTTGCAAGGCAATCGGGGCGGGGACAGCCTTGGGGAACTGGAAGCCCAGGTGCGGGCGGGTCAGGCAGACATCCAGGAGCAGGAGGAAAGAGCCCTGCTTCCCCACCGTCTCCTGGCGGCCATTGAAGCCGGAGAAAAAGAAATCCAGGCCATGAGGGCCGAGGATGGCGATCTGGCCCACCAGCAGCAAGAAGAAAAGTACCTGGCCATCAAGACAGAATATGAAAGGCTCTTACGTCTGCGGGAAGAACTTGAGGAAACAGAGGCAAGAGAAGGAGCCTATGGTTCCCGGATCACCGGCATGGGACATAACATCACCGTCCACGAACTGACTGAGCTGGCCCGGATGCGTAATGAGAGCCGGCAGCTGGAAGAAGCCATGGCCCGGACAGGCCAGGCCCTTGAAGATAGCCGTCGGGAACGGATGAAGGCTGAGCAGGACAGGGCCCTCCTGGGCCGGCGACTCCAGGAACTGGAAAGAGAAAGATTAGAAGCCTTGAGCGGGCCATCAAGCCAGACAGTCATCCAGGAAAGATCTCCACTCCCAGTCAGGGAGGAGGCAAGCTTTCCGACCAGCCGGCATCTTCTCTTTCTGGCCTTGGCCCTGGTCCTGGCGGCCGGTCTCTTCCTGGCCTATTTTTATACGCCCCTGGCTTATGTCCTGGCCGGACTGGCCTTGCTTTTTGGCCTGGTCCTGGCCCTGAGAGGCCCCGGCCAGGTAAAAGCACCCCCTGACCCGGCACCAGCACCTGAGATCAGGAAAGTCCCTGTCGCGACCTTCTTGGAAGAGGTCGCATCTGAACTTGATGGCGTCATGAGCCGGATCAAGGCCCTCGATGAGGATGAAGCCCGCTACACAATCGAGCATGAAAGCCTGGGCCGTCAATACCGACGCTTGGAAAATGAGCTCCTCCGCCAGATCCGTCCCTATGCAGGTCCCAGTGAGACAGGAGAAGTGGACGATATCCTCCTGACCCTGTCCCGGCAAAGGGATTCCAGCGCCTATTTCCAGGAAACCGTCTCCGACCTCCTCCGGCAGATTGCTGAACTCAAGCATGGCCGTTCTGAGGATGAGATGTTGAAAGAATACGATAAAGCCTGTGCCATGCTTTATGGGATACCGGATACAAGTGGCCTCAGCGGCCAGTATCTGACCCGGCAACTGACCCATGACCCGGATCGGGCCAGGCGGATACATGATGAGCGGGTGGCTCTGGCAGGCCGTCTGGACCAGCGGATCCAGGAAGTCAAGCAGTTGAAGGAAAGACTCAAGGAGGCCCGGGAGTCGACTGTGACCCTGGCCAGCCTGGGGCAAAGACAGGCGGTAATGGAGCAATCCCTGGAGGAAAGGGCCCTGGATTACCGGCAAAATCGCCTGGCCCTGGCCTGGATGGACACGCTTTTGAGGGGCCTTGACCAGATTGATATCCAGGCCTGGATGAATTTGACCCTGGCTTATTTGGGCCGACTGACCGGCCGGCGGCCGGGAGCTGCTCCCCTTTCAAGCTTGCCCCCCTTGACCCAGGCCAAGATACGTCCGCCCAGGATGGGAGGAGCCAAAAGAGCTGAGACTGCCGCTACTGGCGATCCCAGTCTCTTTGGGGCGGTGCCCCGGATCCTGACTTATCTGGCAGCCCGTCTGGCCCTGTCTGCCCTGCCGGACCGGACTGCCTGGTCCCAGGTCCCCCTTATCCTCCTGGAGCCGGACTTGCCGGATATATCGACCCGGAAGGCCTATCTGCTGGACAGTCTGGAGGTATGGGCCCTGGAAACGGGGAGACAGGTCCTCTATTTCAGCCTGGATGACAAGTTGATTTCTTTGGCCCGTGAGCGGAGAATGACCATAGGAGTGGCTGATTGACCGGGAGGGTCTTAAGCTTTCGTCAATCATCAAATAGGGAAGGATATTTTATGAAAAAAGGAATAGAGATAGTTAATAAGGAACTCGATGCCCTTAAGGCAGCAGGCCTTTACAGTGAGGAGAGGGTGCTGACGGTGGCCCAGGGCAGCCGGATTGATACCACGGATAGCAAAGGCGTGATCAATATGTGCGCCAACAATTACCTGGGCCTGTCCAATCACCCTGAACTTCTCCAGGCAGCCAAGGACAGCTACGACCAATGGGGCTATGGGCTTTCCTCGGTCCGCTTTATCTGCGGCACCCAGGCACTCCATAAGGAACTGGAAAGAGGTCTGGCTGACTTTTTCGGCTTCGAGGATGCCATCCTCTACTCCTCCTGCTTTGACGCCAACGGTGGCCTTTTTGAGACCTTCCTGACTGAGGAGGACGCCATTATCAGCGACCGGCTCAATCATGCCAGCATCATTGATGGCATCAGGCTCTGCAAGGCCAAACGCTATCTTTATCCCAACAATGACATGGCTGAGCTGGAGGCCCGTCTCCAGGAGGCTGATGAGGCCGGGGCCCGGATCAAGCTGATCGCCACGGACGGGGTCTTTTCCATGGACGGGATCATCGCCGATCTCAAGGCTATCTGCGATCTGGCTGACCGCTATGAGGCCCTGGTCATGGTTGACGATTCCCATGCCTCGGGCTTTGTGGGCAAAAGCGGCCGGGGGACACCCGAACACTGCGGGGTCATGGGCCGGGTGGATATCATGACCTCCACCCTGGGCAAGGCCATGGGCGGCGCTTCGGGTGGCTTTACCATGGCCAGAAAACCTCTGGTCGACTGGCTGAGACAGAAGAGCCGGCCCTATCTATTCTCCAACACCCTGGCCCCGGCCATCGCCGCCACTTCCCTCAAGGTTCTGGATATGCTGCAAAGGGACAGCGATTTGATTGACCGGGTCAATGACAATACCCGCTATTTCCGAAAGGGAGTGGAGGACCTGGGTCTGGATGTCATCCCCGGTAGCCATCCCATCGTGCCCGTCATGGTCTATGACGCCGTCAAGGCCCTGGAAGTGGCTGACTTTCTCCTGGAGGAGGGCATTTATGCCATCGCCTTCAAGTTCCCGGTTGTGCCCCAGGGACTGGCCCGGATCCGTACCCAGATTTCGGCTGGTCACAGCAAGGAGGAACTGGATCTGGCCCTGGCCGCTTTTGCCAAAGCTAAGGACAAATTCGGCCTTTGACAAATGAAAAAAGACCTCCTATAATGTCCGGTGTTCGCACCATTAGCTCAGTCGGTAGAGCAACTGACTCTTAATCAGTGGGTCCGGGGTTCGAATCCCCGATGGTGT
>CAZKLG010000003.1:52130-55639 GCA_964553675.1 uncultured Mageeibacillus sp. | reverse complement strand
CGGAGGGGGAGTTACAAGTGATATAGTGAACGGGAGCTGATCATCAGGCCAAAGTCAGGCAGCCAAGGCCTGATGGAAGCTGGCTTAAATTATATAGCGGAGGAGTTAATCATGCTATCCAATTCACTCTTGAAATTTGCGGCAGGTCAGGGCTGGTATGTCTACAAGGAAGGGGAATTCACCTTTGGATTGGTCCAGGACTATCCCATCACGGCCAAGAGCAAGGATACCCTGACTTCATTTTTCGTCCCCCTGGCCGGGATCGCCCCCGAAGACCTGATCGAGCTGACCAAATGGCTGGAAACAGATAAATTTCCCCTCAAATTGGTGGACTACGAATTGACCGATAATTTCATCGCCATCCGGGCCAAGGATTCAGCCTTCTCGGGCTCTGCTGCGGCCATCCTCCAATTCCTCAATCTTTTCACAGACAAGCTCAGCCAGCTGGGACTGGCCCCCGACAACTGTGCCATCTGCGGTTTACCGGCAGAAGAAACAGCCCTCTATGTGGGTCTTTACTGCTATTTGCACCCTGACTGTGTCGACAAGGAGGGGGTGGATTATACAGCCGCCCTGGCCAGTGATGATGAGGATGTCGAGCTTATCCTCCTGTCAGAGGATGAGGAAGACCCCCATCTGGTTGCCCCCCGGATCATAAAAGAACTGGCGGCTGGCTTTGACCAGGAAAGAGAGGCCTTTGTCCAGGATCTGGCGGCCCTCTGCGCTGTCCCCAGTGTGGATGCGGACCCGGAGGAAGGGGCACCTTATGGTCAGGAAAACAAACGGGCCCTGGAGGTCTTTTTGGCCATGGCCCAGAGGATGGGCTTTCATACCGTCAATGTCGATAACCATGCCGCCTACGCGGAAATGGGCCAGGGCCAGGATATGGTGGCTGCAGTCTGCCATCTGGACGTGGTGCCGGCAGGAAGCGGCTGGGACTCGGATCCCTTCACCATGCAGATTGACGGCGACAGGCTGACCGCCAGGGGGGTCATGGACGACAAGGGGCCGGCGGTCGGTGTCCTTTATGCCATGAAATCCCTTATGGAGGACGAGAGCTTCCTGCCTCAAAAACGTATCCGCCTGATCGTTGGTTCCAATGAAGAGAAGGGCTCTGCCTGCATGGCCCATTACAGCCAGGTGGAGGAGATTCCATCGGCCGGTTTCACCGCTGATGCGGTCTTCCCCGCTATCTACGCCGAAAAAGGGAATGCGGTTATTGCATTGCTTATGAAACGGGAGGCCGATGATGCCATCCTGTCCGCTTCAGCCGGAGAAGCCGTCAATATGGTACCCGGTGAATGTCAGGTGACACTGAAGGAGGGCAGTCAACAAATCTATCAGGGAGACATCGCCCACGCCAGTACGCCCGAGCAGGGCAGGAATGCCATCTCGGTTGCCATGGAGGACCTGGCGTCCAAGCTGCAAGCCTCTGGCCTTTCCGATCCTTTTGTTTCCTTCTATCAGGAGATGCTGGGCTGGGAACTTGACGGTCAGAAATTGGGCCTGGCCTTTGAAGATGAGACAGGTGTGACCACAGTCAACGCCGGCCTCCTCTCCATTGACGAGAAAGAAGCCCAGCTGATCTTGAATATCCGCTACCCGGTGACCATGGATGTCGACAAGACCAAGCTGGCCCTGGAAGAAGCCCTGGCCCCCTACGGCATCCAGGCCTCATGGCCTGCTATCATGCCACCCCTGATTCAGCCCAAGGATTCACATCTGATCTCCAGTCTCATGGGGGTCTACCGGGAACTGACCGGAACGGAAGCAGAGGCCCTGGCCATTGGCGGCGGCACCTATGCCCGCTCCCTGCCCAATATCGTGGGATTTGGCCCGGTCTTCCCCGGGGACCCGGATGTGGCCCATAAGGCTAATGAATTCGCCTCCCTTGATAAGCTCCTGGCCGGTGCCGCCCTTTACCGTGAGGCCCTGAGGCGACTGGCAGAATAAGCGTCAAAGCCAAAGAAAAAGGCTGTCCCTCCTGGTATCCCGGGGACAGCCTTTTTTTGTTGTCTATATTTCTTCAGGGGTCTCTATTCTCTTTTCAGCCAGCGGTCAAACTTGTCCAGGGCTTTCTCAATCACCTTTTGGGCTGATTCGGCTGAGTGGATCTTGGTCAGGGCCGTCCCCTTGCCTTCCAACTCCTTGTAGATCTGGAAGAAGTGCTGCATCTCGGTCAGCATATGCTCGGGCAGATCCTCCAGCTCACCCCAGCTTCGCATCTGGGGATCCTCGAAGGGAATGGCGATGATCTTCTCATCTTCCTTGTCCTCGTCAATCATGGAAAAGGCGCCGATGGGATAGCATTCCACCAGACAGAGGGGTGCCAGACTCTCGGTCGACAGGACCAGGACGTCCAGGGCATCCCCGTCTTCGGACAGGGTCCGGGGGATGAATCCATAATTAGCAGGGTAATGGGTGGATGTATAAAGAATCCGGTCCAAGCGGAGCATACCGATCCGGTCGTCGTATTCATACTTCTGTTTACTACCGCGCGGAATCTCGATAACGGCGTAAAATCGATCTTTTCTGATCCAGTCTTCGGGTATTGATGTCCATCGAAGCATGGGTCACCTCCTTTGCCGATGTGGCTTTCTGTCATCCTAACAGACCAGTCTCTATTCTCACAACGAAAATAAGATCAATCTTTGGCCTTGAAATTATAAAGCGGCTTCAAATGGTGGAGGACCTCTACCGTATCCTTGATCTCCTCCAGGAGTGACTCCATGGGCTTGTAGGCTTCAGGGCTCTCATCCAGGGTGTCCCGGCTGATGGAGGTCGTATAGACACCATCCATCATGACATGGAGATCGCGAAGGGAAAGGACCTTCCTGGCCTGGGTTCTGGACATGATCCGGCCGGCACCATGGGGGGCCGACTGGTTCCAATCAGGGTTGCCCAATCCCCGGCAAAGGAGGGAACCATCCCGCATATTGAGAGGAATCAGGACCTCTTCGCCTTTTTTAGCCGAGATGGCCCCCTTTCTCAGGATCATCTGGTCCAGGTCAATATAGTTGTGGATGGTGGTCATATCCAGATCATAGGCCAGGTCCAGACCCTGGGTGATCTCATCGACCATGGCCTTGCGGTTGAGGACGGCAAAGTCCTGGATGATCCTCATATCGTGAAGATAATCATCAAAGTCTGCACCTTCCAGATAGGCCAGATCCCGGGGCAGATGGGGATGGCGGTCCGAGGCTTTCCTCTGGTAAAAAAGGGCTACCTGGAGTCCCAGATTCCGGGATCCTGAATGAACCACCAGGTAAAGACGTCCCTTTTCATCCCGGTTGACCTCAATGAAATGATTGCCCCCGCCCAAACTGCCCAGGGAAAGCCGGGCCCGGTCCATGCGGAGGCGCTTGTCATTTTTGCCTCCCTCCCGGCAGCGGAGTTTTTTCAGGTTTATTTTGTCAAGATAGCGGTGGGGTCGCTTGCGGATGGCAAAACCCGAGGGAATCTCCCGCCTGATCAACCAGTCCAGGGCCTTGAAATCCACCGAGTCATGC
>CAZKLG010000003.1:0-52030 GCA_964553675.1 uncultured Mageeibacillus sp. | reverse complement strand
GGGAATCTCCCGCCTGATCAACCAGTCCAGGGCCTTGAAATCCACCGAGTCATGCTTGAGGCGGATGGTCTCCATACCACAGCCAATATCGACACCCACCATATTGGGGACAAGCTTGTCCTTGATTGTCATGGTGGTGCCAATGGTGGAACCGGCCCCGGCATGGACATCCGGCATGATCCGGATCTGGCTGCCCTGGGTAAAGGGCTGGTTGACCAGATCCTCGATCTGCTTACGGGCGGTGGGTTCAAGGTCCCGGGTAAAGACCTTGGCTTGATTGTAAAGGCCTTGGATAATAATCATGGGGTAAATCTCCAGGGTCTAAAAAAGGGACGTCAGGCTGGCCGGCGTCCCTTTTCTTATGTCTTAGGGTAAAAGGATTATTCGCCTTCTTCCAGGACTACTTCTTCTTCTGCCGGGGCTTCTTCAGCTTCTGCTTCTTCTGCCGGGGCTTCCTCTTCAGGGGCCAGGATCTCGGCGGGCTTGTCCTCGACTTCAAGGACGGCTGAGGGTGGCGCTTCTGCCAAGGCTGTCTCTTCTTCCACAGCTTCTTCAACCACGGCCTCAGGGGCCTCGACAGCTTCTTCTGCCTTGGGCTCTTCTGCCTTGGGCTCTTCAACCTTGGCGGCTTGGGCCTCAGCAGCCTGGAGTTCATCTCTCAGGGCAGCCATGCTGTCCATAAGGTCTGAACCTTCCTTGGTCACTGTCGTGATGTCGGCCATCTGCGAGATAGCGGATCGGGCCTGGTCATCCACGTAGCTGGTCGGCAGATCATCCTGACCATCACGGCGCCTTCCGCCACGACGGCGGGGGGCCTGCTGCTGGCGGCGTTGCTGCTGCTCCTGCTGCTGGAGGACAATTTCAGAATCAGGATCGGGGTTGATGGGTTCAACTTCCCGGATACTGACGCTGATACGGCGGGCTTCGTCGGATACTTCCACGACCCGGGCGTCCACTTCCATCCCCTCGACCAGCACGTCACCCGGCTTATTCAGGTGATAGTTGGAGATCTGGGAGATGTGGCAAAGGGCGTCAACCTCGGGGGCGATATTGATGAAAGCGCCAAAGGGGAACATCCTGACGACGACACCGCGGACGATGGCTCCTACGGGGAACCTGCCCTCGATGTCACGGTAGGGATCGTCCTCCGGACGGCGGTAGCCCAATGAGATCCGTTTTTTGGCCCGGTCAAAATCCTTGACAAAGACATTAATCTTGTCGCCAACTGAAAGCACTTCAGAAGGATGCCGGATACGTTGCCAGGATATCTCACTGATGTGAATGAGTCCATCGACTCCGCCAATATCGACAAAAGCGCCGAAATTGGTCAGGTTGCGGACCACGCCTGGATATTCGTTGCCAATTTCAATGGTGTCCCAGATCTCGCGTTCACTTTCCTTGCGCTCCTGCTGAAGCAGCATACGCCTGGAACCGGAGACCCGCATGCGTCTGCGATTGGGGTCGAACTGGGTCACCAGGATGTCGAATTCCTGATCCCGGTAGGGCTCAAGGTCATCGACGACAGAAAGTTCGAGCTGGGTCCGGTGGATGTAAATATCAATGGTCTTGTAAGTGGCGATTACGCCGTCACGGACCACATTGACCACCTTGACTGAAATGGGCGTCCTCTCTTCGAAGGCCTTCTGGATGAACTCTTTGTGTTTCATCGTTTCCACATAACCGGTGGAGAGCATGATCTCCTTGCCGGCATCGGAACTGCGGATGCTGCGAATGTAAACGTCAACTTCTTGATGATTTTTTACGGCTTCATCCAGATCATAGTCAGGGCTTTTCTCCAGCTCGCGGATCGGAACCTTGCCTTCCGATTTGTCTTTTACGTCAACGTAGACAAATTCATCGTCGTAGCGGACGATTCTTCCGCGGACAATACTTTTTGGTTGAAGCTCCGGAATGCTGTCAACGTAGTCCTCAAAATTCACGTCAGCATTCTCTTCTGGCTTCGTCATACCTTCCATTGTTGTCATTCTGTAGATAACCTCCCTGATCATCCCGTCTGGTGTTGAGGCACCGGTGGTCACACCGATCCTCTCTGAACCGGTCGCATCTTGAGTCAGGATTTTTGCGACCTGGTCCGGCCTTTGTATCAGATGCACTCTGGCGCACTCCTTGAGGCAAACTTCCACCAGCTTGTTGGTGTTGGAACTTGTTTCACTTCCAAGCACAAAAACAATGTCGGAAGAAGCGGCAAGCGCCCTCGCATCGGACTGCCTGCGGGCAGTCGTACTACATATTGTATCAAATATATGTAGATTGGCAATTTTATTTTTAAGAAGATCTCGAATTTGTGTCCACCTTTCTTTGGAAAAGGTGGTTTGTGAGACAAAAATCCAGTCTTTTTCTTCAAATTCCAGGGCTTCTGCCTCTTCCAGACTCTCGATCAGGATGGGCGTCTCCGGGCTTGCATAGGCAATGACGCCCATGACCTCCGGATGATCAGCTGCCCCGGTGATGATAATGCCCTTGCCCTCCCCTGCCGCCTTATGGACCAGGGCCTGGATCTTGCTGACAAAGGGGCAGGTCCCATCCAAGACCAGGCAGCCCTTGGCTTCCAAGGCCTCCAGGACCTGGGGGCCGACACCATGGGCCCTTATCAGGACCTGGGCACCGTCGGGGATATGGTCAACCTCATGGGCCACCCGGGCGCCCTTGGCCATGAGGTCCTCTATGACCTGTTCATTGTGGACCACCTGGCCATAGAGCCAGAGGGCTCCTGACTCCTTGTCCTCCAGGGCCTGATAAGCTAACTCGACCGCCCGCCTGACGCCGGGGCAAAAACCTGAGGATTGAGCGACTTCGATTTTCATCATGCCTTTCCTCCCAAGCTTGTCACTCCCAAAAGGGGCGACATCTCAATGGTCTCCTCAAAGAAGATCCGATTGGCCTCCATCCCTTCATAGACATAGGGAAGGTCCGCCATGGCGTAGATACGGCGCATGAGTTCCCGGGCCAAAGCCTCCTGCTGGTCCCGGTTGAGTGTCTCCGCTTCCTTGAGCCGGTAGAGGACCGGGGGGTCAAAGATATAGCGGGGGCGGCCGAAAAGGCCATAGCGGGGGTCGATGGCCACCGACATGACCGGTATACCCCGCCGGATGGCGTAATAAAGGAGGGAGGCGTGAGGTTCAAGTTTGGCCGCATCGGCCAGCTTGACCCGGGTGCCCTGCAAAAATATGCCCACCACCCTGCCGGCCTTGATCTGTGACAGGATCAGTTTGCTGGCCCGGATATCCGCCGTCGACCGGTCAAGGGGGATGGCCCGGAAGGCCTTGAGGATCCTGCCGATCAGCTTCATGGAGTAAAGCTCCTGCTTGGCCACAAAACTCAAGCGGTCGGACTTGTAAAGCTGGGTAATGAAAATGGGATCCAGGAGATGGTGGTGGTTGGCAATCAGGATACAGCCCTGCCCCTGGGGCGGTTCCAGCCTTTTCCCCTGGGCTCTGGGCAGGAAGATAGGCCAAAGGAAGAGAGAAGCCAGGACACGGATGACCCGGTTGATGACAAGGGAGAAACGGTCCCCTCCTGCAAGTTCCCTATCCTTAGGCCCGGCAGTCATTGTCCCTCTTTTCCCTGCCAGCCTGCCAGGCGCTTTGCTGACCTTCCTTTTGACGGATCACATCCAACATCAGGTCCACTACCTCCTTGGCTGTCATGAGGCCTGAATCGATCTGGATGGCATCCTCGGCCCGCCGGGTGGGTGCAAGCTCCCGCTCGGCATCCTGGCGGTCCCGGGCCTCAATATCCCGGATGACCTGGCCCAGGCTGGTTTCGATGCCTGATCTTTGCAGGTCCTTGAGCCGCCTTTCTGCCCGGATCTCCGTAGAGGCGGTGACAAAGAACTTGACAGCCGCGTCGGGGAAAACATAGGTCCCGATATCCCGCCCTTCCAGGATCAGGGCCTGGCGCTTGCCAAGTTCCCGCTGGATGCGGACACAATAATCCCGGCAGACGGCCAGGACGCTTATATCTGAAGCGGCCTGGGAGGCCTCAGGTGTCCGGATAAAGGGGGCCATATCCTGGCCATCGACCAGGGTCTTTTGGACCCGGTCCGACAGATCAATTTCCATCTCGGTTTCAGCCAGCATGGCCCGGACCGCCTGGGCGTCAGAAGGGTCAATGCCCAGCTGGAGGGCCTTATAGCCCAGGGCGCGGTACATGGCCCCCGTATCAAGGCAGAGTATGCCCAGGTGCTCGGACAGGAGCCTGGCCACGGTACTCTTACCTGCGCCCGAGGGGCCGTCAATGGCAATGACCAGGGGCCGGGGAGCCGCTTTGGGCCTCTCCCCGCCCGATCGCTCATCGGTAAAACGGGTGACCGTGTCGTACATCATCAGGTCGACTGCCGGCAGATCACGGGTGGACTTGAGCCCGAAATCCAGGAGAAATTGAGAGGAGACATCCAAGAGGGCCGGCCGGCCGGGGGCATCCAGCTGACCCACCTCCCTGACCAGGCCCCTTTCAATCAGGCGGGCCACGACCGAGTCACTGTTGACACCCCTGACCGTTTCAATCTCCGCCCGGGTGGCCGGTGCATTATAGGCAATGACGGCCAGGGTCTCATAGGCCGCATCCGTCAACTTTTGATCCCGGATATTGCCAAAAAAGGACTCGATCAGATCCTTATGGTCGGCCGCAGTGACGATGGAGACAGCCCCTTCCACTTCACGGACCCGAAGACCTGACAGGGGATCCCGCTTGTAACGGCCTTTCAGTTCCGTGACCAAGGCCTCGGTTTCTTCCAGGCTCCGTTCCAGAAGACCCGCCAGCTCCTCAAGGGCCAGGGGGTCACCTGCAACAAAGAGCAGGGCCTCCAGCCTGGCCATATCCTCCCGATGGCTCATCCTTGGTCTACCTCCCCTTACGTTCGATCATGATGGGCGAAAAGAGTGCCTTTTGCGTCACCTTGGCCTTATTTTGAAAGACCAGTTCCAACATGGCCAAAAAACCTGTGATCCGCTCAATGGCGGGCAAATCAGGTGGGAATATCTCGTAAAAAAAGATGCGGGAACGACCGGTAATATGGCGGAGGATGGTCAACATGCGCTCGGCCAGGGAGATCCGTTCACGTTCCAGGATCTGTTCCACATCCTGGCCGGTATCCTGGAAACGGTCTTTGTTGCGGGCCTCCAGGGTCTGGACAGCCAGGTCAAAGCGGCTGTTTTCCATTTGTGTGGCCGTCCTCTGCCGGCAAATACCCAGGGATTCGGCAGCCGTCGGTGCCTTGGTGTAGGATCCGCTGTGTCTTAGATGGCCTTGCCTGAGTTGAGCGGCCAGAAGGCGGCAACGCCGGTACTCCAATAGGCGCAAAACCAGAAGATCGCCGGGATCAATGACTTCATCGGCCTGAACCGTCTGCCCTTGGGGTAAAAGGAGCATGGACTTCAAATGGATCAAGCTGGCTGCCATCAAAAGAAAGGAAGAGGCCAGTTCCATGTCAAAAACGGGCTTCCCCCGGATCACTTCCAGATACTGGTCGGCGATGGCGGCGATAGACAGTCGGTTGATAGGTACCCGGTTGCGTTCGACCAGCTGATTAAGCAAATCTAAGGGACCTTCGTATTCGAAGATATCAACGGCCAGGCTGTCTTCTATCCCGGTCATCATATAGTCAGCTTGTGATAAAGCCAATTCTCATGGCTTCCCGGGCCTCTGCCAGGTTTTGCCGGGCCTTGACCCGGGCCTTTTTGGACCCCTCTTCCAGGATAGCCTTCAACTGGTCCTTATTTTCCATCAGGGCCGTCCGCTTTTCATAGACAGGCTGGTGAAAGTCCAGGACCCTTTTCACACAGCGTTTTTTGCAATCCACACAGCCGATCTGGCCGGCCCGGCAAAGATCGCCGATCTCTTCGGACTCAGTGGGGTTGAACTCCTTATGCATGGAAAAGACCGAGCAGATTTCAGGATGGCCGGGATCCGTCTTATGGATACGGGCGGGATCTGTCACCATGCACATGACCTTTTTCCTGACCTCCTCAGGGGGGTCGGCAAAGGCAATGACATTGTTGTAGCTCTTGGACATCTTGCGACCGTCTGTTCCGGGCAGGACCCGGCTCTTGGTCAGAAGGGCTGCAGGCTCGGGGAAGGTGGCCTCATAAAGGTGGTTGAAGCGACGGGCGATTTCCCGGGCCAGCTCCAGGTGTGGCAGCTGGTCCTCCCCTACCGGGACATAGTCGGCATGGTAGATGAGTACGTCGGCTGCCATCAGGCAGGGATAGCCCAAAAAGCCCAGGGTCCGGATTTCGGCATTGGACAACTCCCGGACCAGGTCCTTGTAGGAAGGGTTGCGTTCCAGCCAGGAGACCGGGGTCAACATGGACAGGAGCAAGGAGAGCTCGGCATGCTCGGGGACCGAGGACTGGAGAAAGAGGATGGTCTTTTCCGGATCAATGCCCAGGGCCAGGTAATCCGCTGTCACATTCAGGGTCAGGTCCCGCAAATCCGAGGTGTCCTGGTAGCCGGTCGTCAGGGCATGGTAGTCGGCGATGAAATAATGGCAGTCATAGTCATCTTGCAGGGCCACCCAATTGGCCACCGCACCGGCATAATTCCCCAGATGGATGAGGCCGGTCGGCCGGGCGCCGGAAACGACGATGGCTCCTTGACCCTTGTCTGCTTTTGAATCTGTCTTTGTCTGGTCCATGAAAGCTACTCCTTATCCGATAAACATGGGCATGGGGGGCAGGCCCAAGGCCCCCTGAAGGGCCTGGAAAAGCCAGGTGATGGGGTATTGAATGGCATAGTTGAAAGGAATCAGGATAAAGCTCAGGATTCCCGACAAAAGGCCTCCGAAAAAGATAACCAGGATCAAAAAGCCCATGCCTATGTAACGTTCATACTGCATGAGGGTGTAATACCAGCGATCCGGCAGGGCCACCCCGAAAACCCGGTAGCCGTCCAGGGGCGGCAGGGGCAGGAGATTGAAGACAGCCAGGAGCATATTCAAGGAATAGAGGGTATAGAAGAGGCTGGCCAAAGTAGAGGTGATCTGACCACTGACCCCGCTGGCCAGCATGACCGTGTATATGCTGCAAAAGAGAATCCAGGCCAGGGTACCCAGGAAAATGTTAGCCATGGGACCGGCGATGGAGGTCAGGAACATACCCCGCTTGATATTTTTCGCCTTGGTAAAGCGGGAGGGGTTGACCGGGACCGGCTTGGCCCAACCGATACCGACAAAAAGAAAGGTGATGGACCCGATGGGATCCAGATGGCGGAGGGGGTTCAGGGTCAAGCGGCCTGCCAGGGCAGCCGTATCATCCCCCAGCCGATTGGCCATCCAGGCATGGGCATACTCATGAAATGACAGGGACAGGGTCATGACAAATACCATGATCAGGATGCCGACCGGATCAAGGCGGGCAAGATTCAGGATAGGCAGGGCACGGGCCAGGACGGCCGGCCTCATGCTTGGAAAGGTTCTCAAAAAAGCCAAGGGCATAGTGACTCCTCTTGTCAGGAATGGGCTTGTAATCTAATGGATTATAGCACAGGCAATAGGGGCAGCTGGCTCCAACTGCCCCCAAAAAGCGCTTGGCTTTTCAAGTCAGGATCAGTTCCCGGCCTCAGGTTCAGGTGGTTCTTCCGGGCCCGGGTCAGGATTTGAATCCGGCGGCAGGGTGGTCGTGACTTCCGGGTTCTCCTCTGTAGTCGGTGAGGTCTCAGCCACTGTGGTCGCTTCGGGTGCTGTCAGGCTTGTTTCAGTTTGGGGGGGCTCTGTCACCGTGGTCGGCGGTTCCACGGGTACAGGCTGACTGGGTGTCTGGTAGCCTGGCCAATCGGGATCGGTGGGATCCCAATTCCGGGGACCTTTCAGGGCCGGGGGAAGAGGTGCCGGGGCCAGGGGTTTCTGGCCGGGATAGGTAGCGCTGTAGCTGGAGATGATATAGCAGGGCATGCCGCTGTAGCTGTTGCTGTAAAGGAAATTGGCATCCCTGAGGGCCATGCGGATACAACCATGGGAAGAGGTCTTTGAGCCCAGCACGTCATAACCGCTGTACATATAGCAGCGGGAAGGGTCGAACCTGGCATTCCCCCGACCATCCACCAGATAGTCGTAAGGAACAGAGTGGAACCAGTAGGAGCCTCTGATATGGGTGGCATAACGGACCCAGCATTTGACCGTGCTCTTGCTGGAGATAAAAATGGTCAATCTGGCCTTGTTGCCGGTCAGTTTAAAGGGTTTATTGGGCCCCGTAGTCGGGGTGGGATACTGGCGGGTACCGGTCGAGCACCTGACGGCATAGGCCTCATATTCCTGACCCGTGGCTGGATCGACCTTGTAGAAAATGATCCTTTGCAGGTCCAGGAATACCCGGATGGAGGAATATTTGCCCTTGGGCCCTGTCAGGACCGGGACAGTCTTCTTGGCCGTGGTCTCCGAACTGGGACTGGTCGAGGTGCTGGTCGTCTTTGTCGTCTCTTCCGATGTGGCCGAGGTCGATGTCTGGCTGGCCCGGGACAGATAGGTCCGGCTTGACGGGCTGCTGGTGGCTTTGCTGGATTCAGTCGAGGGGGAAGTAGCGCTGGTCAGCTGGCTGCTTGGCGGCGGAGCCTCTTCAACCCATTTACTGGATTCAGCGATGGAGAAACCGCCCGTCACAAAGATGGCGACGGATACAAGCAAGACACCCAAGACGACGGGGAGATAACTTAAAAATCGCTTCACAGGTCCTTCCCTTTCGGCCGGCAATAGTTTTCACATTATACACAATAAAAGGCGCTTAAGACCATCCCCTCTTGGGATCAATAGCGTACAAAAAACCACCCCTTGCCTGGCAAGGGGTGGTCTGCAAATTATCTGGAGCCAGATTCCCTTTAGGGATCCGTCACAGCTTCCGTCTCATCCGCTTCTGTCGTTGCCGGTGGGCTTGTCTCCTCAGGCACTGTCGTTGTTTCTGTTGTGGTCGGCGGCTCAGTCTCAGAGCTTTCCGGGATGGTCGTTTCCGGAGTCGTCGTTGGCGTCGTTGCCGTCATCTCTTCTTCTGTGACCACATTGATCTTGGTCCGCACTTCTTCATAGGAGCCGTCCGGATAGGTGACGACAATGAAGACCGTCCGGAGGACAGGCGCCG
Organism: uncultured Mageeibacillus sp.; assembly: GCA_964553675.1. GTDB lineage: Bacteria > Bacillota > Clostridia > Saccharofermentanales > DTU023 > UBA4923. The sequence continues at coordinate 42,944 of CAZKLG010000003.1, read as the reverse complement.
ACACGTCGGGCGTATAAAGGTAACGATAGCTGGTGCCCGCCGGCAGCTGGTCCTTGTTGCCGATGCAATCAGCAGCAGCTGGCAATTTGCCTGCCGGTGTCATGGGTTGGGCGCCCGTGGGTTTATAGCGCCAGGCCATATTATTCTTCTCCCTTTGCCTGTAAGGGTTGGCCGGATCCATATCGGTGGGATCCCAACGGGTGTTGAGGTCAACCGGTGGCAGGCTCTCGGCGGCAGGGATGTCGTAGCCCTTGCTGCTTTGGAAGACATAAACAGGCATGCCCTTATAGATGGTATTGGCCAGATAGATGGCATCCCTCATGGCCAGGCGGATACAACCATGGGAAATGGTGTTGTTGCCCAGGCTTCGATAGCCGGCCAGGTTGAAGAGGCTCTTGTCCAGGGGTACGTCCTTGCCATCCGGATCAACAAAGTGATCGTAGGGCTGGGAGTGGAAGAAGATGTCACCCGACACATGGGTGGCATAGCGGACCCAGACAATAGGCCTTGATTTGGTGAAGAGCAGGAGTCGGGCTGTGTAGCCGGACAGGATGTGGGGTTTATCAGCGGGCGTGGTCGGCGTCTTCAAGTTGCCGGCCCCCGTGGAAATCCTCAAGGAGACCTCTGCAATGGGGTCGCCATTTTCCGGTGTGTGGAAAAAGACCGCCCTTTGAATGTCAAGAAAGACGATCATATGCGAGAAGTGATGCTGGATCTCCGCCTCGGTCGTGGTCGTCTCAGTCGTGGTCGTCTCGGTCGTGGTCGTCGTCGTACTTGCCGTCGTACTGGTCGTGGTCGTGGAAGGCGGGGACGTCAGGACGGGGGCTGTGGAATTGGTCTCCAGGCCCTGGGTCGGTGGCGTCACATTTCGCCGACAGGAGAAAGCAAATACGGCCGACATCATAAAGATGACAGAGATGATAAAAAGCACCAGGGCTTTTCGTTCAAGTAGTCGTTTCATATAGTACTCTGAATACTCCGCGTGTAGCTAATGGTGAGCAGGTCCATGAATCGATTCATCCTGCCGGGCCTTATTAACGGTAACACATCCAAGGTCACTTAAGTAAGATACCATTTATATCACATAAGTCAATCATGGGAAGCTTTTGTCCGGCTAAAATCCAGCCCGCCTGTCCCTGTCTTATTAATGGAATCATCATGGGCTTGTGTTATCATGTACCGGATATTTTGACAGAAGTCAGACCGTCAAAAGCCAGTCCCAGAATTGAAGAGGTGGCAGTTTAATGTTTAATCGAAGAAGCGACGGCAAGCTGGTCAAAGATACCCGCGATCCCATCGGCGACATCATGCCCTACATCATGCGTGGGCGTAATGAGTCGGCTATCTATTACAGCAAATCCTATTGCGTTGAGAATATACAAAAGTACATCCGGGAACAAAGAAAACAAGGCACCCGGGTCACTGTCTTTAACATCATTTCTGCTGCCAGCCTTCACACCTTCCTGCGCAGACCCCATCTCAACCGCTTTGTGGCCGGTCGCCGGATCTACCAGCGAAACAGTTTTGACATCCTCTATGTGGTCAAAACCTCCATGACGGATGACGGGATGGAATCGGTAGCCAAAGTCCGCTTTGACGGTGATGACAATCTCAATTCCGTCCGCGACAAAATGGCAGAGAGTGTCAATGAAATCAAGGGAAGCGAAGGCAAGGAAGACGACCGTTTCATCGGCCTGGTCACCAAATTGCCCCGCATGATCAAGCGCATGCTCATTTCCCTGGCCCGGACCCTGGATTTCCATGGCATGATGCCCAAGTCCCTCATGGAACTGATCCCCCTCTACTCTTCCATATTTATATCCCACATGGGCAGCATCGGCGGGGACGCCATGTTCCATCATCTTTATGAATTCGGCACCATCTCGGTCTTTTGCACCATAGGCAAGATCTATCTCAAGCCCTACCGGGACATCCGGACAGATGAAGTGATCTGGAAGAAGACCATCGACCTCAACATCACCCTGGACGAACGGATTTGCGACGGCTTCTATTTCATTAAGAGTCTGGAACTCTTCGATTCCCTCCTGGACAATCCCCACCTTTTGGAGAAAACACCTCATGAGGCCATCGAAGAAGCTGAAAAAGCCTTGAAAGCACGCCAGGAGCGGATCAAGGCCAAGCAGACCTTCAATAACATGGAAGAGTACTGGGAGGATATGATGGATAATCCTCTGGGCGATAACGAATAGATCCAGCCCTCAGGGCAATAAAGTGGCGGCCTCTTCCTGGCCCGTCATGACCCGCCAGGCGCCAGCTGCCAGGGCCTCCATTTCCAGTTCTCCCGGGTAGACGAATACGGGTGCGATAAAGGCCACTCTTTCCTTGACTGCCTGGGTCACCCGCTTGGAATTGGCCATGCCCCCGGTCAGAATGATGGCCCGGACCTCCCCCTTGACCACTGTGGCCAAGCCGCCGATGGCTTTGGCCACCTGATAGGCCAGGCCATCGTAGAGCATGGCCGCATAGGGGTCGCCGGCTTGAGCCTGGTCCTCAATGGCCAGGGCATCGTTGGACCCGGTATAGGACATGAGGCCACCCTGGCCGATCTCATACTGGTAAAGGGCCTCCAGCCCCTCCTCCCTGGCGATACGAAAGGCAGTAAAAACAGGCAGACCTCCGGCCCTTTCAGTGGAATAGGGACCTTCATCAGCTGATACCACATCGATCAACTTACCCCTGGATTGGAGGTTGAGGGAAATCCCTCCCCCCAGATGGGCCACGATCACATGACTCTCCTCCAGATCAAAGCCTTCCTCGCGGGCTATCTTGCGGGCCACCGCCCGGGTATTGAGGACATGGGAAAAACTCCGGCGGTCATGGCCCTTGATGCCTGACAGGCGGGCCAGGTCTCCCAGTTCATCCACGGAGACAGAGTCATAGATATAGGCAGGAATGGATGCCTTGCCCACCAGGCCCCGGGCAATAGCCGCGCCAAGGTTGGAGGCATGTGCCTCCGCGGGCCTTTCCAGAAGTGTTTCAACCAGATAATCGTCGACAATATAGGCCCCATGCTTGACCGGGGGCAGCATACCGCCCCGGGCCACGATCACATCCAGCTGGCTGACCTCCAGTCCCTCCTTGTCCAGGAAGGCTTTCACCCGCTCAAGCCGCATGGGGAGCTGGTCACGGATGGATTCAAAAGCAGCCAGCTCCTGGTGGCTGTGATTGATTTTTTCTTCAATCAACCGCTGATCATCCTCGAAGAGGGCCAGCTTGGTGGAGGTTGATCCGGGATTGATAACCAGAATTTTCATGCTTTAAGGCTCCTTCTATTGCTCGGACATGAGGGCCCCGCAGGCAATGGAATGAATTTTCTCCTCTATGGAAGCAGAACGGGAAGTCAGGATGACGGGCGACCGGGCCCCCATGAGAAAGCCCGCAAAGGAGGCGCCGCCCCCGTAGACCAGTGATTTGGCCAGAAGATTACCCGAGACGAAATCCGGCACCAGGAAAATATCGGCGTCACCGGCCACGGGACTGTCAAAAGCCTTGATCTTTGCCGCTTCCCTGGAAAAGGCCAGGTCAAAGGAGATGGGTCCTTCGACCAGACAATCGGTCAGATCCCCCTTTTGGTTCATGGTTTTCAGGGCCAGGGCCCGCATGGTTTCCGGCATCCTCTCATGGGCCTTTTCCACAGCCGCCAGGCAGGCCACCTTGGGCAAGGGGACGCCCAGCTTGTGCATGACAGGCAGGGCATTTTCCAAAATCCCCCTGAGTTGATCCAGATCGGGATACATGACCATGCCACCATCGGTCAGGAGGATCATTTTATGGTAGCTGGGCAGGTCCAGGAGGGCCACATGGGAGATCAGGCGGCCGCTGGCCAGGCCATAATCCTTGTTGACTACCTCCTTGAGGAGGAGGGCGGTATCAATATTGCCCTTCAAGATCATCTGACAATCACCCCGGCGGACAGCCTGGACAGCCATGGTGGCCGCATCCCGGGCCTGGGGCTGGGGCGGGAATAAGACCAGCTGGATCAGGCCCAGCCTTTCTGCCTCCCTGGCAGCTTCCAGGGTGGGGGTATCGGGGCAGACAAGGGCACAACGTCGCTTGTCCGGCCAGGCAGTCACAGCCTGCATGATTGTCTGAAAGCGATTCACCATCTTTTTTCCCCCTAAAACGCTGATTATGAAAGGTCTTTTCAGGCCCTCTTTTTTCACACTATAGCATGAGGGCGACTGTCGGAATAAGAGTCTCCTAAAGCCTGAACCTATCTTTTCAGGCCGAAATTTTGGCCATTCTCCCAAGGATTCCCCGGATTGCCATTTTCGAATTGTGCTATAATTTCTGGAAAGCTTAACGGAAGATCCCGTTGAATTATGGATAAGGGAGATAACTATGGAAGTTGGGAAAAGTACCAGGCGCGTCGACGCTTTTGACAAGGTCACGGGTCGCGCTAAATACACGGATGATCTCTGTCCCAAGAATGCATATGTATCGCGGATTCTCCACTCGACCATCGCCCATGGCCGGGTCATTTCAATCGACACATCTGAGGCTGAGAAGATCGAAGGGGTCGTCAAAATCCTCACCTGTTTCGACGTTCCCGACATATTGTTCTCGACAGCCGGCCATCCTTGGGCGACCGATCCTGCCAGGCAGGACATTGCCGACCGAAAGATACTGAACGAACACGTCCGCTACTACGGCGATGATATCGCCGCTGTCGTGGCGGAAGATTATGTGGCAGCCGACCGGGCCATCCGGGCCCTCAAGGTGGAATACGAAGAATACCCCTTCGTCCTGGATCCCCTGGAAGCCAAGAAGGAAGGGGCGCCTGTCATCCATGAAGAGCGCCCTGATAATGTCCTGGGACACAGTCGCCTGGAGATTGGCGACTATGAGGAAGCCATCAAGGAAGAGGGCCTGATCAAGGTGGAAGGTTGGTACCATACACCAACCGTCCAGCACGCCCATCTGGAAAACCATGTAGCCTACGCCTATCAGGAGCAGGGCGGCCGGATCACCGTGGTCGCCTCCACCCAGATCCCCCACCTGATCCGGCGGATCACCGCCCAGGCCCTGGGACTGCCCTGGGGCAAGGTCCGGGTCATCAAGCCCTATATCGGCGGCGGATTTGGCAACAAGCAGGATTCCCTTTATGAACCCCTGGTCGCCTGGTTGACCACCCAGGTGGGTGGCCGGCCTGTCAAATTTGACACCAGCCGGGAGGAAACCTTCGTCAGCAACCGGGTCCGGCATGCCATGCACGCCCACATCATTTCCTGGCTGCGTCCTGACGGCGACTTGGTGGCCCGCAAGGTGGAACACTATTCTGACAACGGCGCCTATGCCTCTCATGGTCATGGGGTCCTTCAAAAGGGTATGGGGGCCTTCCCTCAGCTCTATCCCGCCAAGCACTATTTGTCCGACGGCTGGACCATGTATACCAACAAACCTTCGGCCGGTGCCATGAGAGCCTATGGTATTCCCCAGGCCATGTTCCAGCTGGAAAGCCATATTGACGATATCGTTACCCAGCTGGACCTGGATCCCTACGAATACCGGCAAAAACACTCCATGCCCGTTGGTTATTACGACGAGTTCTCCAAGAACGAGCTTTACCATGACAGCCTCAGGCAGACCATGGACAAGGCCCGGGCCCTCATGGATTATGACCGGAAGCGTGAGCTCTATAAGAATCAGACCGGCCCTGTCCGCAAGGGAATCGGCCTGGCCCTCTTCTGGTACAACACAGCCGTCTGGCCCATCAGCATCGAAAATTCGACCTGCCGGCTCCTCCTCAATGAGGACGGTTCCATCCAGGCCATGATCGGGGAAACAGAAATTGGCCAGGGCTTCGACACTGTCTTCGCCCAGATGGTGGCTGATGCTGCCGGCGTCAAGTTCGAGGATGTCCATGTCTTCACCAACCAGGACACCGACGTCACGCCCTACGGCTCAGGTGCCTATGGCTCCCGCCAGACCTATGTCTCCAGCTTCGCCATTGCCCAGACAGGCAGGCTCTTCAAAGACAGGGTCCTGGAACAGGCCCACCACATGACCAGAATGCCGGTTGAAGTCCTGGATCTGGTCAAGGGCAACATTGTCAGAAAAAGCGATGGCCGTGTACTCATGAGCCTGGAAAAACTGGCAACGGAAACTTTATATGACATGAAGCGGGGCAACCATATCTCGGCTGAAAGCACCTACAATGTGGAAAGCAATGCCTATTCCTTCGGCGTCTCCATCGCCGAGGTCGAGGTTGACATCCCCATGTGCAAGGTCAAACTCCTGGATATTGTCAATGTCCACGACTGCGGACGACTGATCAATCCGGCCCTGGCCGAGGGTCAGGTTCACGGCGGCATGAGCATGGGTATTGGCTACGGCCTTTATGAGACCCTGCTCATGGACGAGAAGACCGGCCGCGTCCTCAATGACAACCTCTTGGACTACAAACTGCCCACGACCATGGACCATCCGGACCTCAAGGCCGGCTTTGTTGAAAATGCAGAACCCACAAGTCCCTTCGGAACCAAGGCCCTGGGCGAACCCCCGGCCTGTTCCCCTGCCCCGGCTATAAGAAACGCTGTCCTTCAGGCCACGGGAGTTGGCGTCAATACCATTCCCATGTCCCCCCATCAGCTCTTCAAGGATTTCACCCAGGCCGGACTCCTGGAATCCCAAGAAGAGCGGCAGCTCCGACGCAAGGCTTACGAAGAACTCAAGGATACGGTTATCCATGTCAGCGATCAGGAAACTGAAGACAGCAAGACCGCCCAGACCCAGAGTGCCCAAGCCCAGTCGCCTGGTAAAGAGTAAGTGAGGAGCTTATATGTACGATATTAACCACCTTTACGAAGCAAGCTCGTTGGAGCATGCCCTGGCCCTGAGACTTGAGCAGCCAGAGGCCAAGATCATCTCCGGGGGTTCCGATATCCTGATCGGCATCCGGGCAGGTGACCTGGCCGGTTGTGACCTGATCAGCCTTTATGGCCTTGACGAACTCCGAGGCGTCTCCTTGGAAGATGATGGCAGCATCAGGATCGGTGCCTTGACCAGTTTCTCACAGCTGGAAAATGACCCCATCATCCAGGACAAGATCCCCGTTCTGGGACAGGCAGCCGGCACGGTCGGCGGCCCCCAGATCCGCAATATCGGCACCATCGGAGGCAATACCTGTAATGGCGTGACATCAGCCGATACCGCCTCTACCCTCCTGGCCCATGATGCCGTCATGGAGCTGACCGGTTCCCAGGGTGTCCGCCTCCTGGCCCTGGTCGATTTTTACCTGGCTGCCAAGAAAGTGGATATCCGGCCGGACGAAATCCTGACAGCCATCCTGATCCGGCCTCAGGACTACCAGGGTTACCATGGCTCCTATATCAAATACGCCATGCGGGATGCCATGGACATCGCCACCAGCGGCTGTTCGGTCAATGTCAAACTCAGCGATGACAAAAAGACCATCCTGGATGCCCGCATCAGCTACGGTGTTGCCGGCCCTGTTCCTTTGAGGACTCGTTCGGCCGAAGAAGCTGTCAAGGGCAAGCCCGTCTCCGTCGACACAGTGGAGGCCTTTGCCGCAGGCGCCCTGGAGGATGTCAATCCCCGGACCAGCTGGCGGGCGACCAAGGAGTTCCGTCTCCAGATCCAGGGAGAGTTGGCGCGCCGTTGCCTGACCGAATCCATCCGGCGTGCGGGAGGTAATGTCTAATGGCTAAAATTCAATACAAAGAAATCAATTTTATTCTCAACGGCAAGGCAGTGACCGCCTCCATCGATATGAGAGAATCCCTGGCGGATGTCCTCCGCAATGAATTCGGGATGACCTCAGTCAAGAAGGGCTGTGAGGTGGGTGAATGCGGTGCCTGCACCGTCCTCATCAATGGCAACCCCTATGACTCCTGTATTTTCCTGGCTATCTGGATTGACGGCAAGGAGGTGACCACCCTGGAAGGCCTCATGGACAAGGATGGAAAGATCGCCGATGTACAGCAGGCCTTCATCGATTCATCTGCCGTCCAGTGTGGCTTTTGCACCCCGGGCTTCATCATGTCAGCAGAGCATCTGCTCCGCCAGGGCAAGCGCTATTCCCGGGACGAGATCCGCCGGGAATTGTCGGGTAACATGTGCCGTTGCACGGGCTACCATAACATCATCAATGCGGTTGAAAATACCATGGAGAAGCGGCTGGCAGAAAAAGAAGAAGACTAGGCTATTCTTTATAGACCAGATAGAAAAAGCGGGTCGGCTGACCCGCTTTTTTCTTGACCCACTTGGGATAATCTATTTAATTGTGCCCCATGAAGAGCTGGCCCCAGTAGTAACGGTAGGTTGAGTCAGGCTCGAAGTAGCAGGCCACACCCACCCCGCTATAGCGCGAATTCATGATATTTTTTCGATGACCTTCAGAATTCATCCAGGCCTGGACCACTCTTTCGGGTGTCCTTTGGCCAGCAGCAATATTTTCACCTGCACACTTGTAACGGACTTTGATGCAGGTGACCCAGCGTTCGCCATTGGGCCTTTCGTGTGAAAACTTGTCGACAATTTCAAGGGCCCGGACTGCAGCAGATGAACGGAGGGACTGATTCATGGTCACCGGACCGATTCCCTCTTTGGCCCGCTCAATATTGATGAGGCGGACGACTTCGGCCTCAAAGTCATAACAATAATAACCCTTGAGCGCCTGGCTGCTGGTGGGCGCTTGGCTTGTGGTGGTGGGGGCCTTGCTTGTCGTAGGTGCTGGAGTTGTGCTGGTGGTCGTTCGAGTTGTGGTGGTCGTCGTTGGAGTCGTGGTGGTGGTCGTCGTCGTGGTTGCCTTGCTGGTCGTCGTAGTCGCCTTACTGGTGGTCGTCTGGCTTGGCCTCGCGGCCGCCACACTTATGTCAGCAGCAGGCTGGGTCGTCTGACTGGTCGGCTGACTGCTGGTCGCAGTCGGCTTATTTTGGGCCGTCGGCTCATCCGATACAGACTTGGTTGTCATAACGGTTGTTTTCGGTGGCGCCTGCACCGGACTCACCGACGGCAAATCAAAAACGCGCGGCGCCATCAGAGCTTCCGCACGTTCTTTCCTATTTAGGGCGGCATTCAGGGCCCCCTCACCCTGATCTCCTGCAGCGGCCTGCCATCCACTGGCTTCCGGCCTTGCCACAGGTGGAGTGTTACCCCTTGCGTCCTTGCCAAGGAATCCGTTGATAAAGGATGCCAGGATCAAAATAAACGCTACTGTTGTAACTGCCTTCCTCATCATACCCGCCCTTGGTATCGCTTTCCAGTAATAGAGTCATTCTCAAATTTCTTATCGTATGACTGCGGTGTGGGATGATAATACTAAGTTAAAAGCAGGAGGTCAAGGCTTTGTTTAGAAATTGTTCAGAATTAATTCGTATATTTCACTTATATTCTGCATATTAATCCAAAAGACTGTTCAAAAAGACAAGTGGCCGGGAGGAGGTGGAACAGCCTTTCCTGGGCCTTAACGTGTATTATGGATAGCAAAGATGAAAGGAAATGACATTATGACAGAGTATAACCTGACTTTGAAGCACATTGAGGAGCGGAGCAGTATCCGCGCTTACAAGGATGAAAAGCTGACCAAGGAAGCCATCGAAATCCTGAAAAAGGCGGTTCTTTCTGCCCCTACCGCCCGTGACAGGCAAGCCCTGCGCTACCTTTTTGTCACGGATCCTGACATCCTGGCCAGGGTGGATGAGCGGATCTTCCACTATTGCGACTCAGATATGAGAAAAAATATGGAGGAACGTCAGGCTGATTCATTCTTTTATGGTGCCCCCTTATCTGTTTTTATTATCAGCAAGGATTCGGCTTGGGCTGACCTTGATGCCGGCATTGCCGTCCAGACCCTGGCTATTGCGGCCCAGTCCATGGGTCTGTCCTCTGTCATCCTGGGCATGCCCCGCCTGGCCTTTAAGGAAGATGATCCGGCTAATTGCCGTCAGGCACTTGGCTTTAGGGAAGACGAACGCTTTTGCGTGGCCATCGCCATTGGCCACGGCGCCATGACCAAGGCGCCCCATGTTCACAATCCTGACCTGGTGCTTGATCTCTAGCTTTTACTTGGATTACTATTGATCGACAAGATCCGGGAGGCGGGAGGCTCCATCCCCGCCCCCGTGTTATGATGGGGCATCTTAGCAAACTTCTTGGGGGTTTTTATGTCTTGGACCATTTGGCCAATTGTTTCCATTCTGATTTCACTGATTGCCTTTGCTGTCGGCTTCTATTTCTACCGTTTTGTCAAGAAGCTGCCTTCTGCCAATGAAGAGATTGACCGCTTCGGCCATCTGATCCGCCAGGGGGCCATGTCCTTTTTGCGGACGGAGAATAAAATACTGGCCCGTTTTGTCCTGGCAACCAGCCTGATCATTGTTGTCTTTGTGCCCCCTATCTGGCGGACAGAATCCCTTGTCGGTAATCTGGCCATGGGTTTTTGCTACATCCTGGGGGCTATTTTTTCAGGTACGGCGGGCTATGTGGGCATGCAGGTGGCCACAGTGGCCAATGTCAAAACGGCTTCGGCAGCCCAAAAGGGCCTGACCCATGCCTACCGGGCAGGCTTTCGGGGCGGTGCGGTCATGGGGCTGGCCATTGTAGGCTCCTGCCTGCTGGGTTCCTCCCTGATCTACCTGCTCTTTCCCCAGAACCCCAACTTCCTCCTGGCCTTCAGCTTTGGTGCCTCTTCCCTGGCCCTTTTTGCCAAGGCAGGAGGCGGCATCTTCACCAAGACAGCCGATATTGCAGCTGACCTGACCGGCAAGGTTGAGCTGGGCATCCCCGAGGATGACCCCAGAAACCCGGCAGTCATTGCCGACAATGTGGGTGACAATGTGGGTGACGTGGCCGGTATGGGTGCCGACCTCTTTGATTCCAATGTGGCTGCCATTGCCGCAGCCCTGGTCCTGGCCCTGGATCTGAATCAGGCCCCCTTCATCTTCATGGCTTCGGCCATGGGGCTTTTGGCCTCCATCATTGGCGTCTTCATGTCCAATGTCAAAGAAGGGGCAAGCCCCGGCCGGGCCCTCAACCGGGGGACCTATATCACCACCGGGCTCTTTTTTATCCTGACCCTGGCGGCCAGCCTGGTCTTCAAATTTGAGCTCAGGCTCTGGGGAGCCGCCATGGTCGGCCTCATGGCCGGTACCATCATCGGTTTTTCATCCGAACTCTTCACCTCCGATGAAGGCAAGCGGGTCAAGGCAGTTGCCCGGATCTCCCAGCAGGGTCCTGCCTTTACCATTCTTTCCGGTTTCAGCTATGGACTCCTGTCAAGTTTCCCCTCCCTGGTGGGTATTGCCGGAGCCGCCCTGGGCGCCTACAAGCTCTGCCAGCCCCTGGGGGATGACTATGCCCTTTACGGGATTGCCCTGTCGGCTGTGGGCATGCTGTCCATCATCGGCCTGGTGACCGCCAATGATGCCTATGGTCCTATTGTCGACAATGCCCGCGGCCTGTCAGAAATGAGCGGCCTGGGCGAAGAAGTCCTGCGGGTCACGGATGAACTGGATGCCGCCGGCAATACGGCCAAGGCCATTACCAAGGGCTTTTCCATCGGGGCAGCCGGCCTGACCGTCATTGCCCTCCTGGCGGCCTACTATGAGACCCTGACCAATCTTTTGGGCAGCGACCTGATCAAGGGCTTTGACATCCTGGACCCCCTGGTCTTCTTCGGTATGTTGATCGGGGTCGGCGTACCGGCTGTTTTCTCGGCCATGCTCATGATGGGGGTCAACCGCAATGCCGACCGCATGGTCAATGAGATCCACCGCCAGTTCGATGAGATCCCCGGACTCAAGGAAGGTAAAGCCGGCGTTGAGCCGGATTACAACCGCTGTATTGACATCGCCACCATCGGCGCCCTCAAGGAGCTCCTGCCAGCCGGCCTCATGGCCATCGGCGTGACCCTCCTGGTCGGCTTCATCGGGGGCGTCTATGCCATTGCCGGTTATCTGGCGGGCAATATCATGAGCGGCGTCCTCCTGGCCCTGCTCATGAGTAATGCAGGCGGCATGTGGGACAATGCCAAAAAATACGTGGAGGCCGGCCATTTTGGCGGCAAGGGCTCCGAGGCCCATAAGGCCACCATCATAGGTGACACGGTGGGTGACCCTTTCAAGGACACGGCAGGCCCCTCCATCAATACCCAGATCACGGTGGTATCCCTGGTCTCTTCCCTGGCGGCAGGCCTCTTTGCTGCCTTCTCACTCTTTGGATGAAGAAAGGTTATGACTATGCACCCACTTCATGGAAAATGGAAAATCGTCGCCCACACCTCTTTTGGCGACCTGCCCTCGGTCAATGAGATCGTGGTCCAGGGTGACCGCTTTGAGGGGGTCATGCATGATGAAAAATCCGGCAAATCCTATGACATCGTCAACGGCAAGATTGACGGCAACCGCTTCACCCTGGAGACCTCCATGTCCTTTGTGGTCTTCTCCATCGAGGTCAACCTGGAAGGCTTCTTGTCAGAAGACGGAAAAAAGATCCACGGAACCCTGACAGCCATGTCGAAGACCGGCAACTTTGAGGGTGAAAAAATCGAGTGATCAGGCGGTCAGTCCGCCAGGACCTCACCTGTCAAAGTCTCTTCCAGGGACAGCTGTTCGGCGTAATCCGAGACAGGCAGGGCAGGCAGGCTGTAATCGGCCTTGAACTGGTCATACATGACCGTAAAGAGATGCTCTTTACGAAAGCCCTGCAAGAAGGCGTGCTGGTCCAGGCTGTCGTGTGACAGCTCGATCATGCTGACGGCAATATTGGAGCAGTGATCGGCGATCCGCTCCATGCTGGTCAAAACATCCATGAGGACAAAACCAAGCTCCAGGGTACAGCGGCCATCCTGAAGCCTCTGTACATGGCGGGCTTGAAGTTCGTCTGTCAATTCATCGACCACTTCCTCCAAGGGCTCCACGTGGGTGGCCAGTTCCAGGTCCTCCTTGATGAAGGCTTCCACGGTCGTATCCAACAACTGCCCCACCGCCTGCTTGTAGATGGCCAGTTCACTGATGGCGGCATCAGAGAAACAGATCTGCTTGTCACTCATCTCCTTGGCAGAGATGGCAATACTGAGGGCGTGGTCGGAAATCCGTTCAAAGTCGCTCAGACTTTGCATGAGCTGGGTCAGGATCCGCTTTTCCCGGTCGGTCAGCTGGCGGGCAGAGATCTGGACCATGTAGGTACCCAGCTGGTCCTCGAACTGGTCGACCAGATCTTCCATCTGCTTGCTGTCCCGAAGCTTCTGGCCGTCATAGACATCCAGGAGCCCGGCTGAGATCCGGTACTGCTTGAGGACCAATTCTGCCATTTGATTGGTCAGTTGCCGGCTCTGGCTGACGGCGAAACCGGGGGTTTCCAAAAAGCGCTCGTCCAAAGCGGCAAAGACGCTGACCTCTTCCAGAAGGTCGAACTGTTCGCCCTCCTTGACCGGGGTCAGCCAGGTGACAAAACGGACCAAACCATCCCGGAAGGGCAGGAAAAGGGCCGTGGCGCTAACCTTATAGACGGTATTGACGATGGCGATATCGATGGCCGTCGGCGTCTGGTTAAGGAAGGAAAAAGGCCGGATGAGGTTGATCAGGTAAAAGCCGGACATGAAAACCACCGTACCCAGGACATTGAAGAAAAGATGGATCAGGGCCGCCCGCTTGGCGTTCTTGGTGGTATTGATACTGGAGGTCAGGGCGGTCACGCAGGTACCGATATTCTGGCCCATGATTATAGGGATGGCCGCCCCATAGGTCACGGCCCCGGTCAGGGTGAAGGCCTGGAGGATACCGATGGAGGCAGAAGAACTCTGGATAATGGCGGTCAGAAGGGCCCCGACCAACATACCCAAGATAGGATTGGTGAAGCGGATGAAGAGCTGGGCGAAGGCCGGATGCTCGGACAGGGGGATCATGGCCCCGCTCATGGTCTGCATCCCGAACAAGAGGATGGCAAAGCCGACCAGGATCCGGCTGACATTGCGCTTGCGCTCGTCCTTGACGAACATCATGAAGGCAACGGATACGATGGCAATAAGGGGAACAAAGAAGCTGGGATTCAAAACCTGCAGATAAGCATTTTGAGCGCCCAGGGTACCCAGGCTGAGGATCCAGGCGGTCACCGTGGTACCGATATTGGCCCCCATGATAAGGCCGACCGTCTGGGACAGGGGCAGAAGACCGGCATTGACCAGTCCCACCACCATGACCGTGGTGGCCGCCGAGGCCTGGATGACTGCTGTGACCCCGGCACCCAGGAAAACCGCCTTGATAGGATTGGAGGTCATTCTTTCCAGCATGACCTTGAGCCGGGAGCCCGATACCAACATCAGGCTGTCGCTCATTTCCTTCATACCGTATAAAAAAAGTGCCAACCCGCCAAAGAGGGTCACGATTCCTAAAATATCCATTATCACTTTGCGGGTGTCCAGTCTTTTGCCACCCGACCCATGACATTATACGCAAAAAGAGGCCAGGGCGTCATCCGGTCTTTTTTTTGCCGGATCCTGGGGTGATATACTGAAAACATTCAAGATAAGAAGGACGGTTCAATCATGATTACGGTGATCGGCAGCTTGAATATGGATCTTGTCATCAAAGCCGAAAGGGCTCCACAGGCCGGTGAAACCCTTATAGCTGACAGCTTTCAGGAGATTCCAGGGGGCAAGGGAGCCAACCAGGCTGTGGCCGCTGCCAGGGAAGGCGCCCAAACCTTCATGGCCGGCCGGGTGGGCCAGGACGCCTTTGGCCAGTCCCTCCTCCAATCCCTGGCCCAGGATCCCATCGATATCACTTACATTGAAAAAGTGCCGGGCCTGTCAACCGGAATCGCCAGCATCACCGTCGATCAGGCAGGACAAAACCGGATCCTGGTCGTGTCAGGTGCCAATGGCAGCCTTGAGGCCTCGGATATCCAGGCTCTCCGTCCCCTGATCGCCCGATCACATGTCCTCTTACTGCAACTGGAAATCCCCATGGAGGCCGTGGAAGAGGCTCTGATCCTGGCCCGTGAGGAGGCTGTCTTCAGTATCCTGAACCCAGCCCCTGCCCTGGCTTTGCCCCCTTCTTTCTATCATCTGGTCAATCTCATGACCCCCAATGAAAGTGAATTGGCCCAGTTGTCGGGGCTTCCAGTCTCCAGCCGGGAGCAGGTGGACCAGGCCGGCAGGCAGCTCCTGGAAAGAGGGCTTGAAAACCTGGTCATCACCCTGGGTCAGGACGGCGCCCTGGCCATGAATCTTCAAGGCAAATTGCACTTTCCTGCCTACCGGGTCAGGGTGGAGGACTCCACGGCGGCGGGCGATTGCTTTAACGGGGTCCTGGCTGCCGGTATCGACCGTTTGATCCAGGCCAGGGCTGATGGGCCAAAGACCTTTGTCCCTTCCCTGGAAGATCTGGCTCCCGTCATTGACCGGGCCAGCCGGGCCGCCGCCCTGTCAGTCACCCGGCCGGGCGCCCAGCCCTCCCTGCCCTGGGCCCAGGAGGTGGATGACTTTGACAGCTGGTATGAAAAACAGGGCCTATGACCTCCCTAAACCCCATCCAGCTTCAGTTGACTGAGTCGGGTCTTGTGATCGACTGCCTCTTTACCTACAACTCAAGGGCGCTGGGACCGAGGAAGGAAGCCGAAAAAGATCTCTCCTGGGCTGATGCCATAGAAGCCGGCATCCGCCAGCACTGGACGGGCAACTGGCCCTTAACCGAGGGGCTGATCCAGGCTCTGGAACTTTTCTGCCAAGAAAGAAAGCTGTCCCTTGACCTGTCGACCATGACCAGTCTGGTTGTCAAGATGACCATCAAGCGTCAGGAAAGAGGGCGCCTGACGCCAGGCCTCCTCTCTTTCAAAAGCAGTCTGACCCGCCGGCGCAGGCCTGCCCGGATTTATGTCAGACCCAGCTTCATCCTCCCCGCCCATGTGGCCAGTCCCCTCCACCGACGTTTCTGGGGTATTTTCAAAAGTGGCCAGCTTGAAAGCATCGGTCTCAACTGGAGCCCCAAGCAGCCCGGCTACATGGTCATCCCCAGTCAAACCCCCGACTGGCGGCTGGCTGGCGTCGCCGCCCATGAGGCGGGTCATCTCTTTGGTCTGGGTGACGCCTACGCGGCCTGGTATCGCTTCTACGCGCCTGCAAAAGGTACGGAAGCTTATATGATGAGGGCCAATCAAAGGGTGCAGACAGAAGAAGTGGCCATGTTGATCCGGGCCCAGGCGACCGGACGCATGCAGTATTTTCCCAGACAATTCAAGCTGAGGACCATCCTGGCCGGCCTGGGCACTTCTTTAAAAAGGCTGATTGGCAAAATGAGGCCAAAAGGTAACCCCTAGCCCGTCCTGGTCCTCCTTTCGCCTTTATTCTTGTCAGAGGCTTATCTCTGGTTTATGCTGTTAACCAGTCCTGGCCGGTCCACAAGGACTCAAGGACTCAGGGCAGGAAAACTGCCCAATAATCTTTATAAGGAGGAAAGGCATGTCTAATCAAGCACAAGCAAATCAACTGCCCCAGGCAGACCTGGAGAAAGAACAGGTTGTGATGACCACGACAGAGCCGGCTGCCGGCGACGGACTGGACATGCATGCCTTCTGGCACAGCTCTTCCCACTTGCTGGCCCATGCGGTCAAGCGTTTGTGGCCGGAGACCAAGCTGGCCATCGGTCCTGCCATCGAGAATGGTTTTTATTATGACTTTGACCGGGAAGGCGGTTTTTCTGAGGAAGATCTGGAGGCCATCGAGGACGAGATGAAAAAGATCGTCAAGGCCAACTACAAGATCGAACGCTTCAGCCTGCCCAGGAATCAGGCCCTTGAATTTGTCAAAAAACAGGATGAACCCTATAAGTTGGAAATGGTGGAGGCCCTGCCCGAGGATGAGGAAATCTCCTTTTATCGCCAGGATGACTTCACCGATCTTTGTGCCGGACCCCATGTCCGTTATACCAAGCAGATCAAGGCCTTCAAGCTGACCAGCGTCTCAGGTGCCTACTGGCATGGGGACGAAAAAAACAAGATGTTGACCCGGATTTACGGGATTGCCTACCCGACCAGGAAGGAGCTGGATGACTATCTGGCCATGCTGGAAGAGGCCAAGGCCCGGGACCACAGAAAACTGGGCCGGGAACTGGAACTTTTCATGATGTCAGAGGTGGGGCCTGGTTTCCCCTTCCTCCTGCCCAAGGGTATGATCCTCAAGGATCTCCTGGTTGATTATTGGAAAAAACTCCATGACCGGGCCGGCTATGTCCTGGTCCAGACCCCCATGATCCTCTCCCGGAAACTTTGGGAGGAGTCAGGCCACTGGGATCATTATCAGGACAACATGTACACGGTCAAGATTGACGACGAGGATTATGCCGTCAAGCCCATGAACTGTCCTGGCGCCATGGTCGTCTTCAGGAGCAAGCCCCATTCCTACCGGGACCTGCCCATCCGTATGGGTGAGCTGGGTCTGGTCCACCGGCACGAGAAGTCCGGTACCCTCCACGGTATGATGCGGGTCCGGGCCTTTACCCAGGATGATGCCCATATCTTCATGACCCCTGACCAGATGGCCCAGGAGATCAGCGGGATTGTCAAACTGATCGATGACCTCTACACCGGCTTCGGCTTCCAATATGCCGTGGAGCTGTCGACCCGGCCTGACAATGCCATGGGGGAAATCGAGGACTGGGACCGGGCGGAAGCCATCCTCAAAGAGGTCCTGGATGATCTGGGCACCCCCTACACCATCAATGAGGGGGACGGGGCCTTTTATGGACCCAAGATCGACTTTCACATCCGGGATGCCATCGGCCGCAGCTGGCAGTGTGGCACCATCCAGCTGGACTTCCAGATGCCCCAGCGCTTCGATCTGGAATACACCGGTTCCGACGGTGAAAAACACCGTCCCATCGTGGTCCACCGGGTGGCCTACGGGGCCCTGGAACGCTTCATGGCTATCCTGATCGAACACTATGCCGGTAAATTCCCCTTCTGGTTGTCACCGGAACAGGTCAGGATCCTGACCATCTCCAAGGACAATGCCGACTATGCCAAGGCGGTTGAAAGGGACTTGAAGGAGGCTGGTATCCGGGTCCATGTGGACGCCCGTGATGAAAAAATCGGTTATAAGATCCGTGAGGCCCAGCTGGACAAGGTCCCCTATATGTTGGTGCTGGGTGACCAGGAGGCTCAAAGCGACAGCCTGTCTGTCAGGAGCCGGGATGAGGGCAAGTTGGGGAGCATGACAAGGGAGGCTTTCCTGGCCAGGGCCAGGGAGGAGAATACATCTGGTTTATAGAAGATGAGATAAGGGAGTGAAACTTCCAGGAGCGGGCCGGTGACCGGCCCGCTCTTTTTGCTTTTAGGCGGGTGCGATATCCAGGGCCAACTCCATCATCTGACGGTAGCCCTCCTGCCTGGCTTCGGCGGTATCGGACTCCTGGGTCAGGATATGGTCGCTGATGGTGAACATGGCCAGGGCCCGCTTGCCCAATTCACGGGCTTTCATGTAAAGGGCTGCTGATTCCATCTCGGCGCAAAGGGCGCCGTGGCTCATGAGATTGGCCGCCACCTCATCTGACATCTTGGTATAGAACTGGTCCGAACAGCAGACGGTGCCCGCATGGACGCCAATGCCCATGGCCTTGGCTTTTTCATAGGCTTCCAGCAAAAGATCGAAATCAGGGGTGGGACAAAAATCAAAGGCGCCAAAGAGACCTTCCTTGATTTTGGAGTCGGTATTGGAGGCGGTGGCAATGACCAGGTCATGGAGCTTGACATGATGCTGCATGGCCCCGGCAGACCCGATACGGATAATGGTGTCCACCTCATAGAAGGCAAAAAGTTCGTGCATGTAGATCAGGGCGGAAGGAATGCCCATGCCCGATCCCATGACCGAGACCTTCTTCCCCTTGTAATAGCCGGTATAGCCCAGCATGCCCCGGACCTGGTTGAACTGGACATAGTCGTCCAGGTAGGTCTCGGCGATAAATTTGGCCCTCAGGGGGTCACCCGGCATAAGAACGGTATTGGCGATTTCGTCGGGACTCTTGGCCTCAATATGGGGGGTAGGTATCATGATCAGACTTCCTTTCTCTTGATCCTTGGAGGGATATGACCGATATTTTTCTTCCGCCCAATCATATCAGAAAAAGACTTAAATCAAGAAATATTCCCCGCCTGTCTTGCCGGCAACTGGCCTTGTCCCGGCCTCTTGTGAGACAATGAAGGACCTTCAAAAGAAAGGAAGGCCCTATGACTGACAGCCGGAAAGATCTCCATGAAAAAAACAAAGGGAAGCGCCGGCTCGCGCCCTTCATCTTTTTGGCAGCCTCCGGCCTCCTCCTGGTCATCCTCCTGGTTTTCCGGGCCCTGGCCTTCAATAATCCCCGCCTGGCTGACGCTTATTCCCGCTATGTCTTCCAGAATCTGGCCCGGATCTGGACCTGGCCCGTCAGCCTTTTCCCCCTGTCAATGACCGAAATACTGGCAGTCCTGCTAACCCTGGGCCTGCCTGTCCTCCTCGTCTGGGGCTTGATCCGTCTGATTAAAAAGAAAGAAGCAAGAGGAAGGCGTTTCCTTGGGGGCCTGGCCTGGTCGCTGGGTCTGGCCTCTATCCTCCTTTCGCTCTTCTTGATTTTTCATGGCATCAACTATGCCCGTTCCCCCCTGTCCCATGCCATGGACCTCCAGGTCCGGGACCGATCCCTGGAGGAACTGGAAGGGGCGGTCAAGCGCATGGGCCTGGCCGCCTCCCGGACCCGACAGGAGCTGGAAGAAGACGACCAGGGCCTCCTGCCCTCCCGGTCCATGACCTGGATCCGCCAGACCGCCCTGGAAGGCTGGGATGAGGCGGGTGACCGCTGGCCCGCCCTTTATAGCAGGATCCGCCCCCGCCCCAAGGGGGTCCTCCTCTCCCCTTACTGGTCCCACACCCGGATTGTCGGCCTCTATATGCCCCTTTTGGTGGAGGCCAATGTCAACATAGACCAGCCCTTTTTCATGATCCCGGCATCCGCTGCCCATGAGCTGGCCCACGCCCGGGGTTTCGCCCGTGAGGACGACTGCGACTTCGCCTCCATCCTCAGCTGCCTGGTCCATCCGGAACCCCACTGGCGTTACTCAGGCCAGATCAGTGCCTGGAAGAGCCTGGCCCGCCGGCTCTACCAGGAGGATCCTGATGCATGGGCCAGAGCCTATACAGAGGTTCTTTCCCCGGGGGTGATCCGGGACTTACAGGCTGAATCTGCCTACTGGAAAGCCTTTGAAACACCCCTGGCGGATCTGTCAGAAAAGATCAACGACAGCTATCTTAAGGCCAACCGGGAAGAGGAAGGCGTCAAGAGCTATGGGGGCGTGGTCGACCTCCTGCTGGCCTGGATGGACCAGCCGGAATCCTGGGAATTGATCCCTGCGTCCGGGCCATGATCTCCCTGTCCTCCTTGTTGACAATCGAATGCCAAAGCATACAATAGGTGACATGGAGCTAATGATATGGTTTTTTCGTCGCTGATTTTTCTTTACGTTTTTCTGCCCCTTTGCCTCCTGGCCGTCTGGCTGGGCCGGGACACAAAGGTCCAAAACGCTATCCTCCTGATTGCCTCCCTCTTCTTTTACGCCTGGGGGGAGCCCATCTATGTCATCCTCATGGTCCTGACCGCCTTTATCATCTGGCTTTGCGGCAGGCTTTTGGGGCGGACCTCCAGCAAGACCCATAAGAAGGTATTCCTGGTCCTGGCCATTGTCATGGCCCTCTCCAGCCTGGTCTATTTCAAATACAGCGGTTTTTTGGTGGAGATCCTCAATCTCCTGCCCTTTGTCAACTTCAAGGTACCAGAGATCTCCCTTCCCATCGGGATCTCCTTTTATACCTTCCAGGCCCTGACCTATATCATTGACCTTTACCGGGGTGAGATCAAAACCCAAAAATCCTTCGCCCGTTTCCTCCTCTATGTCTCCCTTTTCCCCCAGCTGATCGCCGGCCCCATCGTCCGCTACGCCGATGTGGAAAACCAGCTGTCCAGGAGGGAGATCACCCTGGAAGGCATGGCTTCGGGTATCGGCCGTTTCCTGGCCGGCCTGGCCAAGAAGGTCCTGATTGCCAACTATGCCAGTGAGATCGTTGAAGTCTGCCTGGAGTCAGGCCATTTCGGACAGATTTCCTCAGCAACGGCTCTCCTGGGCCTCCTGGCTTTCACCATCCAGATCTACTTTGACTTTTCCGGTTACTCAGACATGGCCATCGGTCTGGGCCGCATGTTTGGCTTCCGCTTCCTGGAAAACTTCAACTATCCCTATATCGCCTCCACCATCACTGAATTCTGGCGGCGCTGGCATATGTCACTGAGCAGCTTCTTTCGGGACTATGTCTACATTCCCCTGGGAGGCAACCGGCACCATCGCCTGCGCAACACCTTCATCGTCTGGTTCCTGACCGGCCTCTGGCATGGTGCCAGCCTCAACTTCATCCTCTGGGGACTTTACTATTTCCTCCTCCTCCTCCTGGAAAGGGCCCTGATCCTGCCCAGGGAAAGACAGATTCCCCGTGTCCTGGGCCACTTGTCCACCCTCCTGGCCGTTATGATCGGCTGGAGTGTTTTCTATTTCACAGAAACCTCCCGTTTCCTGACCTTCTGGGGCCGGGTATTTGCCCCCGGGCTTGCCGGTTTCCTGGATATCGAAGCCAAGATCCTCTGGCGTCAACATCTGATCTTTGTAATTGCCGCAGCCATCTTCGCCACCCCCCTCCTGCCCTGGCTTAAGAAGCGGCTGAGGCGGCCCCTGGTCAGCCTGGAAAACTCCCCGGTCGGAGGTATCCTGCAAACGGCCCTGGTCCTTTTCCTCCTGCTGGTTTCGACCGCCTCCCTGGTCGCATCCTCCTACAACCCCTTCTTGTATTTTCGTTTTTAGACAGGAGATCTAATGAAAACGCGTCAAACCAATCAAACGCTTGTCGTCATCAGCTTCCTTGTCAGCCTGCTGGTCATCGGTGTCCTCCACTTGATCCTGCCCGAAGAGGACGTCTCCCTGGATGAGGGTCGCACGCTCAGCCATTTTCCCAAACTCCTCTATGCCGACGCCCTGTCCGGGGAACAGGCCGTCAAGATTGAAAAATGGTACAACGACCAGTTTCCCTTCAGGGACAGCTTCATCCGGGCCGGCAAGAGCTGGCGGGCCAAGGCCTATCCCAATCTCAACCCTGACGGTCTGGCCATCTTCCTGATTCCCGATGAGGAAGGGCAGGAAACGCCCGATACACCTGAACCCCAACCGGAACCCCAACCAGAACCCAGCCAGACGATCCCACCGGCACCCAGCCAATCGGGGACCAGCCCGCTTCCCACCGAGCCTGAACCGACTGAACCGCCCCTGCCCCCGCCCCTTGATCCCATCGACGAGATCATCAATACCAAGCAGCTCCTCATCATCAATAACAGGGCCATGGAGCGCTATTACGGCAATGAAGACAGGCTGAAAGCCTATGCCGAAAGGCTCAATGCCCTGGACAAGAAACTGGGCGACGGGGTCCAGCTTTACAGCTTGATCGCCCCTACGGCCATCGAACTTTACGCACCGGAAGAGCATCACTCGGGCTACTCTTCCCAGATCATGTGTATCGGCCTTGTCCGGGATGCCCTGGATCCCTCCATCAAGAGCGTGGAGGCCTATGAGGCCCTGCTCTTCAATCGGGATCAGTACATCTACTACCGGACCGACCACCACTGGACCGGCCTGGGCGCCTACTATGCCTATCAGGCCTTCTGCCAGTCGGCAGGCCTTGAGCCCCTGGCCTTGTCGGACATGGAGCACTACCAGATTGAAGGCGAATACCTGGGCTCCCTCTACCGGGTCTCCAAGCATGAGCTTTTGAAAAATAATCCGGATACCACCGAGGGCTGGCGGCCCAGGGCTGACTATAAGGCCACGGCCTGGGACAACAGCGAGATGACGGTCACCTATCAGATCCGCCTCAACGATGAACGGTCCAAGGGGGCCAACAGCTATCTCAACTTCTCGGGTGGGGACCGGGCCCTTTTGAAGATTGAAACCGACCACCGGATCGGCCGCAAGGTCCTGATTGTCAAGGACTCCTTTGGCAATGCCTTCGTCCCCTATATGGCCAACCACTTCGATGAGGTCTATGTGGTTGACCCCCGCTATTATGTGCGCAGCCTGGACAAGCTGGTCAAGGAGAATGGCATCACCGACCTGATTGTCCTCAATTACATGTTCGGGACCTCCAACCAGACCTGGCTCAAGGGCTTTGACCTGATCACCAAGTAGGGATGGTCATGATAAGATGGAAAAAAGATGAAATGAAGAGGATGGATCCATGAAAATTACTTTCCCTGAATTACCCGGCAACCTGGAGGCCTTTGAGGCCCTGGCCCAGGACATGATGACTCAAGCTGAAGGCAGTACGGCACTTTTGGTCGTCGCCCTCAAGGCCTATGTCCAGGACAGGGAGACCGGACTGCAAATGCTGGATGTCCTGCATGGACCCAGGCCCCTGTCAAACCGTGACAAGCAATTTATCCGCGACCGGCTCATGGATAAGCCCTATCTGCCCGACTCCTATTTCCAGGGCGCCAGGGTGGAGAACAACTATACACCCGACCAGCCCTGGGTCATCGAGGTCCTCCCCGACCCCATCCCGGCCGAGAGCGATGAATTCGCCCGGCTCCGCCTGACCTCCTCGGGAGCCGACAGCCCCCGTATTGTAACCTTGCGTCGGAAAAAATCCGGCAATCAGTGGTTCGTCTGGGATTATCCCGGCGTAGTCACCGGCATCCGGATTCCCGCCAAGGACGACCCCTGGGCCTGATCTGATAGCTTGCATCCATGTCGTGAAAGCCGAAAAACCGCCAAAGGCGGTTTTTCTTATCCTGGGAATCCCTCCAGGTCAGCGCTTAGTCGTTGAGCAGGGCAAAAAGCTTCTTGTTCTGCTTATAGAGGCGGGTAAAGGCCTGATAATTCTTCTCATAAGCCTGGCGCTTGCCAGGGTCAGGCTGGAAAATCGTGGGCGGGGGCAGTAAGTCTTTGGCCTTGGCCATGGATGAAATACGGCCCATGGCCAGGGCTATGAGGAGGGCAGACCCCAGGGCCCCTACATTTTGGGGGTCAGGAAAGGCACCGATTTTGTGTCCCAGGATATCAGCCAGAATCTGGCAGATGACCGGGGCATTGGCGATGCCGCCACAGACCCAGATGGTATCGGATACCGGTAATTTCCTCTGATGGGCCTCCATCATGAAACGGCAATGAAAGGCAATACCTTCAATGACCGACCGGATCAGTTCAGATTTTCCGGTGTCCAGGCCAATGTTAAAGAAGATAGCCCGGGCCCGGGCGTCCTCGAAGGGACAGCGGTTCCCATGCAACCAGGGGGTAAAAAGCACCCCGCCGCTGCCGGCAGGCACCCGGCTGATGACCTCACAAAGATAGTCATAGAGGCTGCGGTAGACGCATTCCAGTGATTCAGTCACCTGCTTCTTTTCCAGATAGATGTCGATTTCATCCAGGGCCAGGTGATCCTTGACCCACTCCAGGCTCTTGCCGGCCGTCTCCATTTCTGCGAAATAGTGGTAACGGCCCGTCTGGACACCCAGGATTGAGGCGATGGATCTTCGGACATCAACCAGCTGTTTTTCAGTCACCGTGGACACCCAGCCAGAGGTACCCAGATAAAGATGGGTATCACCAGGCTCAACGGCCCCCACACCTACCCCGATCAGCTCGGCGTCCCCACCCCCGCTGTATACGGTGGTCCCCGCTTTCAGACCCAGCTGACGGGCGACCTCCTCCCGCATGGGGCCAACCGGTTCAGAGGCGCTGATCAGGGGAGGCAGGTGATCCGGGTTAACGCCCGCCAGGCGGCAGAGGCTCTTGCTCCAACCTCTTTTTCCCGGTCTGACATCGTAAAGGAAGGTGGGATAGGCAGATCCCTCTGTCATGACCGCCCGGCCTGTCATCCGACAGGCCAGATAGTCCTTGGCATCCAGCCATTTATCGACGCGGACAAAGCGGTCAGGGTCATGCTTTTCCACCCACTTATAACGCCAGAGGGGGTCCTTGGCGCTGACCGGCGCGGCTTTGGTCAGCCTGAGCCAGGTCAACAGATGGATAAGGCCTGGGCCCTTCCCGTAAAGGCTGCTGGCCCTGTTGTCCATGTAGCTCATGGCCCTGCCAAGCGCTTGGCCCTCCCGGTCCACCAGGACCAGGCACTGCATCTGGGCACAAAAAGAAACGGCCGTAATCAGACTGCTGTCTATTTCCGCCTTTTCTATTACCCGCCTGGTGGTCTGACACATGGCCTGCCACCACTCCTCCGTATCCTGTTCGGCCCCCCCATTGTCCAGGATATAGAGGGAGTAGCCGGCGTAATCACTCTCCAAAAGCTCAATTTTGTCAGCTATCCGGAAAAGACAGGTCTTGACGCCCGTCGTCCCCAGGTCATAACAAATGACATAGCTGATTTTTTCCATTGATATCCTCCTCTTCACAAATCAGGCAGTCAGCTGATCGCCTCCTGGTCCCCGGCCTTGTCCTTTTTTTCAAGCGGCTTGGTGTTGATTTCTCCCCGAAAGACGACAAAGCGCCAGAAGAGGAACTCCAGGACAAAATTGGCCAGCATGGTGACCGCCAGGACCAGATAATCGTTGATACCTGCCTGGCTGGCCATATTGCCCAGCCAGGTGGACAAGGGAGTAAAGACCAGATAGAAAGCGGCCACCTTGGCCATAGCCCGGGGGACGTTGGCCGCTGACTTGAAAGTGTAACGGCGGTTGACCGTGAAATTGTAAAGGACAGAAAGGATCAGGGCGATCAGGTAGGCCGGCCAATAGGGCAGCTTGGCCAACTCGGCCAGCAGGGTAAAGGAAAGGACCTGAACCAGACCGGCTGAGATGGAAAAAAAAGTGAATTTCAACACTTGCCAGAAGGTTTCCTTGGCCTCAAGTTCCTGTCCCTTTTTCGTCTTAACCGTCTCCATATTTTGCCTCCCCAGGCTCAGGGCCTGATGTCACACATGCTCTCAAGAGCCGTCATGATGCTGCGAATGAGATACTCATTGTCCTGGATGTTGCCCTGACCCACGAAAAGAGCCATACGGCGTTTGTGGTAAGGGCAAGCGAAGGAATATTGCATAAGCAGGAGTTGATTGTCCAAAAGAAAGGCAAGAATCCCCGGGTCAATATCAGCCCTGATCTCCCCTCTTTTTTGTGCCTCCTGGATCATATCCCGATAGGCCCGGGCGGTGATACTTTCCAGTTTGTCGGCTATGATCCGGGCCCTTTGCTCATCTTTTTCCGAGGAAAAGACATTGTAGAGCCTGATCAGGTCAGGATCCTCCCTGGAATAATCCTGAGCCAGGCGCAGAAGTCTTTCCAGTTTGGAGCTGAGACGGATGTCGGCCTGGATAATCCGGCTGACGTGGCCGGCAATGGCAGAGGCACCCAGTTCGACGATGTACATGAAGAGGTCGTCCTTGGTTGCAAAGTACTGATAAAGGGACCCTACGCTGATCCCGGCCTCCCGGGCAATCCGGTTGACATTGGCGCTTGCAAAACCCAGGGCTGCAAATTCCCTGACGGCGGTGCTGACAATCCGCTGACGTTTCTCCTGGGAGATTCGCATGAAAAGCGCCGAGGCATAGCCGGCTTCATTGACCTTGTAATCAAGCTGCATAGACTCCCCTTTCTGATGTCAAACCAGTAAGTGATTGCTCACTTTGCAACTATCATAATAGCACTTTGCACAAATAGCAAGAATAATTATTGACAACCATCGGCTATTATGCTAATTATGGATAGTGAGCAGGTACTCATTATTTGCCTTCTAGCCCGAAAGGTAGGTTCTTCATGGCTTCATCAAAATCACTGCAGCGCTATCCGGATGCCCGGGCGGTCACCGCCCGGCTGGACGACCTGATCAAGCAACCGGTTTACTCCATCTCCGAACAGGCCCTCAAGCGTTATGAAACTGAATACTATGAGAAAAAATGCGCCCGCTCCAAGGCGGAAATTACGGTAGCCAAGGAGGTCATCCCCGGCGGGGTCCAGCACAACCTGGCCTTCAACTATCCCTTCCCCCTTGTCTTCACAAGTGCCAGTGGCCATAAGCTTTGGGATATCGATGGCAATGAATACTATGATTTCCTCCAGGCTGGCGGGCCCACTGTTTTGGGCAGCAATCCGCCGGAAGTCAGGGAGAAAGTTTTTCAACTCCTGGAGACCTGCGGACCCTCGACTGGCCTCTTCCACCACTACGAATACCTGCTGGGTAAAAAAATCGTTGACTCCATGCCCAGCGTGGACATGTTCCGTATGTACACCTCAGGGACAGAGGCCTGTATGGTGGCCGCCCGGGTAGCCCGCCTGGCCACCGGCAAGAAGAACATCGTGAAAATGGGCGGTGCCTACCACGGTTGGAGTGACCAGCTGGCCTACTCCATCCGCATCCCGGGGACCCGGGGCCTCCAGTCCCCCGGCATTCCCCGCTTCGCTTTCACCAAGACCCGGGAATTTTTCCCCAATGATCTCAATAACCTGGAGGCAGTCCTCAGGCTCAACCGACTCAGGGGCGGGACAGCCGCTGTCTTTATCGAACCTGTCGGACCGGAAAGCGGCACCCGGCCCCTGGACAAGGATTTCAACAAGGGTGTGGAGTTCCTCTGCCGCAAGTACGGGGCCCTGCTGGTATTTGATGAAGTGGTCACCGGTTTTCGCATGGGCATGGACGGGGCACAGGGCTACTTTGACGTCTCCCCCGACCTGACCGTCTTTGGCAAGGTTATCGCCGGCGGCTATCCTGGTGCTGGCGGCGTGGGCGGTAAGCGTCATGTCATGAAATATCTGGGGGCAGGTCTGGACGGCGGGGGCAAGAAAGCCCTGTCAGGCGGCACCCTGGCTGCCAACCCCTTGAGCTGTGCAGCTGGTTACTACACCCTCTGCCAATTGGAAGAGACGGATGCCTGCGCCAAGGCAAATGCCATAGGCGACCTTCTGACCGATGGCCTCAAGGACCTGATTGACAAGTACAAGCTGCCCTTTGTCGCCTATAATATCGGCTCCATCTGCCATCTCAACACCCTGGGCACCATGCACTACGCCATCCGCTGGCGCAAACCCTGGACTATCCCTGCCATTTTGAAGGCAACCTCCATCCGAAAAAAGGAGATGGAGCATATGGGGGCCGCCTATATGGCCGAAGGGCTGGTCACCCTGGCCGGCAGCCGCCTCTATACCAATGCCACTTACACCCCTCAGGCCATCCAGGAGGTCCTGGATCGATTCGACCGGGTCTTCTCCCAGGTGGAAATAAAGGTCTAGTCTTTGACAAGGAGCCCTGCCATGAATCAAGCACAAGCGATAGAAGAGGTCCTCCTGGCCTGCCGGGAACTGGTGGACCGGGGCTTGATTGCCCGGACCTGGGGCAATGTCAGCTGCCGGATCGACGACAAGCGTTTTGCCATCACGCCCAGCGGGATCGATTATGGCCGCTTGACTTCCCGGACCATTGTGGTGGTGGACAGGGAAACACTGACCCATGAGGGGTCCGTCAAGCCCTCGTCGGAAAAAGGCATCCATGCGGCCGCCTATAGCCTCAATCCCCGAACCTCTTTTGTCATCCACAGCCACCAGGCCTATGCCAGCTGTTTGAGCGTGGCTGGTTTCCAGCTCCTGGATCCCCGGCCGGAAGAAAGGGAAGTGCTTGGTGGTGACATTGGCCTGGCAAGCTACGGACTGCCCGGAACCAAATCCTTGCGGAAAAAAGTGGCAGAAAAACTGACAGATTCCTCAGTCATTCTCATGGAAAGACACGGCGCCCTCCTGACCGGCCAGGACCGGCAGATGACCTTTGACCGGGCTATCCTCCTGGAGGAGCTCTGCATGCGGGCTTTGGGAGATTTGCGGATCAGCCGGGCAGCCCCCCAGGGAGTCAGTCAAAAAGAGAGTCAATGGGACCCTTTCAACTACCAGGGACCAGAGGAGGCAGCGCCTATCCACCAGGCCCTGCAGGAGACTCATCGAGGTCCCCTGGCCCTCCTCCACCGCCAGTCAGCCCTCTTGGAAAACTTCATGGCCAGGAGCCAGATCTTGCCTGCCCTCCTGGATGATTTTGCCCAAATCGTTGGCTCCGACATCAAGCAGGTGGAGGCCCATGACCTCAAGAAGCTGGTCCGGGCCAGCCGGGGCCGTAACGCGGTGCTGGTCAAAGGACTCGGTGCCTTCTGCTTTGCCGGGACCCTCTCCGATGCCCAGGCCATTCTGACCCTGGTTGAAAAGAATGCCCTGGTTTATCTGAATGCCGACCGGCTGGGAAAGGTCAAGCCCCTCCCCTTTTTGGACCGCAAGCTCATGCGCCTGGTCTACACCCAAAAATACGCCAAGATGAAATAGACAAAGCCGCTAGTTCCTGGCCAGCCCCGAGTCCCGGGCAGCCTGACATACTGCCTGGGAGACCTGATCTTTCAGGCGGGGATCCATGGCTTGGGGCAGAATGCTTTCACAGGAGAGGTCCTGGTCATCCATGAGGTCGGCCAGGGCCTGGGCAGCTGCCATTTTCATGGCATCGTTGATGTCCGATGCCCGGGCATCGAAAGCACCCCTGAAGATGCCAGGAAAGGCCAGGACATTGTTGATCTGGTTGGGATAGTCGGACCGGCCGGTGGCCACAATCACAGCCCCGGCGGCCTTGGCTTCAGAAGGATCAATTTCAGGCTGGGGGTTGGCACAGGCAAAGACGATGGGTGAGGGAGCCATAGCCCTGACCATGTCCCCATCAAGGACGCCAGGACCCGACAGGCCGATGAAGACATGGGCCCCTTCCAGGCTCCGGGCCAGGGAACCCTGGATTTGCCCCTTATTGGTCAACCGGGCCATGGCCTCCTTGGCCTCATTCATGCCCTGGGGCCGGCCGGGATAAAGAGCGCCCCGGCTGTCACAGATGATGATGTCCTCTGCCCCTGCCGCCATGAGCAGGCGGGCCGTGGCCAAAGTGGCCGCTCCTGCCCCGGAGAAGACAATCCGGCTCTCCTCCAAGCTCCTCCCGGTCAGTTTCAGGGCGTTGATCAGGGCGGCCAGGACGACCACGGCCGTCCCGTGCTGGTCGTCATGGAAGATGGGAATGTCACAAAGGGCCTTGAGGCGGCTTTCTATCTCAAAACAACGGGGGGCCGAGATATCCTCCAGATTAATCCCTCCAAAGCTGCCAGACAGGAGATAGAGGGTCCGGACAATCTCGTCCACATCCTGGGTCTTGAGGCAGAGGGGGAAGGCATCGACGCCGCCAAAGGCCTTAAAAAGGGCGCACTTGCCCTCCATGACCGGCATGGCCGCCTCCGGGCCGATATCCCCCAGGCCCAGGACAGCCGATCCATCGGTGACTACCAGGCACATATTCCAACGGCGGGTATAATCATAGGATTTCATGGGATCCCGGGCGATCTCCAGACAGGGGGCGGCTACCCCCGGGGTATAGGCCAAAGACAGGTCTTCAGTCGTGGCCAGGGAGACCCGGCTTTCCACTTCAATCTTCCCCCGCCAGGCCAGGTGGGCCTCCAAGGCGGCCTGGTCATAAGTATCCTTGCTCATAAATTCCCTCCCTCAGAATGCATTTCGCCAACTCAGCTCAAGATAACATAAAGCCCCTTTGACAGATTATGCATAAGCCTTGAAGGCTCTCTATGACCGTGTTAGTATTTAGTCAGTTGTAATAGTTACTACTTTAGAATGATTATAAGTCTATAGTGGTAAAGCCGACCTGACGCCAATCACATCAGCGTTTAGGACACGAATGAAGAAAGGAAAGATGATTATGCCAATGGTAGGAAAACCTGCCCCACATTTTGAAACAATGGCGTTTCATGAGGGCAAATTCAAGAAAGTAAAGTTGGAGGACTACGAAGGTCAATGGGTCATGCTCTGCTTCTATCCCGGCGACTTCACCTTTGTCTGAGCCACGGAAGTCTCTGCAGTTGCAGCAAGATACAAGGAATTTGAAGACCTGGGCGTCCAAGTCCTGTCCATCTCGGTTGACAGTGAGTTCGTCCACAAGATTTGGAATGACGTAGAGCTGTCCATTATGGCCGGCACTGATGTTCCCTTCCCCATGCTGGCAGACTCCTCAGGTGCCATCGGTGATCTCTATGGTGTCTATGACCGTGAAGCCGGCGTCAACGTCAGGGGCCGCTTCATCATCGACCCCAAGGGCATCATCCAGGCCATGGAAGTCCTGACCCCGCCCGTAGGCCGTAATGTCTCCGAGGCCATCCGCCAACTCAAGGCCTATCAGCTGGTTCAGGCATCAGGCGGAACAGAAGTGACACCCTCCGGCTGGCAGGAAGGTGGCAAGACCCTCAAACCCAGCATCGACATGGTAGGCAAGATTGCTGATCATTGGAGGGTAGCCGACTCCTATTAGTAAGAAAGACCAAGGCAAATGAAAAGAGATACCGTTCAACTCCTCAAAGAGCGGGGGATCAATCCCTCCAGTCAACGGGTCAGGATCTATGACTACCTGGCGACTTCGGACGATCACCCCACCGTGGATGACATCTATCTGGAACTCCAGAAGGAAGGGCATCTCTTTTCACGCGCCACCGTCTACAACACCGTCAATCTATTTCTGGATAAGGGCCTGATCCGAAGGGTCAGGGTGGAAGCCCATGAAATGCGTTACGACGCCAGTCCCGGTTTTCACGCCCACTTCAAATGTGACACTTGCGGTGCCATTCAGGATGTCGACATGGAGGAACCCAGGCCTGAGGACAGTGGACTTGAGATCCACCATACCAGCCTGGTTTACCGGGGGCTTTGTCAGGATTGCCAAATAAAGGCTGATCAGGACTGAGCCTCTACTCCGGTCTCTCCTATCCCCTGCTGCCATGAGCGGCAGGGGATTTTTTTATCTGTCCTCCAGGGGAAGCTCCAGGCTGATCCGCCCGTCCCGCCGGCTGGGGAGAATCTTGTGCTTTCTGAAGTATTCAATCAAATTGTCCTGGGCCGAGGTGCTGACCACCCGGACCCGGCCCTTGTCAGCCAGCTCTTCGTGCTTGACGCCGAAAGTATCAGCGATAATGCCATAGTGGTAGTCCTGCATGGCGATACGGTACTCAGCCTCTCTGTCCAGGGGTTCACCCTTGATATGGATCTGACCCAGCTCACCTGAGCCCAGGACCTGGACCCGAAGATCCGCATTCCACTGATAAAATTCACGGGACCCTTCCAGGTAGAGGGATTTCATCAAATGTTCCAGCATCTCAAGCAGGCGCTCCCCTGTCACTGAAAAGGAGATCATGGCCTCGTCATAGGGGTAGATTTCCATCAGGTCCGACCGGGTGACCAGGCGGGACAGGCTGGGTTTGCGGATGGAGCCCGAGGCCAAAAAGACCAGGTCAACCCCCAGCTGATAGCGGAGGATGTCGGAAAAGAGGTTGCCCAGTTCTGTTTCCCTGAAACGGTTGCCATGCTCCATGACATGGGGAAGCCGGCTGATGACCGTATTGTACTTGCCATCCACTTCTTCCTGGTAATCGGAAAGGAGCTGGTCCATGACCGGATCATTGGGACAATGGCTGTCGTCAATGGGGACCGCCTGCCAGTGGAAGTCATGGACGGAGTTGGTATCCATGTTGATGACCAGGTCGAAGCGGCCGATGTGCTCGGTTCCCGAACCCACTTGGGCGATCAGGATATCGTTGACCTTCTCCGGCCATTCCAGCATGGTGTGGCTGTGGCCGCCGATGATCAGGTCCACCCCGATTTCAGGCGGCAGGAGGGCTGCCAGGGCCTTGTCCTGCTCAAAGCCGATATGGGTTAGAAGGACAGTCAGATCAATGTCCACATCCTTGTAGCTGTTGCAGATATACTCGACCTCATCGGCCGCGTCCTCAATGCTGATGAAGGTGCCGATCAGGGGCTCGCTCTTACTTTTGGAGATGACCTCTTCAGTAATAATGCCAATGAAAAGGATGCGGATACCATCCACTTCCAAAATGGTGTAGGGCTTGAAGAGATTGGCCCCGGTCGGTTTGATGTAGAGATTGGCATTGACAATGGGAAAGTTGGCGCAGCGCTCCAGGAACATGAGATGGGCAAAACCGTAATCGGTCTCATGGTTGCCCAGGGTCACCACATCCGGCTCCAGCATATTCATGACCAGGATGGTGGAAATCCCCCTATACTCCTGGTCAATGATGGATCCCTGCAGCATGTCCCCCGAAATGACATAGAGGACCGGGTCCTCTTCCTCCTCACGTACCTTGTGGACATAGCCCGACAGCCGGCTCATGCCGCCTACCATCTTGTCGTGACCCTCCTTGGCAAAGAAGTCCCCGTGCATGTCGTTGGAATGAAGCAAGACCAGACGTCTGAGATCCATATGAAGCCTCCTCCTGATAAAGTCACTTTAGAAGCAGAATACCCCGTAACAGTAGCACATGAAACAGCTCCCGGCCATGTCATTTGCCAAAGTGTCAGGCTTGGTTATAATTCTTTCATTGCAGCTTGAGCTGCGTCAGACATGTCCGCCTTGGGCGGCAAGCCACTGCAAAGGAGCCATTGCGGATGGAGCAAAAGGTAGTTATTGTCGGGGCCGGTTACGCAGGTATTCTGACGGCCAAAAAACTTCATAAAAAACTTAAAAAAGCAAAACATCTCCAGGATGTCACCATCACCCTCATTGACAAAAATCCCTATCACACCATGTTGACCGAGCTGCACGAGGTAGCTGCCGGCCGGGTTCATGAGTCTTCCATCCGGATTGACCTTGAAAGGGTTTTCCAGGGGCGGAAGGTTGATGTCAAACTGGATACCGTCCAGACCATCGATTTCCAGGAAAGAGTGGTCGAGGGCCAAGCCCAATCCTATCCCTACGATTATCTGGTTATCGCATCCGGAAGCAAACCCGAATTTTTCGGAGTTGAGGGGGCCCAGGCCAATGCCCACACCCTCTGGTCCTATGAAGATGCGGTTAATCTCAAATACCATATCGAAAGCTGTTTTCGTCAGGCGGCCCGGGAGACAGACCCCCGGATCCGCCAGGCCCTCCTGACCTTTTATGTGGTCGGCGCCGGCTTTACCGGCGTGGAGATGGCAGGTGAGCTGGCTGAATTTCGGGATGTACTGGCCAGGGAGCACGAGATGGACCCCTCTGAAGTCCGCATTGTCAATGTGGACATGCTGGCCCGGACCGTCCCCACCCTTTCGGAGAAGCAGTCAGCCAAGGTGGAAAAACGCCTGGCCAGGATGAAGGTCGACGTCCAGCTCAAGACCTATGTCAAGGAAGTCGGACCTGACTTCATTGAATTTGAATACTTGGAAGCCCGAAGCCGGGAAGAGACCCATACCGTCATCTGGGCAGCCGGTACCCAGGCAGCCGACCTGGCACATGAAGCAGCCGGCCAGCTCCAGGCCCCCGACTATGGCCGGGGCCGCATCCAGGTCAACTCCAGGCTGCAGTCACCTGACGACGACCGGGTCTATGTGGTGGGGGATAACATCTTTTATGTCCCCGACGACTGGGATACCCCTGTCCTCCAGATGGTTGAAAACTGCGAACAAAGCTCCGCCACAGCCGCCAAAAACCTGACGGTGGCCCTGACAGGCAAGGGGGAGATGGAAAGCTATCAACCGGTCTTCCACGGCTGCATGGTCAGCATAGGCAGCCGTTATGCCGTGGCTGAAGTCGGTGGACCCAAGCGGATGATCAGTCTGGCCTCCTTCTTTGCCATGTTCACCAAGCACTTCATCAACATGGTCTATTACATGCAGGTCCTGGGCTGGAACAAGGTCTTCAGCTATATGAAGCATGAGTTTTTTACCATCCGGAATCAACGAAGCTTTGTCGGCGGGCATTTTTCCAACCGGACACCCTCCTTCCTCCTGGTCGCCCTCCGGCTCTGGCTGGGCTTTGTCTGGCTTTTCGAGGGCATCAAGAAGATCCTGGAGGGCTGGATGACCCAGCCCATGCTGACCGACTTCTTTAAGGGGGCCCAGGCCTGGTATGCCAGCGTCATCGGCGGCTTTGGCCTCACCAGCGACGCCGTCTCCTCGGCCACCACTGACTTGTCCAGTGGTGCCACGGGTGAGATTGCCGGCCAGGTCCTCTTCAATATCAAGGTCCTCTTCATGCGCTTTCAGCTGGTGTCGGCCAGGGCCCTGACCGACAGCTCCCTCAACGATATGGCTTTCAGGCTCCAGGTCCCCTTCCTGGATAGTTTCCTGGACAAGGCCATCCTGCCCAACCCCGGCCTCCAGCTGGCCATGCAGATCCTGGTCGTGGTCCTGGAAATCCTGGTCGGCCTCTCCCTCATGGGAGGACTCCTGACCACGGTGGGAGCAGGCACCTCCCTCCTCCTTCAGCTCATGTTCGTCATGACCACCGGCCTTTACCTGGGTACCTTTTGGATGATCTTTGCCGCTATCGCCCTTATGATCGGGGCCGGACGGACTTTTGGCCTGGACTACTACGCCATGCCCTTCCTCAAGAAAAGATGGAAGAAGATAGGCTGGGTCCGAAAGTGGTATCTCTACCATGACTGATCTGATCAAACGGGATGGTCCGGGGCCAATCCCCCTGGACCAGGCTGCTTCAAGGCTTGAGGACCTGCTGGACCAGGTCCTGCTTGAGGCACCCCTGGTCATCCGTCCCTATACCCGCCATCTGGCCCGGGCACCCGGCAAAAGACTCCGGGCCCGAAGTGTCCTGATCAGTGCCCAGGATGAGGACCGACAGGTCCCCCCTGATGCCCTGCTGGCGGCAGCCACCATCGAACTGGTCCACCTGGCCAGCCTGGTCCATGACGATGTCATTGACCAGGCCGACCTTCGCCGCGGTCAAGCCTCCCTGGCCCGGCTTGCCGGCAACAAGCGGGCGGTCATCTGCGGCGATTACCTGCTCAGCCGGGGGCTGACCCTCCTGGCCGACCTGGAAGACCCTGCCAGCTACCTGAAAAAGCGGATCCCTGATTATATGGCCCGGCTCTGCTTGGGTGAATTGGGCCAGCTGGCCCACAACAACGACTTTCACATGACCCCCCTCCAGTATTTTCGCATCGTCAAGGGCAAGACAGCGGCCCTCTTCGAGGCCTCTTTCCTGGCAGGCGCCTTGACGGCCGGCCTGTCAGAGGAAGCACAAAAGGCCTATGCCCGCTTTGGCCATTACCTGGGCATGATCTTCCAACTGACCGACGATTGCCTGGATTTCGAGGGGGATGCCCTGATGACAGGGAAAAACACCCAGTCCGACTATGAGCAAAATGTCGTCACCCTGCCCCTTATCCTGGCCCTCATGGCCGACCCGGACTTCAAGGCTGAGGTCCTGGCAGCCCATGACCAGGGCAAGAAGCTGGTCCGCTCCCGGATCAATGACAAGGTCAAGGAGCTCTCAGGCCTGGACAAGACAGGCAGGCTGGTCGCCTGCTACGGCCAGAAGGCCCTGGCCCTACTGGCCCATATGGACCTTCCCCCTGCCAAAGAGGCCGATTTTGAAGAGGCCCTCAAGCTGGCTATGCGGCTCAAGTCAGTCTAGAGGTCTGCATGCGCCGGATCTTTGCCTTTTTTGCCCTGACTGAGATCAAGACCAAGATCACCTCCCTTCTGGTCTTCCTCTTGACCATGGCCTATTTCCTCATGCGGGGCTGGCCGGTCAAGCCCCTGCCCACTGCCCTCTTTTTTGCCTCCATGATCAGCCTGGATCTGGCGGTCTCAGCCCTCAACCACTATATGGACAGCAAGGTCGATGGCAGCCGCTTGCCCCTGGGCCGCCCCCTTGCCCTGGCCCTGATCCTGGGGCTCCTCATCCTTTCGACTCTTTTGGGCCTGGCCCTCCTGGTCCTGACGGATCCCTTCATACTCATTCCTGGTGGCCTGGCCTTCCTGGTCGGCATTGCCTACAGCGCCGGCCCCCTCCCCCTGTCCCGGACCGCCCTGGGCGAAGTCCTGTCGGGTTTCTTTTACGGCTTTCTCATCCCTGCCCTGCTTTTTTTCATCAATCTGGCCCCTGATTCCTTCATGGCCTGGCAAAGGCAGAAAGACCACATGAGCCTGACCTTTTACCTGCCCAATCTGCTTTCACTTTTTCTTTTTTCCATGGCCCCCATGGCGGCGACCTCAGCCATCATGCTGGCCAACAATATCTGCGACCTGGAAGTCGACCGGCTGACGGGCCGACGCACCCTCCCCCACTGGCTGGGCATAAAAAAGAGTCTTTGGCTCTTTGCCCTCCTGGCCTATCTCCCCCTGGCCAGCCTGATCCTCATGGTTTTTCTGGGTCACTTGCCCCCCATGGCCCTGCTTGCCCTTACCCTGGCTTGGCCGGCCACTTCTTGGGTCAAAGCCTTCTGGTCCAGACAGGATAAAAGAGACACTTTTCCGCTTTCGCTCAAGCTTTACCTTTTAAATATTGGCGGCTTGACGGGGGTCTATCTGGCCCTTTATTTGCTCAATCAGGCCCAACTGTACCCTAGGTATCCTGTCCATTGACAGGCCTGAAAATGCTTTCCTATAATGCCTTGACGGCAATCCCAAACCCAGGAGGTTAAGGAATGAAAAAATTCGCAGTGATTCTGCTGACAGCCCTCATGGTCATCAGTCTTGTTGCCTGCCAGAAGCAGGATGGACGCGGTGACTTGAGAACCGGCGTCGGCGTTATCTTCAGCAACACCAATTCGAAAAATCCGGAAGCGGATCAAAATGGCAAGATCGAGTCCCAGGCCTATGCCGCGGCTGTCATCGTGGACGAGCAGGGCCGGGTCCTCCAATGTGCACTGGACACCATGGTGTCAGCCTTTGAGTTTACCGCCGACAATGTCATTCTGACCGATCCCATGACCGCCTTTAAAACCAAGAATGAACTTGGCTATGACTACGGGATGAAAAAGGCCTCCTCCATCGACAAGGAGTGGTTCGAACAGGCCCAGGCCTTCGCTGACTACTTCGTGGGTAAGGACGCCCGGCAGATCCGTGGTCTGTCAGTGACAGAGGGCAAGGTCAACGATCCGGACCTGGCCTCTTCTGCCACCCTGGCCATCGCCCCCTTCCAGGCAGCAGTCCTCAAGGCCATCAGCAACTCGGTCCCCTCCCATGCCTCAGGCCAGGACAAGCTGGGCCTTGGCATGGTGGGCAGCGGCTATCAGACCATCCAGGAAGCCCAGGGCGATCAAATGCCCCAGGCGGTCGCTTATAATTTCTATTCGGCGACCAGTTTTGATCAAGCTGGAAAAATCACCTCATGTGTCATTGATGCCTCCCAGGCTATCTTCAAAATTGAAGATGGCCGGATCAGCAGCGACCTGACTGCCCCCATCAAAACCAAAAACGATCTGGGTGATGCCTATGGCATGAAAAAGGCCTCTTCCATCGATAAGGAATGGTATGAACAGGCCAAGGCCTTTGCCAACTTCGTGGTCGACAAGACCGTCTCTGAGACCCGGAACATCCACCTGACCGACGGCGTGCCGGCAGGGGTGGACCTGGCCTCATCGGTCACCATCACCGTTACGGATATGATCTCCGTGGTGGAAAGAGCCGCCCAAGGGGCCTATTGAGGCCCGCTGAGTATTTGCCAGGGACCGCTCCCCCGGGAGTGGTCCCTATTTGACGGGAGTCCGACTTGAAACGACTGCTGGCCCTCCTGGCCCTCTTCCTGGCCCTGACCCTGGCCCTGCCGGCCTGTGGTCCAAAGCCTGATGCCCCGGGGGAACTCCAGCGTTTCCATGCTGAATTCATCGGTCTTTTTGACACCCTGACCCAGGTCATCGGCTATGCCGAAAGCAAGGCCCTTTTCGAAAGCCAGGTCCAGGCCCTCAAGGACGATCTGGAATACTACCACCAAGCCTACGATATTTATAAGAGCTACCCGGGTCTGACCAATCTGCGTGATGTCAATCTGGCGGCCGGCCAGGGCCCGGTCAAGGTGGACCAGGCCATCATCGACCTCCTCCTTTTTGCCAGGGCCAAATCAGCCCAATCCGGCAACCGGGTCAATATCGCCCTGGGAGCCGTTCTTTCCCTCTGGCACGATGCCCGGGAACAAGGTCGCATGAATCCGGCAGAAGCCCGGCTACCAGACATGACCGCCCTGGAAGCGGCCAGCCGGCATGTGGATATGGAGGACCTCCTGATTGACCCGGAGGAAAAGACTGTCCAGATCCTGGACCCCTCTCTCCGGCTGGATGTGGGGGCGGTTGCCAAGGGCTATGCCGTTGAGCAGGCCGCATTAGCAGCCCAGGCCCGGGGGGTTGACCATCTCCTGATATCAGTGGGAGGCAATGTCCGGGCCATCGGCAAGAGGGGTGATGGCAGCCCCTGGCGGGTGGGCATCGACAATCCCGACCCTGACAAGGAAGACTATCTGGCTGTTCTCTCCCTGGACGGCCTCTCCCTGGTGACCAGCGGGGTGTCTGAACGCTATTTTGAAGTCCAGGGAAAACGCTACCATCACATCATCGATCCTGACAGCCTCTTCCCGGAAGACCGTTACCTGTCGGTCTCCATCGTCTGCCCTGATTCGGGCCTGGCTGACCTTTTATCGACGGCCCTCTTCAATCTGGACCTGGATGCCGGAAAGGCGCTGATCGAATCCCTGGAGGCCACAGAGGCCCTCTGGTGCCTGCCCGACGGCAGCCTGGTCAGATCCTCGGGTTTTGCCAGCTTCGAAGGCCATTAAGAAGTCTCTCCCCCGTAGAATCCCGGCAAGAGGCCCAGGTTCCGGATGACGGGACCTGCGGCTGCGCCGGTCAAAAGACCGGTCAATAGGCCCGTTATAAGCAGGGGGGGCAGATAGATGGTCAGGAAGAGGGGTTCACCCAAAATCAGGCTGGCCATAGCCACCTGACCGATATTATGAGCGGCAGCTCCCCCCATGCTGACTCCCATGATGGACAAGCATTTTCCCCGCCCCCGGCCCAGGGCCCACATGACCAGGAGGGCCAAAAGGCCTCCGGAGGAGGCAAAGAGAAGTGAAGTCAGGCCGCTTATGCTGGTCATGATGGCCAGTCGGACCAGGAGGATGGCCAGGGCATCAAGAAAAGTCAGCCTGACCAGGGCCACCAGGCTGACGATATTGGCCAGACCCAATTTAATACCGGGAACCGGCAGAATCAAGTCCAGGGGAATCCAGCGCTCCAGGAGGGAAAAGACCAGGGCCAGGGCTACCAGCATGGCATCCAGGGTCAGGCGGCGGATTTTTGTTTCCTGCTTCTTCATGGAACCACCAGATCGACATCAGAATCCTGGGGGTCAGGATCCGACAATTTCAGGATAAGCCCTGCCGGCAGGCAGGCTGCCAGCTTGCGATTGCCCCCCAACCAGCCCGAATTGACACAGACCTGGTCGGGACAATCAGCCTGGGCAAAACGGATGCGCCCCTCTTCCCATTCCAGCACAAAATGATAGCCATTGACCTCCAGGGCCTCCTCCCCGCCTTCCTGGAGGGCCTGGCTGTCCCACTGGCGGATGACCTCTCCGTCTGCGATCAGGAGGGCTGAGCTGGCGCCTTTGCGGGCCAGGATAAAATTGAGGCTGAAAAGAAGGGCAGCCAAAAGGAGAACTGCCAGAACCAGGAGGCCGTCTCCCGGACGCAGGGCCCGATACCAGGGTTCTTTGGGTCGCCCCAGTGCTTTTTTGTCCGCTTGCTCCAACACGATTCCATTATAGCCATCTTTGTCTGACTTCCTCTTTGAAAATGACCTGAAAGGGCCGGAATTAAGGAAGAGAGACTCTGGCTTGGACTTGCACAAATGTTACAAATAGTTGATAATTTACTTGTGTTTTTTACCTATGAATGAGTCAAATTCGACAGTTTCGCTCCGTTCTCATGGAGGTCCGCCTACAAAAAAGGATCGTTTTTCAAGTTGGGCCGGTTTTCGGCTGCGGACTTGTCTATTGATGACTCAAGGCGTATGGAAGAGAGGAACCTTATATGTCACAAGCTTGTCAATGCATGACCATTGCTGACGATGACCCCAGGTATGAAGAGCTGAGGGCATTCATGCAAAAGGAAGAAAACCGACAGGGCGTGGCCATGACCGCGCTTCAGGAAGCCCAACGCCTTTTTGGCTACCTTCCCCTGGAGGTGCACAAATTCATTTCCCAGGAGACGGGGGTCCCCGTCGCAGAGCTCTACGGTGTCACCACCTTTTACAGCCAGTTCACCACCATCCCCAAGGGTCAACACCAGATCCAGGTCTGTATGGGGACGGCCTGCTATGTCAAGGGCGCACAGAAGGTCCTGGACAAGGTAGTGGAAGAACTGGGGGTTGGCGTGGGTATGACCACCGAAGATCGGGTCTTTACCATCAATGCCGCCCGCTGCCTGGGCTGCTGCGGCCTGGCCCCGGTCATGATGATTGATGACGACGTCTATGCCAATCTGGATGACGTCGATGAAATACCTTGTATTCTTGCCAGCTACCGCAGGCTCAAGGTTTCGACCAAGTAAGGGGGCTGCCAAGATGGATAATGTGACAAGAACCGGCCAGGGAAGCGGAAGCCTGGAAAGATTGGGATCCTTCCAGGATCTTGACCAGCTCCGCGGGGAATGGAAAGAAAAACTGGAGACACCCCCCCAGATGAGGGTGGTCGTCGGTATGGCCACCTGCGGCATCTCGGCGGGTGCCCGCCAGGTCTTTGACCGCTTCAAGGATGAATTCAGAAAACGCCAGATTGATCATGTCATCCTGGAAGAAGTGGGCTGCATCGGCATGTGTGTCTACGAGCCCATCGTCGAGATCTTTGAAAAGGGTAAGGACAAGGTCTCCTATATTCATGTGGATCCCGACAAGGTGTCCACCATAATTGACCAGCACATCCTGGGCGGCAAGCCCTGTCCCAAGCTGACTTTGGCAGGCCTGGACCAGGATCCGGATACTCCCGGATGCTCCAGTTTTGACGACCTGCCCTTCTACCAGAAACAGGAACGTCTGGTCCTTCATAACTGCGGCTTCATCAACCCCGAGGATATCCGTGAATATATCGGCGTTGACGGCTATCAGGCCCTGGCCAAGGTCCTGACCGGCATGTCCCCCCGGGAAGTCATCGACCTGATCTCTGCATCCGGCCTCCGCGGCCGGGGTGGTGCAGGCTTCCCCACGGGGCTCAAATGGAAGTTTGCGGCTGACAACCAGGCCGACCAAAAATACATCATCTGCAATGCGGATGAGGGGGATCCGGGAGCCTTCATGGACCGGTCGGTCCTGGAAGGCGATCCCCATGCCGTCATCGAGGCCATGACCATCGCCGGCTATGCCATCGGAGCTGACAAGGGCTGGATCTATGTCCGGGCCGAGTATCCGACCGCCGTCAAGCGCCTTCAGATTGCCATCGAAGAGGCCAAGGCCCTGGGACTTTTGGGCAAAAACATCCTGGACAGCGGCTTTGACTTTGATATCCAGATCAGGCTGGGCGCAGGTGCCTTTGTCTGCGGTGAGGAAACAGCCCTGATCGCCTCCATCGAGGGCAAGCGGGGGATGCCCAGAAACAAGCCCCCCT
The DNA here is from genome assembly GCA_964553675.1 of uncultured Mageeibacillus sp. Classification (GTDB taxonomy): domain Bacteria; phylum Bacillota; class Clostridia; order Saccharofermentanales; family DTU023; genus UBA4923. The sequence continues at coordinate 504 of CAZKLG010000003.1, read as the reverse complement.
TCCCGGCTAATAAAGGCCTTTGGGGCAAGCCCACCATCATCAATAATGTGGAAACCCTGGCCAATATCCCCAGCATCGTCCGCAAGGGTCCCGACTGGTTCCGCTCCATCGGTACGGAAAAGAGTCCGGGCACCAAGGTCTTCGCCCTGGGCGGCAAGATCACCAACACGGGCCTGGTCGAAGTCCCTATGGGGACCACCCTCCGCGAAGTCATCGAAGACATCGGAGGCGGTTGCCCCGGCGGCAAGGAATTCAAGGCCGTCCAGACCGGTGGACCCTCCGGCGGCTGCCTGACCCGGGAAGCCCTGGATGTCCCCATCGACTTTGACCGCCTGGTCGAACTGGGATCCATGATGGGTTCGGGCGGTATGATCGTCATGGATGAAGACAATTGCATGGTGGACATCGCCCGCTTCTTCCTGGACTTCACGGTCGATGAATCCTGCGGTCAGTGCGTTCCCTGCCGGGAGGGCACCAAGCGGATGCTGGAAGTTCTGGACAAGA
>CAZKLG010000002.1:12446-58678 GCA_964553675.1 uncultured Mageeibacillus sp. | reverse complement strand
TGTGACTCTTCGGGTATGAACCGAATGCTCTGGCCAACTGAGCTATACCGCCGTCCGTTCAAAGATGCGCAACACTGGAATCATATAGGGTAATTTCAGGTTTGTCAAATCTTTTTCCTAATTCCAATCCCCTGTCGCCTGTCCCCTTGCCTGGTCGTCAAAAAGTGAGACAGAAAGGTCCAGATTGGGCAGCATAAACAAGGCGCCTGTCCCCCCGCCATAGGCTGCCGCCCTGTCCAGGAAGGGGGTCATGCCCAGTTCGCGCAGGACCAGTTCGTTGGCAGGATCATCTGTCGCTTGAGAGGCAAAAAGGAAGGCCCGGCTTTCAGGCAGGAGCCTGACCGTGACCAGGGCAGCCACCAGGGTCAAAAGGTCATCCAGGAGGACCGGGATACCATAGACGGCGGCGCCCGCATAAAGGCCCAGCATGGCTGCCATATCCAGGCTTCCCAGCTTGACCAGGACGTCAAAGGCATTGGTGGCCTGAGCCTGTCTTTGGTCCAGGGCCTGACTCAGGACCTGGGTCCTCCGCCGGAAGACTTCATCATCCAGCTGGGGGCCCTTGTCCAGAATCTCCCCGACCTCCCTGCCCGTCAAGGCTGCCAGGACGGCCAGGGCCGACAGCTGGCTGCTGGTTGACAGCCCGGCTGCCATAAGCAGTTTAAAACCCCGGCTGGCGGCCTGGGCTGCAAATTCCATGCCCAGACGGATGGCCGTCATCATGGTCTCTTCTGTCAGGGCCTCTTCATGGACAAAGTTCCGGGCCCCCTGGGGCATGACGGGAGCGTGGACAATACCCTCCTCAGACAAATCCAGGCCCAGACTTCCCAGGTTGACCGGAATGATCTGGGTATCCGTGGCCTGGGCCAGACGGCTGACCGGCCCCCTGCCCCCGGCCAGATCCAGGAGCTTTTCTGCTGTCGATGGAGCCAGGCTGTCCACCAGTCCCCCCTCCTGGATCACAGCGCCGTCGGAGCCGAAGACGAAAAGGGTCCGGGGCTTGAGACCTGGTCCTTCAAGTGAGGAAAGACCAGCCAGGCGGATCATATAGCTGTCCAGAAGACCCAGGGGTTTTTCCTTTTCACTCAGCGCTTGGCGGCGTTTGGTCTCTTCCCATTCCTTTTTGGGATCCGGTCCCGGGATCTGACTTGTTTCTTTATAGAAATCTTCTCTGGAAAACTGCTTCATAGGGATACTTCCTTAGCTAAAAGATGCCGGCCAGGAGCAAGCCGATGATGACCAGGCCCAGCAAAATCCGATAGAAGGCAAAGATCCTGAAATCATGGCGGCGGATGTAATTCAAAAGGAACTTGATAATGAGGATGGACACCAGGTAGGCCACCCCCATACCCACCAGGATAGACAGCCACTGGACCAGGTTGAAGTGGGCCCCCAGCTTGAGGAGCTTGAGGAGGCTGGCCCCGGCCATGACCGGGACGGCCAGGAAAAAGGTGAAGGTGGCTGCCAGAGGCCTGGTCATGCCGATCAGGAGGCCGCCCAGGATGGTGGCACCTGATCGTGAGGTCCCCGGCAGGATGGCGGCAATCAGCTGGAAAAGGCCGATAATGAGGGCCACCCGGTAGTCGATGGCCTCCAGGCTTTGGATGGGTTTTATCTGACGTTTTTTCCGGACCACCAATTCGACCAGCAGGAAGGCCAGGCCCACCAGGATCAGCATGATGGCCACGGTCAGGGGATTATAGAAAACAGCCTCGATCTTATCATCAAAGAGGATACCTACGATGGCGGCCGGGACACAGGCGACCAGGATCATGATCCAAAGCCTCAGGATCCGGTGGTCGACCACCATGGCCTGGGATCCCAGGCGGAAGTCGGTCAGGTCCCCCGGCGCATGGTCAGGCAGGGCCTTTTGTTTTCTGGGGAAGGGCCAAAGCTGGGGCCAGAAGGTGACGACGACAGCCATGACCGCCCCCAGCTGGACGACCACCAGGTAGAAGGAAAAGAAATGGCTGTTGTTGGCTGCATTGCCCCCTGCGGTAAAGGGGAGCAGGCGCTCCAGCAGGATCAGGTGGCCGGTGCTGCTGATGGGCAGCCATTCGGTCACCCCCTCCACGATTCCGTATATGACACTCTTCAATACATCTAGCCAGGCCATGAATGGTCCTTTCCTGCCCCTTAGGGCGTGCTTTCATCTTCCTGGCGGATGACCAGGACGCCGCCGGGCAGGAGGGTAAAGTCCTCCCGGCTCCGCTTCCAGATCCCCTGGCTGATCACCCTGCCCCGATGGTCATAAAGTTCAAAGCGGGCATCCCGCTGACGGTCCATGCCCTGGATGGAGACAATCTGGGAAGACTGACCCAGGTTCAGGGCGTAAAAGCGGGTGGATCCCCGCAAGGAAAAGGCATAGAAAAGGGGCGCCTGGCTCTCATCAAGCGGATGGTCCGCCTCCCCAAGCCCCTGGCGGATGATGACCGGCTCTTCCAGGCGGCGGAGGCCTGACAGGCCTTCCAAGGAGGGCAGGGCCATGGAAGCCATGTCCTGGCCCGCCAGATAGGCAGGGTCGGCATAATTGATATCCAAAAGGACCAGGGCCGAGTTATGGCCCAGGTCTGCCAGGGAGGTAGCCACGATGTCAACCATGCGGACCGGCTCCTCCAGTCCATCAAAGGCCATGGAGCGGATCAGTTCAGGTACCAGGAGGCCGCCAGCCATTTTCCCCCGGGGAATCCGGTTGACCCAGGCCTGGACAAGTCCTTCCAATTGGTCCTTGTCGGTCAGCTGGCCGACCGGATGAAAATCTGAGCTGTGATAGTCGGCTGAGGTGTGGCTTCGACCATCATCGTAAGGCATGGCATCCACGAAGAAGACCTTGTTCCGGATGGCCTGGAAATCCGCTGCCCCCTGGATCTGATCCATGATCCAGTGGACATAGTTGGCCCGGGAGGCGTCATTGGGCAGGACCTGGTCCCCATCTGTGATTTCAATATAGAGATAGTTGAAGGCGTCGGTCCAGCGGCCGATGGCCCCATCCCGGGACCGGAGTTTCCCATAGGCGGTCAGTGGCGACCCGGCCAGATACTCGATCAGGTGGGTCAACTCTTCGGCCGAGGCGTGGAGGTCAACCACCAGCCAGGGGATGGCCCCCCGGCTCTCCACCAACTGGAGGGCCGCACCCAGGTTATGGAAGCAGGCGTCAAAGTCGCCGGAACAGCCAATACCCTCGGGCAGGCTCCAGGCCTCCGGCCAGTGGCCGGCCCGGCCGATAGGGACGGCGTCAAGGCGGATGACATCCAAATGCCCGGTCTCCTCCACCTTGGGCAAGAGGGAGGAGAGGGCGCCGGGGGCATCGTCGCTTCGGCCAAACCAGATATTATCAAGATAAAGGCTGCCTGAACCGGCAAAACCAATATTGAGCCATAGATCGTCATCCATCTTGAGGCCACGGGGAAAAAGCAGGGCCAGTCGCCGGTGCTGCCAGTGGTCACCCTGGACGGAGATGGATTCCCCCAGATCAGGCAGGGAGCCACTGAACCAGATGTCAATGGGCCCCTCAATGGCCCCCTCCTGGCGGATATCGAATTCCAGGCGGTAGAAGGGCAGGGTATCCTGCTTCAAGAGGCGGGACAGGTCCAGCTTTTGAGACAGCCTGGCATTGAGATAGGAGCGGTTGGGATTATTGATGGACAAGGGAGCCAAGGTTCCCTTGCGGACAGAAAAGAGGCTGTCAGCCGAGGGTCTTGGGTCAGCCTGGCCGGGCAAGGGTGCCCGGTAGGTCAGGGCACAGGCAGCCCCTGAATCCTGGCCGATCTGCCCCTGGGCGGCGTCCTTGCCGCTGACAAAGGATGCCCCTCCGGAGATCATCCATTCGCCTGCCTGGGGCAGGTCTTCCCGGTAGGGGACTTCCAGTTCCCTGCTGTCCAGGCCCCAGGGCAGGGAAAGACCAAGGGCCATCAGGTCACCCGGATTCACCCTGTCCTCCTTGAGGGCGGGACTGAAGGTCAATCGGGCTGTCAGTTCTGCCTGGATCAATCTGCCATCCCGCCGGGCCATGTAGATATCCCCTGAAGGCAGGAGTTTCAGCCGTTCTACCCCCTGTTCTGCCAGGGGATTCTCCCGGCTCCAGGTCTGCCCGCCATCCTTGGAGGAGATCAGGCGGCCATCTGAAGTAATGATGACATGTTTACCTGACGACAGCACTAATGCTTCGACCAGGTCGGGCCAGGTCCCCTCCTGGTCCTCGCCCAGCATGTAGCCCAGGCTCCGGCTGTAGTCAGCCAGGGCCTTGTGCTGGACACCGCCCTTGTCTGTCCGCAGGGCCATCTGCCCCTCCTTGCCGCAAAAGAGGGTGACCCCGCCTGCCGAATCGGCAGCCAGCCAGGCTTGATCGGCCGACAGGAGTGTATCTTTTTGCCAGCTGATGCCATTGGTCGAGAAGGCCACCTGCCCCCGGTCACCCAGGGCATAGATGAGGCCGTCTCCGGTTCTGACCAGGGCGGTCACCTTATCTTCCAGGGGGAAGCTGAGTTTTTCCAGTCCGGAAGGATGGCCGAAAAAGAGTTCACCCGGCCCCCCCGAGGCCAGGAAGAAGCCATTCTCATAGTCAGGCAGGTCCACATAGAGGACGGCCTGGATGGGGCCCTGACTGGCCGAGGAGGCCATGAGGTTCCAGGTCAGGCCGTCAGGAGAGGCGTAGAACTGGCCTCCGGCGTCACCGGCGATGAGACCGGCAGCGCCCGCGTCCATGGCGGTCAGGTCCGAAGGAAAGCGAAAAGGCACCCGCTGGCTGCTGGCGTCCCGGTCCACCTTGATCAGGGCACCGGCCCGACCCCCGATATAGGCTGCCCCGTCAGCTGTTTCTGCAAAAGCCTGCCAGCGGACTCCCTGGGGCAGTTCAGGCAGGCTGACCTCCCTTTTCCCTGAGACCATGCCCACCTCATAGCCGGAAATCTGGCCGGAAGCGATCAGGCTCATCTCCGTCAGGCTTTCGCGGAAGAGGCGGAAGCTGGCCCCCTGAAAGTAATCCTCGGTCAGGGGAAGGCGGTGCTGGCTCTCAGATACCTTGACACTGAAGTGATCGGCTCCCCCCTCTTCTGCAAAGACATGGGCATGGACCATGTCCGGGGTGAAGGAGCCGTTGGATAAAAGGTTGGTGGAAGGAAGCCCCGTCAGATTGAGGCCGCTGCCCGCAATGGTCATCTGATTGACGGTATCCTCTTCCATACGGACCAGAATGGCCTGACGGCCTCCCCGGATCCCTGCCGCCTGCCAAACAATGGTCAAGGCCACCAGGAAGGTAAGCAGGAGAACAGCCGCTGAGATCAGGGCCGACCGCCTGCGAAGGCTGATGGGAATGAAAGGGAAGGCCCGCTTCATGGGGAACCTGCCTTTTCCAGGCCGGCTTCTTTTTTAAGCAGGTAATAAAAGCCAAAGGCCCCAAAGAGGATGGAGGCATAGAGGAATAAGACTAAAATAAGCTCCATCCTCTCACCGCCTCCCAGAAGGCGGGAAAACCAACCGGAACCGATAAGGTTGAAGACCATATGCATGAGGATGGGCAGGAGGATATTCCGGGTCAGCTGGTAACTGACAGAGAGGGCAAAACCGGCGATCAGGACATAGGAGCCCTGGATCAGGTCCAGATGGAAGATGGCAAAAAGCAAGGTGGTGGCCGCCACCGTGATGGCGGGGGAAAAGGACCGCCTCAGCTGGCCCTGAAGGATACCCCGAAAGAGCAGCTCTTCGCCCAGGGGGACCAGGATCACGGTCACCAGGAGCTCCAGGGGCAGGTCAGCCGCCCGGCCGTCAAAGAGCATCATCTTGTCCAGATAGTCCTGGAAGAGCCTGCCCGGCAGGGAGGCCGGATCCAGGGAGGCCAGGACGACCATCCAGACCTGGGTCAGGCCCAGGGCGCCCAGGATGATGGACAGGGAAGAAAGAAGCTGGCCAAAAGAAATGCCTTGACAAAGCAGGAGTGGCCTGGCTTTTCGCTTCTGATAGGCCAGATAAAGAAGATAGGCAGGAATCAGGACCAGCATGCCCATGAGGGAGGCGTAAGTCATGACATTGCCCTCAAGGAGGACCTCCATCATGCTTGTCCCCGGGTCCTGGAGGAGTGCTTCCTGGTATTGGGGATTTTTTCCCAGAAAATAGAGTAAACGGACGACAGAAGCGCCGCTCAAGACCAGATGGTGGAGGACCATAAAGGCCAGGGGTGCCAAAAAAGTGGACAGATGGATCCGCCGCTCCCCCTCCCGGCCCTGGTCAAAGCCCGGCCCCGGCAACTGGCCATCTCTTGCAGCCTCTTCAAAATGATCTGTTTTTCTCATATCCAAGCAGCTTCCAGTCTGGTCCCATAAGGCAGAGGGGGTCCTGCCCTTCAGCGACGGATGATCGATTCGGTATATCGCTCAAAAAAGCTGTCAAAGGCGCGGTCAAGCTCTTTCCTGCTTGTAATGGATGAAAAGACCTGTTCCCCGTTTTCATCCTTCCAGGAGCGCATGATGACGATCTCCGGATCTGACCGGTTGCCGTCGTCAGGCTCATAGTTGTACATGACGGAGTAGGTCTGTCCATCGATGGTAAAACTATCGAGGACAGACACGTAATACTCACGACCGGTCCGCTCATCCACCAGGATGGCCAGGACGCTGCCTTTGGAAGGCCTGCCTTCTCCCTGGCCTGGTTTCCGATTGCGGCTGGGGGCCTTAGTCCTCCTGGTCTTCTCCGTCATCGTCGCACTCTTCAAGCAAAAGCTGATAGGCTTCGTAGACCCGCTCGTCCTCATCATCCTCGAGGCCAACCAGGACTTCTTCCCCATCATCGCCGACCACAAACTTCATGAAAAAGAGGCTCATCTCATCCTCGTCACCCTCGGAAGGGTCCACCAGGACGCAGTAGTCCTCACCGTCATGGGTGAAGGTGTCAGCCATAATAAAGGAGTAGTCTTCTCCCGTCTCCGTGTCGGTCAGAACAACATAGGCATCTTCGTCAAAAAGTTCATCGAGACCTTCTTCACAGCAACAGCCGTCGTGTTCATCTTCCGGCATGTACATTACCTGGAAATCGATCATTCTTATATCCTCCTAGGGATCTTTCTTTTTCTATCCTGAAAAGGCCCCGGCCAGGGCCCGGACCTCTCATGAACGAAGGCATTATAGCACGATCAGGGCCTGCCTGCCGTCAGCCCGCCCTTTTCGCGGTCCAGCCAGTCCTGGAGCAGGATTTCAGCGGCCACACGGTCCACCAGACCCTTGTCCCTTTTCTTCTTTTTTTCCGTCTCCAGGATGACGCGGGAGGCCAGGAGGGAGGTAAAACGCTCGTCATAAAGTTCCACCCGGCAAGCCAGCTCCCGGGTCAGGGCCCGGGCAAAGTCGGCGGCCAGATCGGCGATGTCAGAATCCCTGCCATCCGTCCGGACCGGGTGACCCACCACCACCGTATCCACATCCTCTTCCCTGCAGAGCCGGGCGATCTCCCCGACTGGTCCCGGACCATCCTCTCTTTTACGTTCGATGGTCATGAGCCGGCGGGCAAAAAGACGCAGGGGGTCACTGATGGCGACACCTACCCTGCGCAAACCAAAGTCGATGCCAAGCACGCGCTTATGCATGGTCTATAGACGCTCGATGTAGTCCCTGATGACGACTTCCAGAAGTTCATCCCGCTCCATGCGACGGATGACACCCCGGGCGCCAAGATGGCTGGTGATATAGGTAGGATCTCCGGACAAGAAATAGCCGACCAGCTGGTTGATGGGGTCGTAGCCTTTTTCTTCCAGGGCCTTCATCACTTCTGCCATGATCTGGTGAGCGGCCAGACGCTTTTCGCTTCCGACTTCAAATCTGTTGGTATCTTGATCGACCATAGGCACCTCCTTGGCTCAGTTTACCACGAGCCCGGCCATAATTTTACAAAAGTTGGCCCAGGGCTGACAGGCCTTCCTGGCCCAAAAGCCTGACCTGGCGGATCTGCCCTCTTTGACTCCGCTGGCTGGGCTTGTCGGCCTCCAGGGCCTTGACATGCAGGTATTCCGGCGTATAGCCCTCTGCCCTGCCCTGGCTATCATGCTGCTCGATCAGGAGTTCCCGGACCTGACCCAGGCGGGCCTTTATGGCCTGACTGGTCAAGTCTTGGGCCTTTTGGCGGAGGATCTCAGACCTTTGGATGGCCAGGTCCCGGGGGACCTGGTCGGGCATGGCCGCCGCGGCTGTGCCCGGCCGGGGCGAGAAACGAAAGACATGCAGGCCCGTGAAGGCAATAGTGTCACAAAAGGACAGGGTCTCCTGAAAGTCCCGGTCGGTCTCGCCAGGGAAACCTACGATCAGGTCAGTGGTGATGCCTGCCCCGGGGAAGATGGACCGCAGGCCATCCACTGCCCGGCGGTAAGTGGCTTGATTGTCCCGCCTGCCCATGGCCTTCAAAATCCGGTCGGACCCACTCTGAAGGGAGAGATGAAAGGAGGGACAAAGATGCCTGAGGCCGGCTATCCGGTCCAGAAAATCCGGGCTGATGGTCCCCGACTCCAGGGATCCCAGGCGGATCCGGACCAGACCCTGGACCTTGTCCAGGGCCTCCAGGAGGCCGGCCAGGTCCGCCTTGCTACCCGCCTGCCTTCCAAAGTGATTGAGATTGGTCCCGGTCAGGACGATTTCCTTGAAGCCCTGGTCTGCCAGCTGTCGGGCTTCGTCCAGGATCTCTTCCAGTCCCCGGCTCCTGGAAGGACCCCGGGCCAGGCAGATGGCACAGTAGGCACAGCGGTTGTTACAGCCGTCCTGGATTTTCAGGAAGGCCCGGGTCTCCCCCGGGATGGCCGTGGCACCCAGCTCCTCATAATGTCTCCAGGAAGAAGCAGGCTGGAGCAGGATCTGGGTCTGGGCCGGCCCCTGGGCCAGCCGCTCCTGGATGAGCCGGGGCAGGCTGTCCCGAAAACCGGTCCCGATAAGAAGGTCGGCCAGATCAGCCAGTCCCCCTCTTTGGGAATAACAGCCACAGGCCACCAGCAGGGCCTGAGGATTGAGGCGGCGGTAGCGGCGGAGGAGCTGGCGGGCCTTTCTTTCGGCCTCAGCCGTCACCGTACAGCTGTTGAGCACATAAACATGGGCCCATTCCTCGGCATCCACCAGGGAAAAGCCAGCCTGGCGAAGGCTCTCTGCCAGGGCGTCCATCTCATATTGATTGGTTTTGCAGCCCAGGGCCTGGACAGCCACTTTCATGATTCGCTTCCTTTCAGGCGGGATGGCCTGTCGACAAAAAAAGAGCCGGTCGGCTCTTCCTCTTGTCCCGGATAAGGGGTTAGCCGCTTATGCGCCGCGGCCGGTCAGCAGATATAAAACCAGGGTAAAGACGGCAAAGGCAATGGCAAAAGCTGTAGTCAGCTTCTTCAGGATGGCTTCCTTGCTGCGGCCCTTGGTCTTGCCGTAAAAGGTATCGCCCCCACCGGTATCACCGGACAGGACGCCCAGGCCCTTGGATTTACTCTCCTGCAACATGACGGTCACAATGAGCCCGATGCAGGTTAAAATATCGAGAATGGCAAAGGTAATTTGCGCGGCTTTCATCTTATTTCCTCCCTCGGCGTGTCACACGCCGGATAATCATAGCATAGGCCTGGCGGGACCCGCAAGTCCATCCCCCTTAGGGGGAGGGGTCGACCGGATGGCTGACGCCCATGAGGGGATTGTCCTTGTGCCTCTTCATATAGATAGGGAATAGAACAATCAGAATGAGCCCTGCCACATTGGTGGTAATGGTAAAGGACCACCAGATGCCGCTGACACCCAGGACTGTACCCGCCAAAAAGATGGCCAGGGGGATCCGGACGGCCATGAGGCTCATCTCGATGACTGAGGGGATCAGGGATTGACCCAGTGAGGCAAAGGCGGAACCGATCAGGATCAGGAGGCCCATCATGAGCTGGGAGAGGGCAATAATCCGAAGGTAGTCGACGCTGTGGGCGATGGCCTCCGGATCCTTGAAGAAAAGTTCCGTGATGGGCTGGCCCAGGAAAAAGAGGATCAGGGTCGTGATCAGGCAGAAGGCCGCTACCAGCCAGAGGCCTGTCCAATAGCCCCTGCGGACCCGGTCATGCTTTTGGGCTCCGAAGTTCTGGGCCATGAAGGCGTTGACGGCGGCTGCAAAACCGTCGGCAGTCATCCAGGACAGGCTCTCCACCTGGACTCCCAGGCGTTGGGCTGCCACGGCCAGATCGCCAAAGCGGACAATAATCCGGGAGATGAGGATGGAGACCGAGGCATGGACAACCGAACGGGCCGAGACCGGCAGGCCCAGTTTGGCAATGGGCTTGAGCCGGTGGATATCCAGGGACCCTTTGACCAAGGATAGTTTGGACAGGAGCTCATTCCGCCTGACTGCCATGAGCAGGAGTATAAAGGTGGTCAATTCCGACAAGAAGGTGGCCAGGGCAGCCCCGGCCACATCCAGCCTCAGGCCCAGGATAAAAAGCGGGTCCAGGATCATATTGAGGACAAGGCCGCTGACAAAGACCACGAAGGGGGTGAAACTGTTGCCGGAAGCCGTCAGGATAGCGCTGTAGAGGCGGCCCCCTACCCGGGGGATGAGCCCCAGGCCCACGATCCACAGATAGGTTTCCGTCCGGCTGATGGTCTCCAGGTCATTGAACTGGAAGATGGCCGTCAGAGGGCCATTGGCAAAAAAGAAAAGGAGGCTGAAAAGGGCGGCCAGGAGATAGCCCAGGCGCAGGGCCGTCCGGGCCCAGGCCCTGGCCTCTCCCCGTTCCCCGGCACCCAGGGCCTGCCCCACCAGGACCTGGCCGCCCACCCGGGGGATGGAAAAGACACTGTCCACCAGCCAGAAGAGGGTACCGCCGGTCCCTACGGCCGCCAACGCCCGCTCGCCCAGGGAGGAGACCCAATACATATCGGTCATGGTGTAGGCCAGGCCCACAAAAGAAGTGGCCATGATGGGCATGGCCAACTTGATTAAAGTGGGCAGAATGGGCCCCTTGAGAAGATCGAGTTCTTTACCTTGTCGCATTTGCTAACCGTTTGTGGATAATTTCAACTGATTCTAGCACAAATCTTTGCCAGCCAAGGCCCCGCCTTCAGGGGCCTGGCATTGAAAGAGGCTAAGCCTTGTCATACACTAGTTAATAGATTTTAGAGATCCGTCAGGGTCAGCCGGTGGGACCGGCGTCAAGAGGCTTTGGCGGAGACGGGAGATTGAAAGCGTAATGATGAGAATGAATCTCTTTGGCTTGTCGCGGTCCATTCATCCGAAAGACAAGAAACACACATCCGACATGGCCATCAAAGCACTCCATGACTTCCCCCGGGTCTCCATTCCCCTGGATATGCAGATCGGACCGGGCTGTGAAGCCGTTGTCAAAAAAGGCGACCATGTCTATGTGGGTCAGGTTTTGGGAGAGCCCCTGGGCCCCTGGAGTGTCCCGGTCCATGCCAGTATTTCCGGGGAAGTGGAATCAGTCAGTGTCCAGATCCTCAGTGACGGCGGTCACGCCCAGTATGTGAACATTGTCTCCGACGGCCTGGAAAGCATCTGGCCTGACATCGGCCCTCCCCAGGTCCAGGACAAGGCATCCTTCCTCAAGGCTGTCCGTGATTCCGGCCTGGTCGGCTTGGGTGGGGCGGCCTTTCCCACCCATATCAAACTGAACCCTCCGGCAGACAAGTCGGTCGATACCCTGATCGTCAATGCCGCCGAGTGCGAACCCTATATTACAGTGGACCACCGCATCTGCCTTGAAGGGGCCGATGAGGCGGTCAAGGGTGCCCTGACAACCGCCTATTGGTGTGGCATCGACCAGGTCATCTTCGGCATCGAGGATAACAAAAAGGAAGCGGCCCGGGCCCTCAAGGCTGCCATCGACAAGGCCAAGGACAGCCCCCACTATCCCAAGGGAGGGGCCAGCGTCAAAGTCCTGCCCACGGCCTATCCCACCGGGGCTGAAAAGGTCCTCATCCGCCTGATCAATGGCCGGATTGTCCCCGAGGGCGGCCTGCCCGCCGATGTGGGGGTCATCGTCCACAATGTGACCACCCTCCATTTTCTTGCCCGCTATCTGGAAACGGGCATGCCCCTGATCAAGAAGGCCATCACCCTGGACGGGGGCGCCTTGAGTGCGCCCGGCAACTTCGAGGTCCCCATCGGGGCGGCCATCGCCGATGTCATCGACAAGGCCGGCGGCAGCAAGACCGATCCGGCCAAAATCATCATGGGCGGCCCCATGATGGGGGTGTCCGTTGACGATATCAGCCGGCCCATCCTCAAGCACAATAACGCCATCCTGGTCCTGGATGAGGAAGAGGCCCTCCTGCCAGCCGAGTCGGCCTGTATCCTTTGCGGCCGCTGTGTCCGCGCCTGTCCCATGCGGCTCATGCCCATGGCCCTGGACAAGGCTGCCCGGGCCGATAACCCGGCCGAACTCCAGGAACGCCATGTCATGAACTGCATCGAGTGCGGCAGCTGTTCCTATGTCTGCCCGGCCAAACGTTATCTGGTACAAAATATCCGGATCGGCAAAACCATTGTCCGCGCCGCGGCCACTGCCGGCGGAAAAGGAGGGAAATCCTAATGTTGCACGTATCCGCTTCCCCGCATATCCGCGATAACGTCACCACCCGGTCCATCATGCTCCAGGTGGTCATCGCCCTCATGCCGGTGGTCATTGCCTCCTTTTTCATCTTCGGCCTGGCCGGCCCCATGCTCTTCGCCGTCTCGGGGGCTTCGGCTGTCGCCTTTGAAGCTTTGAGCCGGATCATCATGAAAAGAGAGCAGACGGCGGGTGACCTGTCGGCCCTGGTCACCGGCCTCCTCCTGGCCGCCAGCCTGCCGGCCAACTGCCCCCTCTGGATCCTGGTCATCGGCAACTTTGTGGCCATCGTAGTCGTCAAGCAGATCTTTGGCGGCCTGGGCGACAACTTCGCCAATCCGGCGGTCACGGCCCGGATTGTCCTCTCGGTCTCCTTTGCCGGCCAGATCTCCAGCTATTCCATAGTGGAGTCCTTCCCTGGCGTCGACCTGGTCACCCGGGCGACCCCCCTTATGATGGCCAAGGCCAACAGCGGCAGCTTACCTTCCAACCTGGACCTCTTTTTGGGCCGTCACGCCGGCTCCATCGGGGAGACCTGCGTCCTGGCCCTCCTGATCGGCGGCATCTATCTTCTGATCCGGGGTATCATCGACCTTTGGGCCCCCCTGAGTTTTATAGGGACCACCATCCTCTTTGTCCTCCTGACCGGAGGCGATCCCCTGGTCCATCTCCTGTCAGGGGCCCTGATCCTGGCCGCCTTCTTCATGGTGACCGATTATGTGACCACCCCCACCACGCCTTTGGGTAAATTGATCTTCGGGGTGGGCGCCGGCCTTTTGACCGGCCTCCTGCGTATCTACAGCGCCATGCCCGAAGGCGTCTCCTTCGCCATCTTGCTCATGAATATCCTGTCTCCCCATATTGAGCGCTGGACCCAACCCATGACCATCGGAGGTGTCAAAGATGCCAAAGAATAATGAAAAAACGGCCTTGCTTGAAAGGGGCCCTCTCCCCGCCCTGGTCCTGATCCTGGTCTGCACCGTCTGTGTAGCCCTCTTGGCCCTGACCGCTTCTGTGACCGCAGAAGCCCGGGAACTCCAGGCCCAGAGGCTGGCCGATGCCAATAAGCTGACCCTCTTCCCCCAGGCCGATCACTTCCCCGAGGAAGCCCTGGAGGCAGCCGGACCGGGGATCCAGGGAGGCCAGCCTGTAGATCTGACCCAGGCTCATCCCTCAGTCAGCATGGTGGCCCTGGCCCAGACGGGCGGCGAGACGGGAGGCCTCATCATCACGGTCTCCAGCAAGGGCTACGGGGGCCAGGTCCCGGTCATGGTGGGCTTTGATCTTTCAGGCCAAATCCTGGGCATTGTGGTGGATGCGACAGCCGAAACCGCCGGCCTGGGCCAGAAGGTGGCCGACCCACCTTTCACCGGCCAGTTCAAGGGCCGGGAAAGCCAGGACCGCCTGGAGGATATCGATGCCGTGGCCGGTGCCACCATTTCATCTGATTCAGTCATCATGTCCGTCGCCGAAGCCGGCCGTGTATTCCAGACCCTGACCTCGAAAGGAGGCTCCCAGGATGGCTAAACAAAAATCTGCCGCCTATGAACTGACCAAGGGAATCGTCAAGGAGAATCCCCTCCTTATCCTCATGCTGGGCACCTGCCCGGCCCTGGCGGTCACCACCTCTGCCATCAATGGCCTGGGCATGGGCGCGGCCTCGACCGCTGTCCTGGTCTTGTCCAATGTGGTCATCTCCCTCCTTCGGAAGGTCATCCCCGACCGGATCCGGATCCCTGCCTATATCACCATCATCGCCAGCCTGGTCACCATCCTGCAGTTCCTCCTCCAGGCCTATCTGCCTGAACTGGATAAATCCCTGGGGATCTTTATTCCCCTGATAACGGTCAACTGTATCATCCTGGGCCGGGCCGAGGCCTTTGCCAACAGCCATGGGGTCCTGATCTCAGCCATCGATGGCCTGGGCATGGGTTTTGGTTTCACCCTGGCCCTCTTCTTCATCGGGGCCCTGAGAGAGATCCTGGGCTTTGGTACCCTCTTCAATGTGGCCATGCCCTGGATCAGTGAAGGTGGCCTCCAACCCATGATGATCTTCGGCCTCCCGGCCGGTGGCTTTGCCATCTTCGGTGTCATGGTAGCCCTGGCGCAAAAGCTCAATAAGAAGTTTTACGCCCAAAAACCTCAGGCCACCATGGACCGTCAACATTACCCCGGCAGCATCAGCCAGCGGACGGACGTCATCTTCGAAGAAACCGAAGTGGTGGACGGACCCCGTCCGGCCCGGACCCCGGCCCGCGACGCCGTCCCAAGTCCCTTGACCAAGCCCGGCGCCCTGGCCAAAGAGGATCCGGCTCCTGAAAGCGAGGAAAAGTAATGAAAGAATTTCTGATCATCCTCTTCAGCGTTATCCTGATCGATAACCTGGTTCTCTCCCGCTTCCTGGGCGTCTGTTCCTTCCTGGGACTGACCAAGAATCTCAAGAATGCCATGGGCATGAGCCTGGCTGTCATCTTTGTCATGCTGGTGGCCACGGCCGTCACCTACCCCATCTACTGGCAGATCCTGGAACCGGTCAATCTGGGTTACCTGCAGACCGTGGTCTTTATCCTGGTCATTGCCTCAGTAGTCCAGGTCCTGGAAGCGGTCATCCGCAAAAGCTTCCCGCCCCTTTACAAGGCCATGGGTATCTTCCTGCCCCTGATCACCACCAACTGCGCCATCCTGGGCGTCATGCTGATCAACATCCAGGAAATCTACAGCTTTGCCTCCGCCATGATGTCCTCCCTGGGTGCCGGGGTGGGCTATATGCTGGCCATGTTCCTCTTCACGGGCGTCCGGGAAAAGATGGAAAAAGCCGACATCCCCGATTTCTTTGAAGGCCTGCCCTCCTCGCTTATCGCTGCCTCCCTTGTCTCCGTTTCTTTCATGGGTTTCAAGGGCGTCATTGAGAATCTCTTCGGTTAAGGGGGAAAGCCATGATTTTATCCGTGATTAGCAACCCCATCCTCCTCTCGGCCCTGATCGGGGCAGGTATTGCCCTCCTGGCCGGTGTGGTCATCCTCCTGGTCTTCCGCTTCTTCAGCGTGGAGACCAATCCCCTGCAAAAGGAGCTGGAAGAGGTCCTGCCGGGTGTCAACTGCGGCGGCTGTGGCTACAGCGGCTGCGCTGCCTATGCGGCGGCCCTGGCCGAAGGCCTGGAGCCACTGACCACCCTATGCACAGCAGGCGGTCAGGATACGGCCACGGCAGTCGCCCAGGTCATGGGCGTGGAGGCCGGCAAGGTCATCCCCATGGTGGCCAATGTCTTCTGCCAGGGGACCTGCGACAATACCAGTCAACGCTACGAATACACAGGTACCCCCCATTGCGCCTCGGCTGCCGGCCTTTTTTCAGGACCCAACTCCTGCACCTTTGGCTGCCTGGGCTTCGGCGATTGTGTGGCGGTCTGTGAGTTCAATGCCCTCTATCTCAAGGACGGCATTGCCCATGTCAACCACAAGAACTGCACGGCCTGCGGCAAGTGTGTGGCCGCCTGTCCCAAGTTCCTCATCCAGATGATCCCCAAGCATGAGCTGGCCACCAATGTGACCTGTTCCAACCACTGGCCGGCCCGGGTGGTCCGCAAGGCCTGCAAGGTTGGCTGTATCGCCTGCGGCCGCTGCGTCCGTGTCTGCCCGGTGGATGCCATCAAGATTGAAGACAACCTGGCCGTCATCGACCAGGAAGTCTGTATTCATTGCGGGGAATGTGTCAAGGTCTGCCCCACCTCTGCCATCCGGCAGGGACTTTTGGAAGGGCCCGATCCGGTCCAGGCTTAAAGGAAAAGAAAATACCAAAAGAAAAAGTCAAGCGCTCGCTTGACTTTTTTTCTGCCGTCAGGCAGCTGATTAATTGGTTGGCTCAGGCGCGTTCGACAGAACCACTTCTCAGGCAGCGGGTGCAAACGTTCATGCGCTGGGGGACACCGTCCACGACCACATGCACTTTCTTAACGTTGGCACGTTGGCGATGTAAACCACGGCCCGAAATCTGCGAACGCGTAATCTTGATTTTCCTGCCAAAAAAACTGTGTTTATCACAAATCTCACATCTGGCCATTGTCTATCTCCTTAAATAGGGCGTCGCCCTGGTCATTTATTCCGTAAAAGGCGCAACTGGTATATTAACATCATTTTCCCAATCCTGCAAACCCCACATTTTTACTTGCATTCCTTTGGCTTTAGCCTTATCATTACATATGAACAGGTATTCATATGTTGGAATGAAAGTGAGGCAGACCATGACTTTAAAGGACCATGACCAGGATATCTTTTGCGACATACCCATGATCCATGAAGATGCGGTCCGCCAGGTCCACGAATCCATGCCTTCTGAGGAGAAAATGGGGGAGCTGGCTGATTTCTTCAAGGTCTTCGGTGACCCCACCCGGGTCCGGATCCTGTCTGCCCTCCACCACTCAGAGCTCTGCGTCTGTGATCTGTCGGCCCTTTTGGGCATGTCCCAGTCGGCCGTCTCCCATCAGCTCCGGGTCCTCAAGGCGGCCCGGCTGGTCAAAAACCGGCGTGAGGGCAAGGTAGTCTATTACGCCCTCATGGATGACCATGTCAAGGTCATTCTGGATGTGGGCAGTGAACACCTGGACGAAATACGACGATAAGGATTTGATGACAATATGAAAAGACACCCGACATGCTCTGACGCCGTCTGTGAAGTCGGCGGGCACCTGACCGGGGGATGCGACAGCTCCCAGGAAATCGGCTGTTGTGACAGCTGTGGCAGCCATGACCTGCCCTTTTGGGACCATTTCCTGGATCACCATGCCTGGCTGGCCAAGCTTTTGTCAGGCCCTGTCCGCCTCCTGGCAGGACTGGCCCTCTTTATCCTGGCCCTGCTTTTAGAGGATAGCCCTGTCAGGCTCCTGGTCTTTGTGGCCGCCTACCTGGTAGTGGGCGCTGGTGTCATTGTCCAGGCCTTTATCAATATGTTCCGGGGCAAATTCTTTTCAGAACACTTCCTCATGTCCCTGGCCACCATAGGGGCTTTTATCATCGGCGAATATGCTGAAGCGGTCGCTGTCATGCTCCTTTATCTTCTGGGCCAAGCCCTGGAAGACCGGGCCGTTGACAGGACCAGACGGTCCATCGACTCCCTCAAGGCCATCCGACCGCTCGTCGCCCACCTGTCCCGCCCTGAAGGCGTCCTGGATCTGACACCGGACAGGATTCAAGTAGGCCAGGAGATCCTGGTTTACCCGGGCGAACGGGTGCCCCTGGATGGCAGACTGGAGGGCCAGGGGGGTTCGGTTGACTATTCGGCCCTGACCGGCGAATCCCGGCCGGTCAGTCTGAATCCCGGCGATGAGGTCCTGGCCGGGGCCATCAATGGCGCCTCTGTCCTGACCTTGACCGTCCTGCGCGACGAGGCCCACTCAGCCGTCATGCGTATCATGGAACTGGCGGAGGCCGCCGGCCAGAAGAAGACCCCCATTGAGATGTTCACCCAACGTTTTTCCAGGGTCTATACCCCCCTGGTCGTCTTCCTGGCCCTGGCCATGGCCCTCCTGCCCCCCTTGATCTTTCCGGGGCAAAGCTTGCAGGTATGGGTCTACCGGGCTCTCAGCTTCCTGGTCATCTCCTGCCCCTGTGCCCTGGTTATCTCTGTTCCCCTGGCCTTTATCGCCGGCATCGGCAATGCCTCCCGCCGGGGAATCTATATCCGGGGCAGCCAGTATCTGGAGGCCCTGACCCATCTGGACACCGTGGTCTTTGATAAGACCGGGACCCTGACCAGCGGCGCTTTTGAAATCGTCAAGCTGGACATGGCGCCTGGCGTGGACAGGGACTACCTGGTCCGCCTGGCCGCCGCCATCGAAGGTCCTTCCAACCACCCCATCGCCCTGGCCATCAAGGCCATGAATAAGGACCAGGAAGAAGCGAGGCCCCTTGACATTCAATCGGTCCAGGAAATTGCCGGCCACGGCATGGAGGGGACCTTGGATGGCCGCCGGATCCTGGCCGGCAACAAGGCGCTCATGGACCGCTATGGGATCGATCTTCCAAATCTGGAAGGGGATATGGCCTCCGGCAGCCTGGTCCACATAGCAGAAGATGGGCGCTGGCTGGGTAGCTTGACCGCCTCCGATGCCCTCCGGCCCGGGGCCCTGACCGCCATCGACCGCCTCCGGGATCAGGGCAGCCAGACCATTGCCATCCTGTCAGGCGACCGCCAGGAAGCCGTGACGGAGATTGGCACGGCACTGGGAGCCGACTATATGGCCTCAGAACTCCTGCCTGGTCAAAAAATGGAAGAACTGGATAAATTGTCTGAACTGACAAAGGGCAGAACAGCCTTTGTGGGTGACGGGATCAACGACGCCCCTGTCCTCCGCCAGGCAGATGTGGGCATCGCCATCGGGGGCCTGGGTTCCGATGCGGCAGTCGAGGCCGCCGACCTGGTCATCATGACCGATGAACTGGAAAGGCTGCCTGACGCCGTAGCCATCGCCCGCCTGACCAAAAGACGGGTCACGGAGAATCTGGTCATCATTCTATTGACCAAGGGTCTGCTCATGGCCCTGGGAGCCATGGGGATCACCCCCCTTTGGGGGGCGGTATTCGCCGATACCGGGGTCATGTTGATTGCCGTCCTGAATTCGCTTCGGGCCTATTACGGCCGGGTCACCAGCTAGCTGTTATTGGTTTCGGAAAAGGTCCTCCGCTGGCGGAGTTCAGCAATCAACTCCTCCAAGGGAATATTGGAGGCGGCCAATAAAACGATCAGGTGATAGACCAGATCAGCACTTTCATGGATGATGTCACTCTTGCGGCCATTCTTGGCCGCAATGGCCACCTCGATGGCCTGGTTGCCCAGTTTGCTCAGGATCTTATCCAGGCCCTTGTCCAAAAGATAGTTGGTATAAGAACCAGCCTCGGGCTGGCGGGCCCTTTCCCGAACCAGATCATAGAGTTCTTCCAGGATGGCGTCATGTCTTGGGGTCATGCGAGGATCTCCTTCTTGTAACTTCAAACCAGCATAACACAGGCAGCTAGGGACTCCCATGCTGGTTGTGCATACTTACACGTGATAGATGCAGATTCATACATATGTGTCTTGACAAGTTCCTCAGGCAATGATAAGATCCTCTTGACAGCAAAAAGCATATCTATTCTGCTTCTTGCATAAGACAACGACCGGACCCCCTCCTGGTCGTTTGTCTTTTTAGCCAGGATTCCTGCCAGAGCTTTATTATAAGCCTTCAGTCCACCAGCAGGCGGGGAGCTCTTTCGTGTATACCCGTGTATATTTCGTAATCGATGGTCCCACAAAGCTGGGCAAGCTGGTCTGCGTCCACCCGAATAAAACCGTCATCTCCAAAAAGCATGACTTCATGGCCGGATTCGACCCCCGGCAGGTCGGTGACGTCGATCATGGAGCGGTCCATGCATACCCGGCCCCGGATGGGGGCTTGCCGCCCCTGGTGATAGAAGGCCCCCTGATTTGACAGGAGGCGGGGCAGGCCATCGGCATAGCCCATGTTGACGACAGCCAGGACAGAGTCGCGAGGGGCCGTCCAGGTCCCCCCGTAGCTGACCCGGGTGCCGGCCCTGATGGAAATGACCTGCTCGATGACTGCCTTGACGGTCATGACAGGTCGAAGGCCCGACCAGGCCTGGGCCGAGGGTCCGGCCTTGCCGCCGTAAAGGACAATACCGGGCCTGACCAGGTCAAAGTGCTTGTCGGCCTGGCCGGCGATGGCAGAAGAGGCCGCCAGATGACGGCAAAGGCGGGGGAGGCCCATGGCCTCAGCCGCCTCCAGGGTGTCCTTGAAGCGTCTCCATTGAAAGGCGGTGTAGTCGGGATCGCTGTCAGCTGCGGCCAGGTGGGAGTAGAGTCCGGTCACCTGGAGGCCGGGCAGCCTGCTGGCCTCCAGGAGGCTGTCCAGGGTCTCCTGCCTCCTGTCAGGGTCAGTAGACAATCCCAGGCGGGTCATACCGGTGTCCAATTTGAGATGGACCTTCAAAGGTGGACCGCCGCCCCTCTCCCAGGCCTGGGAATAGGCAAGGATCTCCTGCCGGCTGACCAGGGTCTGGGTCAGGTCGGCCTCCTGAAGATAGGATAGACAGGCAGGCGGACTGGTACCCAGAACAAGGATTTGCGAGCGGGAACCCCCCTGACGGATGGCCAGGGCCTCATCCAGGGTGGCCACAGCCAAAGCGGTGGTAGCCGCCTCTTCCAGGATAGGCACCACCAGTTGGGCACAGTGGCCATAGGCATCGGCCTTGACCACGGGCAGGACCTGGACCCCGGCCTCATCGACATAGGAGCGGATCAGATTCAAATTCCCCAAAAGGGCGCTTTTTGAAATCTCAGCCCAGCTCTTACGGGTATACCAGGGGTCTTTTTCCTGACAACATTTCATCGATGGCCACCAGCGCTAGACCATGCGTTTGGTCACGTAAGGTGAGGTCATGGCTCGCAGGAGGGCTGCGTAGTCGGGGGTGAAGTCCATGACATCCCCCACCTTGAAGTCCCTGACCGACTGGGTCACATCCAGGAGGAGATGGTCGCTGGAGGAGCCCAGGAAGCGGACCTTGCTGTCGCGGGGTTCCAGGGTGTCACTGCGGGTATCCTGTTCTCCGACGGCCAGGATGGCCCGCCAGATGTTGCCATAGTCCTCAAACTCAGGGATTTCATTGAAGGCATTGGGACCGATCAGGCCCTGGGGTACCGAGGCCTTCTTGCGAAGTTCGATGATCTCGGCCCGAAGTGTGAAGACATCGGTATACATGTCAGGGATGGGCCGGCGGAAGGAGGTCTCAATCCCGATCAGGTAACCTTCACCCAGACGCAGGTGGCTGATGCCCCTTGGCATCTTACCTTCCTTGATCATGTAGAGGGAGCCGGTGTTGCCTCCGGAGACAATGGGCAGGGGGATGTCAAAGCGCTGGCGGATATTTTCAGCCAATTCCACCAGTTGATTCAGCTGCTTTTCTTCCGGGATGACCCCGCCATAGCAGTTGAAGTTGACCCCGATACCTGCCAGCCAGACACCCCGCAGATTCAGGGTACGGGCTGCCACATCCATGATTTCCTCAGCCAGGAAGCCCTCACGCAGGTCGCCCATCTCCACCATGAGGATGACCCCATGCTGGCGCTCCAGAGCCAGGGCGGCATCCGACAGGGCCTCAATGGCACTTATATCGGAGTTGAGGCTGAGATCCGAATAGCGGACCGTATCCATGGCCTGGGAGATCATGGGGATCCTGACCAGCATGTGGGACTGGCCCAGGTCCTGGATATTGGCCAGGTTTTCCAGGCGGGAATCGGCAAAGAACTCAGCGCCGGCTTCTTCCATGGCCTCGACGGCAGGCCGCCAGGCACAAAGGCACTTGGTCACAAAATGGAGTTGAATATCGCAACCCTGGGCCATGGTCAGCAGGGTTTTGACATTGTGCATTAATTTACGGCGATCGATGAGCAGTTCTGGATATGACATACTAACCTCCTGTCGTCCTGTTTATTGAGTCCTCCAGGAGCCTGACAGCTGCCTGGGGATAGGCTTTTGATATGACGCCGCACGAGGCGGCCAAATAGTCCTGGTCGATCAGGATCCTGACATCCTGAGGCGGAAAAAGACGGTCGGGATCGGCTATTTCCAGCACCTGCCTGATCAGGGCTTCCATGTCTGGCAGGCGGGTCAGGGCGCCTCCCGTGGCCAGGAGGGTCCTGACTGCGGTCAGGTCCCGGCCCCGGACCAGGGTCCGCCTGCCCCGGGCCGTGTAGACATCCACCATGCGACCGGCATGGCGGACCAGGGCCTCCCGGCAACAAGCGGCTACCAGAGGCCTGATCAAGGCTGCCTGGGCCTGATCCTGAGGGATCTCCGGTACGGCAGCCAGATCTTCAAGATAGCTTGGAGGCAGGGCCTCTTTCTCCGCTCCTGTCATGGCAGCCATGACATGGTCCCGGTTGATGAAGACCCCCAGGTCGCCCTCAACTGTCCTTTTTGCAAAGGGTTCAGGGGCTATCTGGAAATCGCGGAGGGCCTCACTGCCTGCCGTGACTGAATGGACATCGGTGGTGGCTCCTCCCACATCGATGGCCACCAGGTCACCCAGGACTTCATACATCTTCTCGGTCATGGCCATGACAGCGCCCGGGGTGGGCATGATCCGACCTGTCACCCTATCATGGATATGGGCCATGCCAGGTGCTTCCACGATATGCTCCTCGAAGATATCCTGGATGACCTGGCGGGCAGGATCAATATTGAGTTCATCCAGTGATGGATAGACATTTTCCGTGATATGGACCTTGACGCCCAGGGCCTGGGCCAAGGCTTGGATCTCCCTGTCATTGTCGTCATTGCCGGCATAAAGAAAGGGCCTTTGGGGCAGGATCCGGGCCAGGGCCTCAAAGTTGTAGAGGGCCGTTTCCCTTTCGCCTCCATTGGTCCCCCCTGCCACCATGATGATACGGGGATTGATGGCCTTGATCTGGTCCAGATCGTAACTTCTCAACTTACCTGAGGTCACCATGCGCAAGACGGCGCCCGAACCCAGGGCAGCCTCCCGGGCCGCCCTGACGGTCATATCGGTGACCAGGCCGTGTACGGTCATGGAGAGTCCGCCTGCCGCCGAGCTGGTGGCAAAAACTTCCTCCGCCTCCAGACTGGCCTGACCCAAGCGGTCAGCCAGCTGTCGCCGGGCCCGGTCCAGGCCCAGGGTGACGTCACCTTCCGCAATGGAAGTTGCCGCCATCCCCTGGCCCAGAAAACGGGGTTTAGCTTCTTTTATGCCTGTAAAGGCATTGACTACGGTCGTCGTACTCCCGATCTCCGCAACAAGCAGATCTATCCTCATGGGGCTCCTAGTCTTCTCGCATCTCACGACGCCGCTTGACCAGGAAGCTGGCCACGTCGATGCCGTGGCTGCCGCGGCCAAAGCCGGCATCCATGCCGGATTCCACAGCAGTCTCGTTGACCACCTGGGTACCGCCGGCGACCAGGATCAATTTGTCCCTGACCCCCTTCTCGACACAGGTATCAGCCAATTTCTTCATGTTCTCGTAGTGGACATTATTGTGGGAGATGATGGTGGAGATCAGGATGGCCTCCGCCTGGGTCTCAATGGCTGCATCCACCAGTTTATCGATGGGGCAGGAGGTGCCCAGGTAGTGGTACTTGATCCCGAAGCCTTCAATGCCTCCGTGCTTGATGTCAATGATCTCCTTGAGGCCCACCGAGTGTTCGTCTTCGCCGACCGTGGCGGCCACGATGGTCATGGGGTATTCATGCACATCGGCCCGGATCTCGGCTTCAGACAGATTTTCAATCACTTCCGGCAGGACCAGGGTGGTCAGGTCGACATCAAAGCCCACCTTACCCTTCATCTCGATGTAGGTGCCCTCGGAGGGGTGCATGACCTGGCTGTGAATGACTTCGCAGTCAGTCAGGTTGAGCTTTTCTCCGATGGCGATGGCGGCCACTTCCGCATGCCGCTTGTCGCAGGGCAACATCATGGTCAGGACCAGGACCCCATCGGCCATAAACTCGACCTCCGGCCGGATGAGGTTGGTGTTGTCATAATACTTTTGTCTTTCGGCAATCCGGACATTGACATTGTCATATTCATCCAGCTCATCAATGAAGATGATCTTGGATGGATCCTGGAAGGTATCCCCGCCGATGGCCTCGCTGGCGCATTCAAACTGGGCAGGAATATTGTTGTTGCCAAAGTGGACAGAGACAGGGGCGAAGTAATCCTCGGCCCGGCGGTAGAGGGTATCATTGCCTACGCCGCCATCGGCCTGACGGGCGATGCCGTCTCCCTTGCGGTCGGGATACTCGGCGCTGTCAACAAAGAAGCCTTCCTCAACGGCGGAATAGTAACCACCGGTCTCCAGGATCTCCTCCATGAAGAGGATGGCTCTTTCCTTGAGCTCGCGAACCCGGTCGCCTAGGGGGCCGTCCCGTTTGATCTCCACCATCTGACGGATACCGTCCAGACCGTTGAGGGACTGGCGGGCCGTGTTGACGGCGTTGATATTGAAGTAGTGCCAGGGCACATTCCGGCCTTCATCGGGCGTGATGGTGGACTGGACATCGGCTGAGGTCAGCCGGGAGATGACCATGTTCAGGGTGTGGGTGACCGTGGCTTCACGGGTCTCCGACTCCATGTACTTGGTATTCTGCTGGGCCCGGATCTTGTAATCCCGGAAGAAATCGCGAAGGGCCACGGCATAAGGCAGATCCAGCCTCATGCAGGGAGCCGGCGGGGCCGTAGGCGGCACGCTGGACAGGGCGATGTTCTCGGGCTTGATGCCACAGCGGACTGAGAAGGCCGTGTTGATGGCATGCTGAACCATGAGCTCAGGCATGACCTTCCAGGCCTCCATGGCCGTGGCATTGGCATTATGGGCCCCGTCAATCTGGAGCTGGCCGCCATAGGCAATGATGGCCTTGCTCTCGCAGGCATCGACGAAGCTCCTCAGCATGTTGATGTTACGGTAGAGGACGTTGTACTGGGGATCCTGGTGGACACCGGAGACACCCTCCTCCACGAACATCACAGCAATGTCAGGACCGGCCACGCCGGAGACATAGGAGTGGTAGTTGATGGGTCTGCCCACTTCATCCTCGATCAGGTCAAGGGCCCGGCGGGTGGCCCGGCATTGCTTGCGGGTGACGGGAATGCCGCCGATACCCTGGGTGGTTCCCTCCATGAGGGAATCGATATGGGACTGGCCGGTGGTCCGGATGACCATGATATGGTCGGCTCCGTGCCAGGCAGCCATCCGCATGCGGCGGACGTCGTCTTCAAAACGGCCCGAGGCGATCTCGGTTGTGATGACGCAGTCAGGCTGGGGATCGATGTAGCCAAATCCCCGGCTGCCGGGTAGGGGCACAGACTGCTCCAAAGGTTTTGATACTTCGTAGTAGGTGAAATCACCCACCTCCCTGGGCTGGTCGCGCTCTTCGCGCCAGTGCCAGGGACGCCTGGGTGAATGGTAATGT
Organism: uncultured Mageeibacillus sp.; assembly: GCA_964553675.1. Taxonomy (GTDB): domain Bacteria; phylum Bacillota; class Clostridia; order Saccharofermentanales; family DTU023; genus UBA4923. The sequence continues at coordinate 33,152 of CAZKLG010000002.1, read as the reverse complement.
TCAAGGCCATCCAGGATTTGGCGGATGTCCAGACGGGTCTCAGGCACCATGGAAATACCGGTCTCGCGAGCCGGGGTCACCTTGCCTGTGGCTTTATCGCAGTTCATGATGTCACCCCCTCGAATAATTTGACCGCTTCATCCCAATGCTTGCCCTCGATCAGCTCAAGGCCAGCCTCCCGGACGCCCAGGTCAAGTGCCTCTGACAGCTTCCATACAAGATTTCCCGCGCCATGGGGCAGGAGCTGGTGCTCCAGGACACCCTGGACCAGGGCCTGTGCCTCCAGGCTGGAAAATCCCATGCGGAGGAGGACGCTGCGTTCAATCGCGGGCGTGGTATAAATTTTTCCGGCCTGGACCAGGGGATCGACTATCTTCCCTGCCAGTTCCCAGAAATAGTTGTATAGTTCTTCATCCGACATATGAGCCAGGTGTTTGCGGCGTTCCTCAAAGGAGCCAGCTGGCTTTTGGTCTTTCTTATCGGCCATCGGTTCATCTCCTCTCCGTGGTCTTCTTCTTATACTTCCTCGAGTAAAGCACTGGTGGCTTCCACATCCAGATTGATCTCATCTGCCATATAGGCCAACTCTTCAGGGCTGAAGGGGCCGCCTTCACCGGCCAGGCGCCGGAGGGCGGACAGTCTCAACCGCTTCATATCATAGTCCCGGACCCGGATCATGGAGGGATGGGCCGGCAGGACGATGGACTTGCCGGGGACCTCTTCTTCCGGATCTCCCACCAGGATCTTGATGCCATTTTGACGGGCAAAGGTCAGCTGGGGCATGGGATGCTTGCCTGCGCCCGTGTATTCGGTCTCCTGGACCACAATGGTCTGGTCCTGGGGAAGTTCCCGGGAGAGGGCAAAGGCTGCTGCCAGCGAGGTATTGCCGGCCGGTCCGCGCTCGATCCCCTCCAGGGCCGCCAGCATCTCGGTCGTGTAAAAGACCTCCCCCTGCTTGACCAGGAGATAGCGGTCAATATAGCGGAGGGCCCGGGCAGCATTACGGGGGACATCGGAACGGTCGGGCAGGGAGGCAAAGGGGATGCCAAAGCCTGTATGCCCGGTCGTGAAGGACTTGCGGTTGAAGTCATGGTCTGAGGCCATGGAAAGCCCTGACAGATCCACGCTGGCCGCATAGACCTTGGTGTCAGTCAGGCCGGCCTTGTTCAGGCCCCGGGCTGTCCCGCTCAGGTTACCGCCGCCGGCATGGGTGGCGATGACCACATCGGGCACCAGGTCATATTGATCCCGGCACTGATGGGCGATCTCATAGCCCAGGGTCTCCACCCCGGCAATGGCTGAAGGTGAATAGAGGGAGGCATTGTAGAAGCCTGTCTCCTCCAGGAGGCAAAGAGCATGGTAGAAGAGTTCCGGACCCACGGTCAGCTGGACCACTTCGGCACCCAGGGCCTCACATTTTCTCTGCTTTTCCAGGATCTCGGGCTGGCCCTTGATATCGCTGTCATAGCATTCCTGAATGACGATGCAGCGAAGGCCCAGACGGGCAGCCATGGAGGCGACCGCCGCCCCATAGTTGCCTGAGGTCGCCGCGATGACGCCCTTATAGCCCTTGCGCTTGGCATCCCAGACCGACAAGGCAGCCCGGCGGGCCTTAAAGCTGCCCGAGGGGTTGGCTGCCTCATCCTTGACCAGGATCCGGGCACCCATGCCCGGCTGGGCCAGTTGCCTGGACAGGGCGGTGATATTTTTCATGTCCATGAGGGGGGTATTACCCACACCCATGTCTTTTTGGATCTGGACCACCTGGTCGATGTCAATCCCGATATCTTCCATCATGGCCTCATAGTCAAAGACCATGCCGCCCCGCTCGTATTGCCTGTAATCAATGCCCAGGGCCGCATTTACAATCTCGTTTTGCCGTCCCATGACGGCTTCATATGACATATCCTTCATGCTTAGGCACCTCCAAACAATAGGCCGCGGACTTGCTGGTGGATCTGGAGCAGTTCAGGGACAAAATCCCCATAGTCATGGGCGGGCGCCAGGCCGCGGTTGGTCAGCGTCCCCTCCACGGTCCGGCCGCTCATGGCCTTGACCTTGACCTTGTCTCCCACCGTCGCCTCCTCATCCAGGAGCCATCCCTTGGTGAAGGCCAGAAGGGGCGTCTTGGCCGTATCTTCCGGTACTTGAGGGGCCCTTTTGCCTACAGGCAGGATGACCAGTTCGATGACCACGAAGTCATCTTTCTTATAGTGGCGTTTCTTGTCCCGGTCGATCTGTTCAGCAAAGTTGCCCAGGATGGCCCGGGGAACCGGCAGGTCCAGCATGGAGCGCAGACCCGGTTTGGCTGAAAGGACATGGGGAATCATGTTGACGATCATGGCGATGGTGCCGATACCGCCCGGTGTCTCGGGGACAATGGACAGGTTCATATCGTAGCCATCGGAATGAATGGTGATATAGTCGCCCGTATTGACGCCTTCGTCCTCGGGGCATATCTGTTGCGGATGATCCAGGTGGATAAAGACCTGGCCATCGGCTGTTTTACCGTAGCTTTGTTGGCGTATGCCGGCCAGGCTGCCTTTTTTGGCCTCGCCGTAAGCCGATTTGCGGTCAACATTGGTGATGATGGGTTCTCTTGTCTGCTTGATATCGACAAGCTTGACCCCCATACCCGCCGCAATCATCTCCATGGACTCGGGGAATCCCACGTGGCCGGCCAGGCTGTCTTCAGCGATCCGGCGCTCAAATTCCTCCACCGAGATGCCCACGCCCTGCTCCTCCATGACAGCCTTGCCAAAGGGGGCCAGGTCATTGATCCGGGCGGCAGAGATGGAATTGACATGTTCACAGGTTCCGCTGATGGCCAGGATCAGGTAGTCCAGGACGAAACCGGGGTTGATCCCCGTTCCCAGGACCGCCACCTGTCTCTCCTTGGCCAGGGCGTCGATCTTATCTGCCATCTCCTGGTTTTGAGCCCAGGGCCAGGCCATCTCTTCAGCAGTCGAGATGATGTGAACGCCCTCTTCCAGGCAGAAGATGATTTTGTCGTATTGGGCAGCCACAAAGGAATCCGTGGCCAGGATGACGATATCACAAAGGTCCTTGCGGACAATCTCCTTGATATCGCCCGTGATATGGACCGGCTCCCGGTCCCCCCGGTCAATACCCAGGTAGCTGTATACTTCCTGCCCTATCAGTTGGTCCCAATGATCGCAGACACCGGAAATGACAATCCCCTCCTTCGAGGCGATCATCCGTCCGATGCCGCTGCCCATGGCGCCAAAACCCCACAGGGCAACTCTGATATCCCGCATATGTGTCCCTCCTCCCGCCCGGCCTCTTCCGGGCCTCTTATGCACTGTCCGTCTACAAACTGATATGTGTTCCTGTCCTGCCCGCGATACCATCCCGGGCATTCTCCAGCGATGTGATAAGTGCCGTCCGGCCTTCCTTGGATTTAGCGAAGGCCACAGAAGCTTCAACCTTGGGCAACATGGAGCCGGGGGCGAAATGATCCTGGGCCATATAGCCTTCCATCTCTTCCACGGTCACATTGTCCAGCCATTTTTCATCCGGCTTCCCATAGTTCAAAGCCACCTTTTCGACGGCGGTTAAAATGATCAGGTAATCGGCGTCAACCATTTCGGCCAGGACCTCGGAGGCGAAGTCCTTGTCGATGACCGCAGCCACCCCTTCCAGATGGATCCCTTCCTTGACGACCGGGATGCCACCGCCACCAACCGTGATGACCACCTGGCCATCAGCGATCAGGGCATTAACCGTCCTGTCCTCAACGACTGCCACCGGCTTGGGTGAAGGTACGACGCGGCGGTAACCACGTCCTGAATCCTCCTGCATGACAAAGCCGGTTTCCCGGGCAATGGCTTCCGCTTCTTCCTGGCTGTAAAAAGAGCCGATGGGTTTGGTCGGATTCTGGAAGGCCGGGTCATTTTTGTCCACCACCACCTGTGTGACAATGGTGGCCACCGGGTGATCCATCCCCCGCGACCGCAATTCCTCGCGCAGGGCATTTTGCAGATGGTAGCCGATGTAGCCCTGGCTCATGGCCCCGCATTCGGGGAAGGGCATGGGCGGCACATCACCGCAGTCAAAGGCCAGATTGATCATACCCACCTGGGGGCCATTGCCGTGAGCAATGACCAGTTCATGCCCCTCGGCAATCAAATCCACAATGGGGACGGCGGTCTGGCGGACGAGTTCGCGCTGTTCCTGCGCAGTATTGCCGAGGGCATTGCCACCCAGGGCGACGACGATACGTTTTTTCATGAATTCCTCCGGTTGTGTGTTATTTATTAGCGACCGATCGTGGCAACTATAATCGCCTTGATCGAGTGCAATCTGTTTTCAGCCTGGTCAAAGACCCGGGAGTGCTTGCCCCGGAAAACCTCATCCGTGCACTCCATGGCGGTCAGGCCGTATTCTTCTTGAACCTGCCGGCCGATGGTGGTATTGAGATCATGGAAAGCAGGCAGACAGTGGAGGAAGATGACCTGGTCATTGCCGGTCATATCCACCATCCTCTGGTTGACCTGGTAGTCCTTGAGCTGGGCGATCCGCTCCTCGAACATGGCTTCCTCGCCCATGGAGACCCAGACGTCTGTATAAAGGACATCAGCCCCCTTGACCACCTCAAGCTGGTCAGAGCATTCGATGGAGCCGCCTGTCTCCTTGGCCACGGCCTTCATCTCCTCGACCAGGCCTTCATCCGGCCAGAGCTCACGGGGGGCAAAGGCCGCAAAGTCCAGACCCAGCTTGGCACAGCCGATCATGAGCGAATTGCCCATGTTATTGCGGGCATCCCCTGCATAGACGAACTTGACCTGGTTGAGTGGTTTGTGGACATATTCACGGATGGTCATCATGTCGGCCAGGACCTGGGTGGGGTGGTAGAGGTCGGTCAGCCCGTTCCAGACCGGGACCCCGGCAAAGCGGGCCAGGTCTTCCACCGTCTCCTGCTCGAAGCCGCGGAACTCGATGCCGTCATAGAAGCGGCCCAGCACCTTGGCGGTATCCTCGACTGATTCCTTCTTGTTCATCTGGGAGTCGCCTGATCCCAGGAAAGTGACACCGGCCCCTTCGTCCATGGCCGCCACTTCAAAAGCGCAGCGGGTCCGGGTCGAAGTCTTCTCAAAGAGGAGGACGATATTCTTACCTTTCAAGAGATCGCCGGGCAGGCCCAGGCGTTTTTTCGTCTTGAGTTCAGACGCCAGATCGAGAAGCCAGAGAATCTCGTCAGGGGTAAAATCCTTAAGTGTCAGAAAGTGTCTGCCTTTCAAATTAACGGCCATAAATCTACTCCTTCTATCGATGAAATTACCGTCATAAGACTAGCCCATAAGCGGCGATTTTACAAACGAAAAACCGCCTGCCACAAGGCTTAACAACCCTCATACCAGGCCCTTGCCGGTCATTGCCGACTGGCCTCGTCATGCCTTTGCCACACCCAGATAGGCGTTTTGTATCTCCGGATCCTGGGCGATCACCTGGGCCTTATCCTCCTTGACAATGACACCCTGTTCCAGCACATAGGCATAGTCTGCTGCCGCCAGTGCCTTGTAGGCATTCTGTTCGACCAGGAGGATGGTCTTGCCCAGATCATGAATGGTCTCAATGATCTCAAAAATGGTCTCTACCAGCAGGGGGGCCAGCCCCAGGGAGGGCTCGTCCAACATGATCAGGTCGGGATCACTCATCAGCCCCCGGCCCATGGCCAGCATCTGCTGTTCGCCCCCCGACAGGGTCCCGGCGATTTGGGTGACCCGTTCCTGGAGGCGGGGGAAAAGCTCAAATACCGTGTCCAGGTCTGCCTTGATCTTGCTGGTATCCCGGCGCAGATAGGCCCCCATCATCAGGTTTTCCCGGACCGTCAGGTTGGCAAAGACCAGGCGGCCCTCAGGTACCTGGGACAGGCCCAGGCGGACAATCCGGTCCGCCCTTTTGGGCAGGTCCTGGCCCTTGTAGGCGATCTGTCCCTTGGTATAGGGCACGACGCCGCTCAGGGCATTGAGGAGGGTGGATTTCCCGGCCCCGTTGGAGCCGATAATGGTGGCAATCTCCCCTTCTTTGACATTGATGTCGACCCCTCTCAGGGCATGGATACCGCCGTAGTAGACGTGGAGGTCCCTTACTCTTAGCAATGACATATCCTCAGGCCTCCTTCTTACCCAGATAAGCCTCGATGACTTGCGGATTCTTCTGAATCTCTTCTGCAGTCCCCTCGGCGATCTTTTTTCCGAAATTGATGACGGTGATCTGCTCACAGATCTCCATGACCAGGTCCATATGATGCTCGATCAGGAGGATGGTCAGCTTGTAGTCATCACGGATCTTTCGGATGGTCTCCACCAGGCTCATTTCCTCATCCGGATTCATACCGGCTGCCGGTTCATCCAGGAGGAGGAGCCTGGGATGGAGAGCCACGGCCCGGGCGATTTCCAACCGCCTCTGGTCTCCGTAGGGCAGGTTCATGGCCACCTCATCCCGGCGGTCATAAAGGCCCATGCGCTCCAGGAGCTCCTTGGCCTCTTGCCGGATATGCCGCTCGCCCTTACGAAAGCGACCCGTATGGATCAGGCTGTCGGCAATCTTGTAGTCGGTATTGAGATGGCAGGCGGTCAGCACATTCTCATAGACCGTCATCTCCTTGAAGAGGCGGATATTCTGGAAGGTGCGGGTGATGCCTGCCCGGGCGATCTGGAAGGAGGATTTGCCTACCAGACTGTCCTCGTAGAAGAGAATATCACCTGATGTAGGGGCATAAATGGCCGTAATCATATTGAAGACCGTGGTCTTGCCTGCCCCGTTAGGCCCGATCAGACCGTAGATGGCCTGTTCCTCAATCCCAAAGGAGAGGGTGTCCACGGCCGTCAGACCGCCAAACTGTTTGGTCAGATCCTTTAACTCCAATACCATGCTCATGCCTGACCTCCTTTCCCGCTCTCCTCATCCACCAGCGCTGCCTTGCTTACCTTCCTCTTGGCCAGGGTCCGCTTGACCAACCTGGTCAGGGGGGCCACAAAGAAGAAGTCCTTGAACTCCTTGCCGCCGGCAATGCCTTTAGGGCGGACAATGATGAGGATGACGACCGCAGCCCCGTAGATGACCATCCGCCAGTCAAAGATGAAGCGGAGGAACTCGGGCAGGAGAGTCAGGAGCACCGTCCCGATCACGGAGCCGGAGATTGAGCCCAAACCACCGATGATGGTCATGATGGTCAATTCCGTCGACTTGAGCAGGTTGAAGTTGGCAGGCTTGATGAAGGTCATGTAGTGGGCATAAAGTGAGCCGCCCACTCCTGCGTAAACCGCACTGACAAAGAGAGCCAGAAGCTTGGTCCGGAAGACGTCGATTCCTATGGTAGCCGAGGCCAATTCCTCCTCCCGGATGGCCTTGAAGTTGCGGCCATAGCGGGAGTTGATCAGGCGGGTCATAAGGAAGATGCCGACGATACAGACAATCCAAACGGTGACGAAGGTGGAGTTCTTCTCAATAGCGGAAAAACCCCGGGCCCCGCCCAGAGGCTCAATATTGTCAAATATCAAGCGAACCGATTCCCCAAAACCCAGGGTGGCAATCAGAAAATAGTCACCCTTGAGCTTGAGGGTCAGCCGACCCAGGAGAAGACTGACCAGGCCGGCCGCCAGGCCGGAACACAAGAGGGCGATGACAAAGGGCACCTTCAAGGTCACGGTCAATATAGCCGAAGTATAGGCACCGATACACATGAACCCGGCATGGCCAAAGGAAAAGAGGCCCGTAAAACCGGTTAGAAGGCCCAGGCCCAGGACCACCATGAGGCTACTGCCGGCCAGGGTCAAAACTTGTAAGATATAATCCATCTCATCCTCCCCTATGCCTTATCTTCCGTGGTCTTGCCCATGATACCCGTGGGTTTGATGACAAGGACGCCAATCAGAATGATGAAGGCAATCAAGTCACGAAGCTGGGACCGGATGGCTGCCATGAAGGTCTCGATGACACCCAGGAGAATGGAACCAAGGATGGCACCGGGAAGACTTCCCAGACCACCGAATACGGCGGCAACGAAAGCCTTATTGGTGATGACCCCTGCCTGGGCATAGACCGTGTACTTGATCCCGAAGAAGACACCGGCGATCCCCGCCAAGGCGCCTCCCAGGGCAAAGACAACCAGGATGATGCGATCGACATTAACACCCATCAGCTGGCTGGCCCGGGCATTGTAGGTAGCCGCCCGAACCGCTACACCGGTGCGTGTTTTGTTCAAGAAAAAAACCAGCCCGATCAGGGCAATCGAAGAGATAATCAGCATGAGGACGTCCATCTTGCTGATGCTGAGTGATCCCAAAGAAAAGGTGGATTCCGCAAATATCCGGGGATAAGTCTTGAACTGGGGCCCGATGGTCGCAATGACCAGGTTCTCCAGCAGGATGGACATGCCCATGGCGGAAATAATGAAATATAGCGTGGGTGCGGTCCGCTTCCTCAAAGGCCTGTAGGCCAGGCGTTCGATGATGGCAGCGATCAAGGTGGCACCCAGTGTGGCGACAATAATGGCGCCGGCGAATGAAAGGTTAAATAAGGTGTTTGCGTAATAGCCGATGTAGGCGGATAGCATGATCACGCCTCCATGGGCAAAGTTGCTGAAATTCATGATGCTGTAGACCAGGGAATAGCCTACCGCCATCAGGGCGTAGATACTGCCGATCGATACGCCATTGATCAGCTGCTGCAAAAATTGATTCATACCCTGTCCCCCTGTGTAAAGGGAGGAGCAGAGGCTCCTCCCCTAAGTCAGTTCATCTTTTCTTCATGCCCCCCTGCCTGGGCGGGGGGGCAGGCTATTGGGATCAGCCCAGGTCAGCTGCGTACTTCTTGACGAATTTGTAGTCTTCGCCCTCGATGGTGATGATGGCAGCTTCCTTGCCAATGGGGTTGTGGTCTTCGGGAGACAGGTGGATCATGCCCGTGATGCCTTGGACCTTGATGCCTTCAAGGGCCTTGGCTACCGCTTCGGAGCTGATCTTGCCATTGTTGTCAGCGGCCACCTTCTCCATAGCCGCCTTGGCGACTACGAAGGCGTCATGACCCATGTAGGCGTTGAGCTGCATGGGCTGGCCGGGATAGGCCTTGGCAAACTGATCTTTGAAGTCCTGGACATCCGGGTCATCAAAGTCGACGTGGTTGACGATGTAGCAGCCCTGCAGATAGGGGCCGGCCATCTCCATCAGCTGGTCTGAGGTCCAGCCGTCACCGCCCATGTAGGTGGTCTTGATGCCGATCTCGTCTGCCTGCTTGACGGTCAGGGAGACTTCCTTGTAGAAATAGGGCAGGAAGATGACATCGGGTTCGGTTTCCTTGATTTTGGTCAGCTGGGCACGGAAGTCAACGTCGCCTGTCTTAAAGGCTTCTTCCGCCACGATGCTGCCGCCAAGATCTTCAAAGGTCTTCTTGAAGTATTCTGCCAAGCCCTGGGAATATTCGTCTGAGATATCGGAGAGTATGGCCGCCTTCCTGAAACCAGCCTCCTGATAGGCAAAGCTGGCAGCAACCGCCCCCTGGTAGGGATCAATGAAGCAGACGCGGAAGTTGTAGGGCTTGAGCTTTCCGCCGTCTACGGTAACTTTCTCGTTTGTGGCCACAGTGGCAATGTCGGCAACCTTGCCTTTCTCAAGGACAGAGGCGATGGGAATGGCCAGACCCGAGGCGTTGGGACCCAGGATGATCTGCACCTTGTCATTGGTTACCAGACGGTTGACCGCGTTAACGGCTTCTTCGGGAGTACCTTTGGTGTCATAGGGAATAAATTCTACTTGCTTGCCTGCAATACCGCCTCCTTCGTTGACTTCATCAATCAACATTTGAATGGTATCGCGCTCACAGATGCCGAATACGGATTGGTCGCCCGTCAAAGAACCGATCCAACCGATTTTGATTTTGTCTCCTGCCACATTGCCTTCCTCGCCACCTGAGCCACAGGCGACAAGCAGACCCAGACAGAGACTGAGTGTCAGGACTAGCAGTACCAGCTTTTTCATGTTTTTTCCTCCCTGATGAAAAGTCTTTCCTGTAGATTTCCGCCAAACCCCATTCGTATATTTTGTGAATGGATTTGCATTTTGGCCGGCGGTCCTTGTCGCAATTGTACAAATCATTTCGAGATTGTGTCAAGTATGAAGCGTTTATGAAGAATTGTTGCAAAAGAAGGGCAAATAGCCAAAAGCCCCTCTATCAGGGGCTTTTGATTGAAGTCTGAAGATAGGGCGAGAGCCGGGGATCCCGGCAAGTCGAGGCTTGGAGGCCCTTTCCCCGAATCAGTCCAGATCCTCCCGCCAGATGGGTTGGGACATACAGCGGGGACCGCCCCTGCCCCGGGAAAGCTCAGAAGAAGGAATCTCATGCAGGATCAGACCGGCCTCCTTCAAGAGGCGGTTGGTCACCCGGTTGCGGTCATAGACCACCACCTCACCGGGGGCAATAGCCAGGGTGTTGGAACCGTCATTCCACTGTTCACGCTGAGCGTCAATCTTGCTCTTGCCACCGCAGCGGATCAGTTCCACCTCACTGAGGCCTAGGTATTTTTTCAGGATGGTCTCCAGATGGTTGCCAATATTTTTGACATCCAGGTTCCCATCCTTGCCCATGCTGATGTCAAAGATCTCCAGGGGACCTTCGATCTCAGGATGGACGGTGAAGATATCCCGGTCCACCATGGTGAAGACAGTATCCAGATGCATGAAGGCCCGTCTTTCAGGGATGAAGAAGACCAGGACATGGCGGAAGCTGTCTTTTGCCTCCAGGACCCGCCTGGCCAGCATCTTGACCGCTGAGGTTTCTGTCCGCTGGGAGACGCCCACGGCCAGGACCTCCTTGGACAGGATCAGGACATCGCCCCCTTCCAGGGTGGCATTTTCGTCACGGCCGAAATAGCGGGGAGTGTCACGGAAAAAGGGATGGTAGACCATGGCATAGTGGGTAAAGAGCGATTCCCGCCGCCGGGTATCTGCCCACATACAGTTGACAGACAGGCCACGCCCGATAGTGGACATAGGATCCCGGGTGTAATAGAAATTGGGCATGGGATCAAAAAGGAGGGGCTTGGCCCGGTCCAGCTTGTCCAGCTGGGAGCCGTTAAAGGGATAATCCTCCCGCCGCATGCCGGCAATGAGCAGCCAGGTCAGCTTTTCCAGATCCTCCATCTCCATCAGATAATCCCGGACCCTGGGTATGGATGGCTGGAAAGCCCTGGCTTCCCTGAGAAAATCCTCCAGGAAAAGACGGCGGACCTCCCTGTCTGCCAAGACCTCAGCCAGGAGGTCATGGGTATAAAGGACCTCTGCCCCCGCGTCTCTTAAGACCTGGGCAAATTGGTCATGCTCTTTTGACGCCGCCACATAGTCGGGAATGTCGTCAAAGAGCAAACGCTTCATGTTTATGGGTGTCAAATTATCAAGCTCGGGACCCGGGCGATGCAAGATGACCCGCCGAAGACGGCCGATCTCCGAGTATATATTGATTCCCTTCTCGTTAACCACGATAACCTCCGGTCATAGTCAGAACGGAGGGGGATACATAGAATAGAGACTTTTGTCAATTTCCCCCTCAGACAAAAGCCCTCTTTACTTAAGCTAATTGAAGCACTAATCAGTGCTTTATGCAAGCATCAGAAACTAGTGGCCCTGGCGTCTGGCCTCTGTCTGCTTGCGCTTCTTCTGGATCTCCTGCTCTACGATCATGTCCTTGACCTTCATGAGCCGGGTCAGGTTGCCCCGCTCATTCTCATCCATCTTCATGGTGATGGAACGGATGGTCTCCTCCAGGGAAGGAATCATGACGTATTCCAGGGAGTTGACCCGGCGGCGGGTCCGCTCGATCTCGGCCGCCATCAGGTGGGATTTGTGCTCCAGGGTAGCCAGCTGCATGAGCAGGGGCAGGGCCTCGTGGAGGCGGTCGATGGATTCATCCAGTTCGCCGCTGACACTGGCCATCCCATAAGGGAGGACCGGCTTCTTATCCTGGTCATCCAGCTGGACAGAAATGACCGGCGTCCTGACACTCATGGTGTTCTCGTGATCCAGCTGGGCGTAAAGGGCAGGTCCGGGCGCCACGAGGGCCGCTTCCACAGCCTGGTCGCCATTGACCGCCCGGGCCAGAAGCATGTCATCGTGGGCCATCTGGACCAGTTTTTCGGCCTCAAGACGGAGTTCATCCACATCCAGGACCAGGGCCAGGAACTGGCGCATGAGTTCATCCCGTTTATCTTTCAGGAGCTTGTGGCCGCGGCGGGCCACACGAAGCTGCTCCTTGAGCCGGAGCAACTCCATCCGGTTGGGGTTGACCCGCATGACTGCCATCAGTCGCCGTCCTTCCCTTCATGCTGATAATACTGGTCGATATAGCCTTGGTGGACCCGTTTCAATTCATTGGCCGGCAACATGGAGAGCAGTTCCCAGCCGATGGCCAGGGTCTCTTCAATGGTTCGGTTGGTCTCAAAACCCTGGGAGACATACTGGGCCTCAAAGGCCACGGAGAAGTCGGCATAGATGAGGTCCAGCTCACTCAGGGCCTCTTCACCCAGGATAATCTGCAGGTCCCGGGCGTCCTTGCCCCGGGAATAGGCGGCAAAGAGCTGGTTCATGGTGTCGGCGTGGTCGGCCCGGGTCTTGCCCTCCCCGATTCCCTTGTCCTTGAGACGGGACAAGGAAGGCAGGACGTCGATGGGAGGCGTCAGGCCCCTTCGGTAGAGGTCCCGGGAAAGGATGACCTGGCCCTCGGTGATGTAGCCGGTCAGGTCAGGGATGGGATGGGTCTTGTCATCGTCGGGCATGGTCAGGATGGGCACGAAGGTGATGGACCCCTTCTTGTTTTTAATCCGGCCGGCCCGCTCATAGATGCTGGCCAGGTCCGTATAAAGATAGCCGGGATAGCCCCGCCTGCCCGGCACTTCCTTGCGGGCGGCAGAGACCTCGCGCAGGGCCTCGGCATAATAGGTGATATCAGTCATGAGGACCAGGACATGCATGTCCAGGTCAAAGGCCAGGTATTCGGCAGCTGTCAGGGCCATGCGGGGGGTAGCGATCCGCTCGATGGCCGGGTCGTCGGCCAGGTTGATGAACATGACCGTCCGGTCAATGGCTCCCGTCCGTCTGAAGTCTCCGATGAAGAAGTCGGCTTCTTCAAAGGTGATCCCCATGGCGGCGAAGACCACGGCGAACTCCTCCTGGCTGTCCAGGACCTCGGCCTGGCGGGCGATCTGGGCCGCCAAGCGGGCGTGGGGCAGACCGGAACCCGAGAAGATGGGTAACTTCTGACCCCGGACCAGGGTGTTGAGGCCGTCGATGGCCGAGACCCCCGTCTGGATGAACTCGTTGGGATAGTCACGGGCCGCCGGATTGATGGGGGTGCCGTTGATGTCCCGGGTCACCTGGGGAATAACCTCCAGGCCCCCGTCCTTGGGCCTGCCCATGCCGTCAAAGATCCGGCCCAGGAGGTCGGGCGCCAGGGCCAGTTCCAGGCCCCGTCCCAGGAAGCGGACAGCACTCTTTTCAATATTGAGGCCGATGGAGCTTTCAAAAAGCTGGACCAGGGCATCGCTGCCCTCGATCTCCAGGACCCGGCAGTGACGGATCTGGCCATCTTCCAGTTCAATCTCACCCAGCTCGTCGAACTTGACGTTCTCGACGCCGCGGACCAGCATCAAAGGGCCGGTAACTTCCTCAATCGTGCGGTATTCTCTCGCCATAATCTTCTCTCTTCCTATTGGGTCAAGCCGCCCATTTCGGCCAGGAGGGTTTCTTTTCGCAGTTCATACCAGCGGTCCACTTCCTGCTCGGGCACGAACTTGAAACGTGCGATATCATCCCGGACAGGCATGCGGAGGATGGCATCAAAGGAGGCCTTCTGGGCCAGGGCCTTCTGGGCTTCGTAGTAAAACAGCATGACCAGGGACAGCATGCGGTATTGCTTGTTCATGGAGGTATAGGTATCGATCTCGTCAAAGGAGTTCTGGTGGAGGAAGTCCTCGCGCAGGGAGCGGGCCGATTCCAGTTTCAGGCGGTCGCTGTCCGAGAGGGCGTCCTGGCCGATCAGGCGGACGATCTCCTCCAACTCCGACTCCTCCTGGAGGAGGGTCATGGCATCCACCCGCAGGCGGCTGAAATCAGGGGCCACATGGTCGTCAATCCAGGCATCGATCTTGGTCTGGTAAAGGGAATAGGAGGTCAGCCAGTTGATGGCCGGGAAGTGGCGGCGGTAGGCCAGGTTGGAGTCCAGGCTCCAGAAGACCTGGACAATCCGCAGGGTGGACTGGGCCACCGGGTCAGACAGGTCGCCGCCCGGGGGCGATACCGCACCGATGGCGGTCAGGACACCTACCCGCTCCTCTCCGGGAGAGGCCAGGCAGCGGACCATGCCGGCCCGCTCGTAGAAGCTGGCCAGGCGGGAGCCCAGATAGGCCGGATAACCTTCCTCACCCGGCATCTCTTCCAGACGGCCGGACATCTCCCTCAAGGCCTCTGCCCAACGGGAGGTGGAGTCGGCCATGAGTGAAACCGAATAACCCATGTCCCGGAAGTATTCGGCGATGGTGATCCCGGTGTAGATGGAGGCCTCCCGGGCCGCCACCGGCATGTCTGAGGTATTGGCGATCAGGATAGTCCTTTTCATGAGGGGGAAACCCGTTTTGGGGTCACTGAGCTGGGGGAATTCCATGAGCACGTCAGTCATTTCATTGCCCCGCTCCCCACAGCCGATATAGACCACCACGTCGGCTTCCGCCCACTTGGCCAGCTGGTGTTGGATAACCGTCTTGCCACTGCCAAAGGGTCCCGGGACGGCTGCCGTCCCCCCTTTGGCTACGGGGAAGAAGGTGTCGATGGGACGCTGGCCCGTGATCAGGGGCTCGGTGGGTGAGATTTTTTCCTGATAGGGTCGACCGATCCGGACCGGCCAGCGCTGGATCAGGGTGATGTCATGCGTCTGGCCCCGGTCGTCTTCCAGGACAGCCACCACATCGGTCACCTTGAAGCTGCCTGAACGGATCTCCTTGATGACACCCGACTTGTCAGGGGGCAGCATGATCCGGTGTTCCATGATCTCGGTTTCCTGGACCAGACCGATGATCTCGCCCGGTCCCAGCCGGTCTCCCACCTGGCGGCTGGCTTGGAAGTCCCAGACCCGGTCCCGGTTAAGGGCGGGTGCGAAGGCGCCCCGGGTGATATGGTCACCCTCACGCTCGACCAGGACATCCAGGGGCCTTTGAATGCCATCAAAGATCTCCCCGATCAGACCAGGACCCAGCTCGACAGACAGGGGGGTGCCTCTTGACACCACCTGTTCGCCCGGACCCAGGCCCGCTGTCTCCTCGTAGACCTGGATGGAGGCTTCGTCACCGTGCATCTCGATAATTTCACCGATCAGCCGCTTGTCCGACACCTCAACCACGTCGAACATATCCGCGTCACGCATGCCCTTGGCGATAACCAGGGGGCCTGACACCTTGACGATCTCACCCTGACTTTGTTTTTTCATGGAATCTCTCCCTTAACTATTCTTGCGCTTGCTGGCGAGCCTTATCTCTTTGACCGATCATGTCGATCCCGGTCGCCTTGCGGATGGCTGTCCTCAGTTCCTGGCGTCCCAGCCAGGGGGCTTGACGGGCCGAGGGGATAACGGTGACAACAGGCAGATAGCGCAGGCGCCAGCTGGCCAGTTCCGGCCCCATCTCCTGGGCCAGTTTCTCCGTCAAAAAGATGACAGCAAAGCCCTGGTCTGCCCATGCTTCCAGCAGCTCCTGGGCAGCTTGCGGGTCATGGACCGGGGCCACTTCAAGGCCCAGGGCCCGAAAGCCGGCAATGCTTTCCCCTTCGCCGATGACGCCGATTTTTTCTTGCAGACCAGCCATTCCCCTATCCTTTCCGGAAGTCCCGTCTCAAGGCCTGGATGCTTTCCCGGTCCAGGCCAGCTGCCACTGCCGCCATGACCAGGCGGATGTTCTTGAACTCGAATTCCCGGGCCATGACATAGGCAATGACCCTGGGCGCCCCTGACAGGGTCCGGACCCCCGCTTCAAGATAGTGGGCCAGCAGCTTGTCCCGGTCACGTGAGAAAAGGGCCGCTCCCCCCCTGTCCCCATAGGAGACAAAGTGGGCAGACAGGACTTTATATGGTGTATGACAAAGGTCATCGATACAAACCTGGTCGTCTTCCTGGTAGTAGCGGACCCAGGCCTCACGGTCGATCAGACCGCCGGCCAGGAGGCTGGACTCATAAAGGGCCTGGCTCATCTTGCGATGGCGGGCCCGAAGCAGGGTCTCCAAATTGGTCAGATCCCTGACCCTGTCCAGATAGCCGCTGATCCAGTCCGCCTTCAAATGAATGGCAAGGTCAGCCCGGATCGCCTCAATATCCCCATCCACTGAGCGGTCAATGGAGGCAGCGTCATAATTCTCCCCATAAGCCTGACGGGCTCTGGCTGCCACTTCCGCCGCCCAGAGGGGGAAGGCCTTGTCGGCTTCGCCTCCGACCAGGACCCTCCAAAGCAGGTCGCCGTCCAGGAGGGCAGGCCGGCTCATCTGGGACTTGAAGTCCCGGGGGTCCTTGTCCTGGACCAGGAGGGCATATTTCAGGGCAAGTTTCAAATTGCCTGCATCCCTGTTCAGGACCAGGATCTGGTAAAAACCATCATGAGGTGTGATGTCAGACAGGACTTGATAGACCTGGTCGCGTTCGGCGGCCAGCATGTCCAGGGCCCTGTCTTTTTGTGGATAGCCATGCTCCAGAAGCAGGCGTTTGACTTCCTCTTCCGAAGAAGCCGCATAAAGCCTGTCCAGACCCGACCGGCCCAAAAGATTTTTCTCCCGGTACCAGATCCTGCCTGTGGCATGGCCCCAGGACCCGGCCTTTTCTTTGTCGGCCGGGGGCAGGGCTAAGGGGGACCAGATCAACTTACTAGCCACCCGTCGTCTCCTCGGAACCCTTGTCTTCAATGAATTCCAGGGCCAGTCGGGCCAGCTCGGACCGATGATCCCGGATGGCCAGGTCATAGGTCAGATTATCCCGGATCCGGTCATGGGTGATCACCATGCCACCGGCAAAATCGCCCGGCTCTTCATCAAGAGAAAACTGGTCAGGGGGCAGGGCCTGCAAAAGGGCCTGGCCGATCTCGGCCTGATCCCTGGCGGACAGACTGATCTGGCCGCCCGTCAAGCCCAGCCTCTGGATCCAGGCCACATAGCGCTTGACCCGGTCAGCGGCCACTTCCTGGCATAAATGCGCCAGGGCCTGGTCGATGATCTCATCCGCCAGGGCCTGCTTTTGCTCCAGATCCCGCTTGCGCCTTTCAGCATCGGCCACACTCTCCCCCCTTTTCAGAAGGAGCTTGGCCTCTTCATCGGCCCTGAGAGCCGCATCTGCCAGGAGGGCCCGGGCCTCTTCCTTGGCCTGGTCAACTTCCTGGGCAAGGAAGGCGCGGCTTTCCTTGGCCAGTGCTTCAACCGCCTGGTCTGCCTCCGCCACAATATGGGCTTTGATTCTGTCGATTCCTTCCACCTTGAGAGCGCTCCATTTCTTCTTGTCAAGCCGTGAAGGGTTGACTAAACAGCAATGCTCAACACTCCCAGGATGGTGGCAAGCAGGGCCAGGATGGCATAGGTCTCGACCATGACGGCCAGGACGATGGCGTTACCACTGGTATGCCCGTGCTTGGTGACAAGCGCCATGCCGCCTTCGGCCACATTACCCTGATGAAAGGCCGACAAGAAACCGATCAGGGCGATGGGGAGCGAGGCCAGGAAAAAGAGGAAGCCCTGCTGAAGGCTGATGCTGACGCTACCGCCCAACATGCCCGAGTGGTTCATGATCATGAACCAGCCAAGCAGGCCGTAAATGCCCTGGGTGCCCGGCAGGGCCTGCAAAATAAGCAGTTTGCCGAACATGCCCGGATCTTCGGCCATGATGCCTGAGGCGATTTGCCCCAACTTACCCACGACCTTGGCTGAGCCGTAACCGGGCAGAATAACGGCCAATGCCGCCGCCAGATAGACCAAAAGCGGACCAATAATGGATGCCATAACTTTCCTCCAATGTCCAACCGCATAGGTTGATTTCTTATTGCCAGATCAATAACCCGGCCTTTCAAGGGGCGACGAGCGCACCCTGACTAACAGATCATTGAGCCTTGGACTCCGCCTTGACGCTGGCAGGCAGGCTCTCTTTCCCCTCTTCAATATGGACGTAATTTGTCTTGCGGCGCAGGGGATTCCAAAAGGAGCCGCCGCCGACAAAGAATTTGCCAAAGAGCTCCACATACTGGAGCCGGCTGGTATGTACAAAGGCTGACAGGGCCGACAGGGCCAGATTAAGGGTATGGCCGAAAACCCCGATCAGGGCAAAGACGATATAGCCGACAAAGGAAGGCCCCACCAGCATGCCCAGCATATTGACCACCGTGGCAATGACCGAGGTGGCCAGGACCAAAGCCAGGATCCGGGCATAGGAGAGGATGTCACTCAGATAAGAGGTAATCCCATAAAGGGCGCCCAAACCCTTGATCAGGCGCTTGAAGGGGTTCTTGATCCCGTGGCCGGCAAAGATGAGACCAAAGGCGGCCCCAGCCAGGGCCATCCACTGGCCGATGGCTTTTAAAAGCTCCACCCTGGCCGGATCACTTGCCAGGGCGCCTGCACCCAGCATAAGACCCAGTCCGGGGATGATCAGATACCAGGTCACCGAATCGGCCAGTCCGCCGATCAGGTTGCCCTGGCGTTTCTCATTGATAATATGAAGGCCCAGGCCAAAGAAAAGATGGATGACCCCGAAGACCATACTGAAGAGCAGAAGCTGAACAGGCGAGTCCATGGGATTGAACCAGAGGGCCGGGAAATTGACCTTGCCCATGGTGACGGCCGTCAGCATATCACCGAAAAATCCGCCGAAGACAAAGCCCCAGATAACTGAAGAAATACCTGAAATAAAGAGCATCATGCTCATCTGCCTGGTATTGCCCTCCACCTTGCGGCCAAAGAGCATGTAGGCGGTACCGGCCATAAGCATGGCGCCGTAGCCTACATCGCTCAGCATCATGCCAAAGAGGATCATATAGAAGGGGGCCATGACCGGCATGGGGTCCACCTCCTGGCTGCTGGGGGCCCCATACATCTCCAGGATCACTTCAAAGGCCCGGACGATGACATTATTTTTCAGCTTGACAGGGGTTTCCTCATCCTCCCTGGCATCCCGGTAGAACCAGGCGATGTCATAGTCTGCAGCCAGAGCCTGGCCCATTTTTTCTGCCTGATCAGCGGGAATCCAGACATTGAGAAAGAAGGTATAGCTGGAGTCGTGGATCTTGTGGCCTGCCATCCGGCGGTCAGCCGACACCAGGAGGAAGTCATGGTAGGTCATGAGCCGGCCACATTGCCGGGCCAGGGCTTCCATCTCTTCCTGGATTTTTTCACACTGGGCCTCCCTGGCTTCCAGCTCCCCGGTCAGGGAGGCGATGGTTGCCTTGGCCGTCCCCGTGAAGGGCAGGTGGGGTATTTCATGAAAGTCACAGGAACTGAGCCGGGCCCGAACCCGGGGCAGCTGCTCCTTGACCGTGATAAGGGCTATTTTTGCAGGATAGACGCCGGCCTCTTCCAAGTGGTAGATGGCCGTCAGGGGAAAGTCCCTGAGCAGGTCTTTCTCGAATGACTGGGCGGACTGGGCATCCATGAAGATGCCATAGATCAAGTGGGTGCGCTGGGTCTCGCGAACAGACAGGTCAAGCGGAATATCCCGCCAGGGCATGAGCTGTTCAATTTCTCCTTCAAGGACAGCCTTGGCCTGGCCCAGGTCCTCCTCTTCTTCCAGGAGCTTTTCATAAAGGCCCACCAAACGGCGCATCCGGGCTTCTTCCTGGGAATCAAAAGCGAAATCGACTTCATTGACCTTGAGCTTTTTGCCAGCCAGATGACCGGCCTCAGGGCAGCGTTTTTGCAGGCCGCTGATGGTTCGCTGCAGCCTGGCCCGCATATCCATATTGTCAGCGTAGGCCGCCCCCGAAGTCAGCGCCTGGCCCGGATCCTTATCATCGATAATCTCAACGGCCCCGCTTCGCATGAGTGCGTCAAGCAGCTGGTCCCGATCCTGGCGCATGCCCAGGATGGTCATTTTTCCCATTTTAACGATGCTCAAGGAGAGTCAATATCCTTTCCGCAAGCCTGACTGCCGCGTCCGATTTCAAATCATCCGAAATGTCCGCGGGTCTTTGCACATTGAGGGAGCTGGTATCGGAGATCAGGCGCTGGTAAGCCGCCTGAGCTTCTTTCATCTTCTCCAGCCTCAGATCACCGGCCGCCCGATAGGCTTCATCCAGGATGTCCGCGGCCTCTTGCCGGGCCATCTGACGTTGAAGCTGAGCCTCCTGGCGCGCTTTTTCCAGACGGGCTTCCGCCTCCCGCTCGGTCTTTTTGACTTCTTCCAGGAAATCGCGATCTGGCACCGGTTTTCCTCCTAAACTGTGAGGCGAAACTGCCTCAAGGCATAAATAGAGATAGCGTCCCTTCCAGGCGCTTTCCCATTTCCGAACAAAATCAGGTTAGCATACGCCCTCTGGAAATAAAAGTAGTGAAAAGGCTAGTCTAGTCCTCAGGAATCCGCCGGTTAGCACACGGCCTCTGAAAATAAAAGCAGTGAAAAGGCTAGTCTAGTCCTCAGGAATCCGCCAGATAGCGGTCAAAATCATTGTCCCTGATCCAGATCTGG
>CAZKLG010000002.1:0-12346 GCA_964553675.1 uncultured Mageeibacillus sp. | reverse complement strand
TCCTCAGGAATCCGCCAGATAGCGGTCAAAATCATTGTCCCTGATCCAGATCTGGCGGCTGTAATCCGTCAGAAGGGCGACATAACCTTCCTCCTGGGGCCAGGCCCGCCAAACCCAGTCCTTTCCCAGGAGGTTGGCAAAAAGACCGGGGGAACAATAAAGGGAAGGGGTGTCACCGATTTCCAGGACCAGCCTCTCCTCTGTCTGGTCATCCATGAAGACAAGGCCCTGGCTGGACAGGGTCAGGGCGCCTGTCCTCTCCTTCTTTTCCGGGTCCGCTTCCTTGCCCACATTCTCCAGGAACTGCAGGCGACAGGCAGAGACAAAGGTCTGGCCATCCGCCAGGGCCTCCATGAGGCGGACCCTTTGCCAGCGGGCAAACTCCAGGGGATGGTCAAAGGGGGCGGGTGAACCCGGGGAAGCGCTGAAAAAGCCGGCCGCGTCCAGTCTCAGGCGGAGCTGGCAGGCCGAGCAGAAAAGCTTGTGGCGCTCACTTCGCATGATCAGGGGCTGGTCGCAGACCGGGCACCAGTGACAGACGGCTGACAATCTTTCCGCCCTTTTTCGGGAGAAGAAGCGGGCCGGCCGCTTTCGCCGGGTCTGCCAGGCATAGTCGTCCGTGTCCACCATCTGGACCAGGCGGCCCTGGATCTCATCCAGTGAGAGGCTGGTGGCCTCCTGGGCCGTTATAAGCAGCTGGGTCCTGACCTCCATTTTGCCTGGTCTCAGCCGGGGGGCCCAACGGGGCCAGCCCAGGTAGGCACCATGGCAGATGGCGGCCGCGACCGGGACCTTGAGGTGCTTGATCAGCTTGGCCGTGGCCAGGCCAAAGGGGGTCAGCCCCCCGGCCATGGATCGCTGGGTTTCAGGGTAAAGGCCCACGGAGTGGCCCTGGGCAATGGAGGCGATGATCTCCTTGGTGGTAGAAAAATTGACCCGGAAGGGCATGATCTCGATGATGCCGAAACGGCGGAGCAAGGGGCGGAGGAAGCGGGTACGGGCAATTTCCTGGCCCGAGACGAAACGGATTTTTTGCTGGGGGATGGCCAGGGCACAGATGATGGGATCCAGATAGGAAATGTGGTTGCCCACGATGAAGTAGGGACCCGGGGCCTTAAGCCGGGGATCCCGGTCAAAACGGATCCGGTAAAGCAGCTTCATGAGCAGGCGGGCTATAAAAAGGAAGAAGGCATAGGTCAAGGGCTTGGGGCCCTCAACGACAAATGGGGCCTGAGCCCGCTTCTGATCTGACTTGGCCAATATGGCACCCCCTTTTCATTTACGCCACATTATTTTAACATCTTAAGACTAAAGTTGGTGAAACCGCCCTGTGCGCCTTACAGGAGCTCAAATGACTGATTTTAGAAGATAATCTATGGCCAGGTACTGTTTTTATTGCGGGCGTGAGCTCGGTGACCATGAGAAGTGCGATTGTCGTAGCCGGGCATACGTGGCCGGTGAAAGGCGTCAAGCCCATTCGCCTCCCCCGAAGAGCCCAGGCTCTGACAAAAGCAAGCAGTCCCGGGACCATAGCACCAACTCTTCCCAAAACTGGAAACACCAGGCGGAGGCGCCACCCCCCCAGGGCCGGACCCAGAGGGTAAAAAGGCAGCGGCCCGTCCGGCAGAAAGCCAGCGCCCAGGACCGGGCCCGGACCATCCAGTCCTTCCTTCAGTTCTTTGCTGCCCCGGCCCAGGCCATGGCAGGCGACCTGTCCACCCGCTGGACCCCTTCCCACAGCCTCTGGTTTTCCATCAGCCTTGCCCTGTCCGGTTTCGTCTACAGCCTGGCCAACCGCTATCTGACCGGTCTTTCAGGTGCTGTAACCGGCGATCGCTCCCTGGGGATGGCCCTCTTATCCTGGCTGACAGGTTCCGCTTTTGTGGCCCTTATCCTCCTCCTCTTCACCCTGACCCTCTGGCTCTTGGCCCGCTTCCTCTATCGCCAGGGTGGCCTGCCCTTTCTTCATGCCCTGACGGTGGCCAAGAGTGCCTGGAAATATCTCAGCCTCTTTTTGGCCCTGGCCCTGCCCTCCCTTTTCACCGGGGGCGCCGCCTATGGCCTCATCCTGGCCCTCATGGGCCTGGTTTTTGCCGTCATCATCCATGCCCGTCAGCTGGCCGCCCTGACCTATCTGGATGAAAACAGGACCTGGCAGCTGACCTACCTGTCCTTGGTCGTCTTTGCCGGTATCCTGTCCTCGGTCACGGTCCTGGCCCGCATGCTGGATCTGGTCCGTTAGTCTTCCTGATCAAAGCCACATACAAAGACTGATTCAGGCTTCTCCTAAACTGCTATAATTGACTGCGTTTGAAATTGAGGGGGACCTTCCCAGCCATGTTAGGAAAACTGAAAAGGCAATATCAGTGGCTCCTTGACCACTATAAGGGCGAATACCTGGTCGCCATTTTTTGCGTGACCGTCAATTACCTGGTATCGGTAGCCCCTCCCTGGTTCGCCGGCTATGTGGCCGACCGGATCTTTGAAGGCAACATGACCATGACCCGCCTTTTTATCTTCGTGGGGACCATGCTCCTGATCACAGCCACCGCCTATGTCACCGGTTATTTTTGGTCCTATTACCTGATCAAGGCCTATGATGTCAGCGAACTCATGGCCAGGCAGCGGACCATGGGCAAGCTCTTCAACCAGAACGCCCCCTTCTTTTTGGCCCAGTCCACCGGCAGCCTCATGGGCAAATCGACCAATGACGTCTCCTCCATTTCAGAGATGGCAGGCTTCGGCCTCATGATGCTCTTTGACTCCACCCTCTATCAGCTGGTTCTCATCGCCATCATGTCCATCAGCGGCTCCTGGCAGCTGACTCTCCTGACGGTCCTGCCCTATCCTTTGCTGATCTATTCCTCCCGCAAGATCGGCAACCACCTCTATTCCGAATATGACCTGGCCCAACAGGCCTTTGACGAGATCAACGACCGGGTCCTGGAAAACATCCAGGGCATCCGGGTCATCCGGGCCTTTTCCATGGAGGAGGCCGAGGAGGAGACCTTCCGGCAGCGGTCGGCTGACCTTTACCGGCAGAATATGAAGGTGGCCCGCCTGGATGCCCTCTTCATGCCGGCCTCCCGCCTGGTCCAGGGCCTCTCCTTCATCATCGCCATGATCGTGGGTGCCCGCCTGGTCAGCCAGGATGCCATCAGCCTGGGCCAGCTCATGTCCCATGTCTTCTATCTGGGTATGCTGGCCTGGCCCATGATCGCCATGGGTGAGTTCATCAATATCTCCCAGCAGGCCACAGCCTCCATGGACCGAGTCCAGGAGATCTGGGACTGGCGGGAGGAGATTCAGGATCCCCCTCAGGCCCTGGTCTGCGACCGGATCGGGGATATCGCTTTTGATCATTTCTCCTTTTACTGGCCTGGCCAGTCAGAGCCGGTCTTGAAAGACCTGACCTTCACCATCCATGAGGGGATGACCCTGGGCGTGGTGGGCCGGGTAGGATCAGGCAAAACAGCCCTGCTCAAACAGCTTTTGCGCTTTTACCCCCAGGAGGCCGATCTGCCCTCCGGCCATAAAGAGGCTGAATCGGGTCCGCCGGCGGCCGACCGTCTCCAGGTCAATGGCCTGCCTATCCGCCTTTATGACCGGGCCAGCCTCCGCCGCCTGATCGGTTATGTGCCTCAGGAGAGCATCCTCTTCTCCCTGACCGTGGGAGAAAACATTCTCATGGGTGCCCCCTCCAGGGGGAGCTGGCCCCTTGACCCGGAAGACCGGGAGGCGGAAATCCATTTTTGGAAACAAGGCTACCGGACCATCGTCCGGCAACTGGACCAGGCAGATAAGGCGGAACCATCCCCCTGGCCTGTCTCCCGGGAGACCCTGGACCAGGTCATGACCATTGCCGACTTCAAGAAGGATCTTGAGGTCCTGCCCCAGGGTCTGGATACCCTGACCGGGGAACAGGGCATCGCCCTGTCCGGGGGGCAAAAGCAGAGGATCTCCATCGCCAGGGCCCTCCTGGCAGATCCCCAGGTCCTGATCCTGGATGACTGCCTGTCGGCCGTGGATGCCATTACAGAGAAAAATGTCCTCCAGTCCCTGACCCGTGAAAGGCAGGGCAAGACCACCCTGGTCAGCTCCCACCGCCTGTCGGCCGTCCGTGATGCCGATTTGATCCTGGTCCTGGAGGAGGGCAGGATTGCAGCCCGGGGGACCCACGACCAACTCATGGCCCAGGCGGGCTGGTATGCCCAGCAGTTTGAACTCCAGCAAATGGAAGAAGCCAGCAAAAGAGGAAAGGGGGCCTGATTATGAAGGAAAAGACCAAGACAAATAAACGATCCGCCCTCTGGCGCCTGACCCGCTATGCCCGCTATGCCGGTCTGCCCCTGACCATAGGCTTCATCCTGACCGTCCTGACCGTCGGACTGGACCTGGCGGGGCCCTATATTATCTCCCGCATGCTGGACGGGGAAATCGTGGCCGGCCTGGGGATCCGGGACAGCCGGACCTTCCTGGTCATGATCGTCCTTTACTCGGCCTCCCTCATCCTCTCCCTCTTCAGCCGTTACGGGGGCAATGTCTTCAACCAGACGGCTGCCAACCGGATCGCCATGATCATGCAAAGGGATATCTTCTCCCATGTCCAGAAACTGCCGGTAGCCTACTTTGATACCCTGGCGGCAGGTTCAGTGGTCTCCCGGGTCACCAACGACACCAAGGCGGTCCGGATCTTCTTCACCACCGTCCTCTCCCGCCTGCTCATGGCCGGGGTCTTTGCCCTGGGTATCCTGGCCGGTCTACTATCCCTGGACTGGCGGCTCTTTCTTATCGCCTCCATTTCCTTCCCCGTCCTCTTCTTCCTCTTTCGGGATTTCCAGAAAAAATCCCTGGACTACAGCCGCAAATACCGGCAGGGGATCAGCCGGCTCAATGCCAGCATGAATGAGAATATCCATGGCATGGAGGTCATCCAGGCCTTCAACCGTGAGCGGGACATGTATGAAAATTACAGTCAGATCAACAACAGAGTCTTCCGCAATGGCCTGGGCATGACCCGCCTCCACGCCTACAGCGGCTGGAATGCCACCGATGCGCTCAATTACAGCATGTTCGCCCTGGCCCTCCTCTATTTCGGGATCAGTAACATCCAGGGCAAGACGCTGGTGCCCATCGGCCACCTCTACCTTTTCATCGATTACATGATCCGT
The DNA here is from genome assembly GCA_964553675.1 of uncultured Mageeibacillus sp. Lineage (GTDB taxonomy): Bacteria > Bacillota > Clostridia > Saccharofermentanales > DTU023 > UBA4923. The sequence continues at coordinate 7,175 of CAZKLG010000002.1, read as the reverse complement.
TTCTTCGGCCAGATGAACCAGGCCATGCAGCACCTGGGCAATCTTGAAAGAGCCCGGGGGGCTGCCGACCATATCTTCGAACTTCTGGACCGGCCCAGTGTTCAGGAGGGAGGCCAGGCCCTGGAGACCCTGGAGGGGGATGTGGCCTTCCAGGAGGTCACCTTTGCCTACAAGGCAGAGGACTATGTCCTTTCCCAGGTCAGCTTTTCTGTTCCCCGGGGCCAGACCGCCGCCTTTGTCGGCCAGACCGGGGCAGGCAAGTCCACCATCATGAACCTCCTCTTCTCCTTTTATGAGCCCAACCAGGGGAAGATCCTGATCGACGGCCTGGATCTGGCCGGCCTGGATAAGCGGTCGGTCCGCCGGCATATGGCCATCGTCACTCAGGAACCCTTCCTCTTTACCGGCAGTATCGAGACCAATATCACCCTCAACCGTCCCGGTCTGGGCCCCGAGGACGCGCGCTCGGCCCTGATTGAGGTAGGGGGAGGCGCCTTCCTGGCCCGACTGTCCGAAGGGGTCAAGACCCAGGTCCGCGAGCGGGGCAATGAGTTTTCGGCCGGCGAAAGACAGTTGATCTCCTTTGCCCGGGCCCTGGCACAAAATCCCCGGGTTCTGATCCTGGATGAGGCCACCTCCCATATTGACTCGGAGACTGAGGACATCATCCAGAAGGGAATCAAACGCCTCTCCCGGGGCCGGACCACCCTGATCATCGCCCACCGCCTGTCCACCATCCGCCATGCCAGCCGGATCTATGTCCTGGACCAGGGCCGGATTGCCGAGGAAGGCAGCCATGCCGAGCTTTTGGAGGCGGGCGGTATCTTCGCTGATATGATCGCCATGCAGACCCGTCAGGGACAAGCCTAGAAGGAGGCAAGGGATGCCAGACAAGGACAAAGAAAAGAAGCAAGACTCCGGCCGGGGCAAAAAACAGAACAGGCAGGCCGTGATCCTGGTCCTCCTTCTTTTCCTTTTGGTCCTCCTGGAAGTCCTGGGGACCTCCTGTTTTTTTGCCTCCATCCTGGGCATTCCCTGCCCTGGCTGTGGCAGCAGCCGGGCCTTTCTCCTCCTTCTTCAGGGGCAGTTCGGCCAGGCCATCCGCATGCATCCTCTGATCCTGGTCAGCCTGACCATCCTGATTGCTGTCCCCCTCTACTTTTTCTGGGCCTGGCAGGCCAGGAAAAAGGATGAGGACTGGCAGCCCCCCCTGTCTCCCCGGACAGCCCGGATCCTCCTCTTCTCCCTGGCCGGCCTTTATCTCCTGGTCTACCTTGTCCGGATGATCCTCTATTTCCCCCATGAGGAGCCCATGTGCTACCGGGAAGACTCCCTTTGGGGCCGGCTCATCCTCCTCATCCGCCATTTCCTCAACCCCTGAGCCCGCCTATGGTAAAATGAGGCCAGTTCCAATTGAAGGATCAATCTTTCCGCCGGGTAAAAGGGCTGGCGGATTTTTGCACTTGTAAAGGTGTCTTATATGGATAACTACCAGGACAATCAGCGGCAAAGAAGCAGACCAGGCTCCCGACCGGGGCCGGGCTCCCGCCCGCCTGCCAGGCGGCAAAGGCCGGCCGGCAGGCCTGAGCAAACCCAGGTCAGCCGCCAATCTGCTCCGGCCAGCAGGCCCCTGCCTGCCGACATCCGGGACAGCCGAAAATACAAAAAAAGCAGGCGGACCCTGAAAAAGCGGGTCTCCGGCCGCCCCTCACGGAGCATGTCGGTGGTGTCGGTCCCCGCCGCCCTTTGGTCGGGTGTCAAAAAAGCCCTGGTCCTGATCACCGTCCTCCTTTTGGCCCTCCTGGCCTTTATCGGGGGCAGCGGCCTGGGCATGCTGTCCGGTTATATTTCCACCGCCCGGCCCCTGGAGCTGGTGGACGTCAAGGCCACCTATGAAGCCACCTATATGATTGACCGCAACGGGAAGCAGGTGGCTGTTCTCTCGGGTTCCCAGAACATCCTGCGCGAATACGTGCCCATGGCCGTCATCAAACCCACCTATATCGACGACGCCTTCATCGCCATTGAAGACGAACGTTTTGAAAGCCACCGGGGCATTGATCCCAAGCGGATCGCCAACTCCGTAGGCAATATCTTCCTCAGCTTTGGCAGCAATACCCACGGGGCCTCCACCATCACCCAGCAGGTGGTCAAAATGATGTCGGGGGCGGATGACCGCTCGGCCCAGCGCAAGATCCAGGAGTGGGAAAGGGCCATCGACCTGGAGAAGCGCCTGAGCAAGGACTCCATCATGGAGCTCTTTGTCAACATGGTCCCCATGGGTGGCAAATATGTGGGCGTCCAATCGGCTGCCAAGGCCTATTTTGGCAAGGACCTGGCCGACCTGGACCTGGCCGAATGCGCCTTCCTGGCCGGCATCCCCAACCTGCCCTCCATCTATAATCCGGCCACCGAATATGGCAAGCGCAATGCCCTGCGCCGGATGCGGATCACCCTGGCCAAGATGCTGGAGATCGGCCGGATCACCGAAGAGGAATACCAGGACGCCCTCAACCGGGAACTGGTCTTTGTGACAACTGAGCAGCAAAGTGGCAGCTCCACCATCCATTCCTACTTCATCGACGCGGTCATCAATGAGGTCATTGAACAGCTGATGATCCAGCGGGGCTACTCCCGGGAGCTGGCCAATATCGCCGTCTTCCAGCACGGCCTGACCATTGAGACCACCCTGGACCCCGAGATTCAGCGGATGGCAGAAGAGAGTTTCAAGAAAAAAGAACTCTTCTCAGCCAACTATGACGGCCTGCCCGACAGCCCCCAGATTCCCCAGGCAGGGATCACCATCATCTCCAACGATCCCGACAGCATGGGACAGATTGTCGCCATGGTGGGAGGCTTTGGGGAGAAAACCACCAACCTGGGCTTCAACCGGGCCACCCAGGCCTACCGCCAGCCGGGTTCATCCATCAAGCCTATCCTGGTCTATGCCCCCGCCATCGATACAGGGGTGGTGACTGCGGCCACGGTCCTCATGGATGAGGAAAAACACCTGGACCCCCAAAACCCCGACCGTGCCTGGCCTCAGAACTCCGACCGCCGCTATGAGGGGCCTGTCACCATCCGCCACGCCCTCCGCCACTCGCTCAACACGACCGCGGTGGAGGTTTACGCAGAACTTTTGACCCCCTCCATCGGCCTCTCCTACCTGAAACGCATGGGGGTGGACCGTTCCAATGAACCCCAGCCCGCCGGGGCCATCGGGGCCTTTGGCCGGGGTATGAATACCGTCGAGATGGCAGGGGCCTACACAGCCCTGGCCAACCGGGGCGTCTATACGGATCCTTATCTTTTCACCCGGGTCATCGACGCCGACGGCAAGGTCCTCCTGGAGCACAAGCCCAAGTTTGAGCAGGTCTTTACGGTGGAATCGGCCGATATCATGACCAACCTCCTGGTGGACACCATCCGCAATGCGCCCTGGATCGGGCCCTATTCCAGCATCGGCCGCCAGCCTGCTGCCGGCAAGACCGGTACCTCGGATGAGCGGATCGACCGCTGGTTCTGCGGTTATACCCCCTACTACACGGCTGCCGTCTGGTATGGCTTTGACAATGCCAACGGCCGGCGGACCGAGATCAACCGGGCCGATACGCCCAGCCCCATCAAACTCTGGCGGGATATCATGGTCCAGATCCATGAGGACCTGGAGATCAAACAGTTCCCCATGTCCAGCAATGTCATCTCCCGACAGGTCTGTGCAGAATCCGGCATGCTGCCCACAGAATACTGCCCCAACAAGATCACCGAGTTCTTTGACTCCACCCGGAATCTGACCTTCCCCACCATTCCCTGCACCCTCCACTCTGAACCGGTGGAAGAACCTGAACCGACCGATCCGGATATACCGGAACCCAGCGATCCCGATACGCCTGAACCCACCCCTTCAGAGCCCGAGATCATCGTGCCCGACCTTGAACCAACCGAGGCACCCTAGCGACCGCTTAAGCCTTTTCCTGCCTGGACCAGCCCCTGGTCCAGGCTTTTTTTATTGGGTCAAGGCCTGAAGACCTGTCCAAATTATGTGATAATGGAGAAAATCATGGCCTGATGAAAGGAAAAAGTATGGTGGACTTATACGATTACGCCTCCTATGCCGAGGCAGCCGACTGGCTGATGGAGCGGACCTCCATCCGGCCCCGCTATGCCCTTATCCTGGGCTCTTCCCTGGGCAGTATCGCCCAAGGCCTGGAAGAGGCCCAGGCCTTCAACTATGGCGACATCCCCGGTTTTCTTTTGACGACCAATCCCTCCCACGCCGGCCAGCTTATCTTCGGTATCATGGGCGGCCAGCCCACCGTCATCATGTCGGGCCGCTTCCATTTTTATGAGGGTTACTCCTTCCCCCAACTGGCCATACCGGTCCGCATCCTCTCCCTTCTGGGCGTCAAGACCCTGATCGTGACCAATGCCGCCGGTGGCGTCAACCTGGACTACCGGGTCGGTGACATCATGGTCATGGCTGACCACCTGAACCTGGTCGGAGCCAGCCCCCAGGCCGGCCCCAATCTTGAGGCATTCGGCAAGCGCTTCTTTGATGTCACCTATCTTTATACCCCGGCCCTCCGGCAACTGGCCCATGAGACAGCCGCCCGGATGGAGCCTCCCCTGACCCTTCGGGAGGGCAATTATTACTTTTGCAGCGGCCCTCATTTTGAGACACCGGCCGAGATCCGGGCCATCCGGATCCTGGGCGGGGATGCCGTGGGCATGTCCACCATCACCGAGACCCTGACGGCAGGCCATTGTGGCATGGAGGTCCTGGGTCTTTCCCTGATTACCAACCTGGCAGCAGGCGTCCTGGACCAGCCCCTGTCAGATGAAGAAGTTGCCATCGTCGCCCAGGCATCGGCCAAGAAAATGGGTGCCCTGATTGAAGGCATTATTGAAAGGAAAGGATAAACGCATGTTATTTCACGACATCGCCCTGATTGACCCGGAAGGGATCACCCAAAAACACATGAATGTCCGGGTCAAGGACAAATGGATTGAATCGGTGGAAAAGTGCCAAAGGACCCTGGAGGAGGCCAGGGCAGGAGGAGAGGAAGTCTATGACGGCCGGGGCAAACTGATCATACCCGGATTGGTCAACAATCACTCCCATATCCCCATGACCCTGACCCGGGGCTTTGCCGAGGACCTGACCCTCCATGACTGGCTTTTTACCCGCATCTTCCCCTTCGAAGCCCTCTTGACGGAAGAGGATATGTATTGGGGGGCCCTCCTGGGTATTGCCGAAATGTTGAGTGGGGGAACCGTCTCCTTCACAGACATGTACATGCGAATCCAGGGTATCTTCCGGGCCGTAGTCGAGTCCGGCATCAAGGCCAGCCTGTCCAATGGTCTGACGGGGGATGCCTCCACAAAACTGGAGGACACCGCCTGGTACCGGGAAACCGAGACCCTGATCCGGGATGCCAAGACTTCCGGAGGCCTGGTCATGGCCAATGCCTCCCTCCATGCCCAGTACACCAGTGAGCCGCCCCTGGTCAAGGCCCTGGCCGACTATGCCCGGGACCGGCAGCTACCCATGCATGTCCACCTGTCGGAGACAGAACACGAGCATGAGGAATGCAAGGCCAAATACGGCAAGACCCCTGCCCGCTACTTCAATGACATGGGCCTTTTCGACGTCCCCACCTCTGCCGCCCATGCCATCTTCATCGAAGGCGAAGACTATGACATCCTCCGGGACAAGGGGGTGACCCTGACCCATATGCCCTCTTCCAACCTCAAGATCGGCAGCGGCCTGGCAGACGTCAAGCGCTGGCGGGATCATGGTATCCGGGTGGCCATCGGGACCGACGGGGCCGGCAGCAACAATAATCTGGATATGATCGAAGAGGTGACCCTGGCTTCTTTCCTGGCCAAGGGCATCCACCGGGATCCCCTGCTCTTTCCCACCGGGGAACTTCTGACCTTTGCCAGCCGTAACGGGGCCCTGGCCCAGGGTCGGGATGACACGGGCCTTCTGGAAGCAGGCTACCGGGCCGACCTGGCAGTCGTGGACATGAACAGTTTGAAATTCCAACCCATCTACGACTATGGAACCAGCCTCTTTACCAATGCCAATGCCTCCGACGTGGCCCTGACCATGGTAGATGGCAAGGTCCTTTACCGGGACGGTGAATTCACCAGCATCGATATCGAGAAGGTCATCTGGAATGTCATCCGGGTCCGGGATGAAAAACTGGCCAAACTGGGCATTGAGATCTGAGAAAAAAGTCTCTGAAAAAGTTGATAGGGATCCGGATTCGGATCCCTATCGAGGAGACGTATGAAGAGGTGTTGTTGTAGCATTTCGCTACGATCACACTATATCTTCCCTTTGTAGCGTAGAAACAGCATGAATTTGAACAATTGTCACAATTGCGTGATGGGAGGCAGGACGAAAAGCCATTTTAAGTATCCGGCCCTCCTCGTCCTCCTGATCCTTCTAAGCCTCCTGGCATCCCTGACCTTGGGCTGCCAGGCTCAAAGACCCCGGGACAGCGACCTGACGGTGCCGGCCAGCTCCAGGCATGAGGCGCCCCCCCTGGTCCTTTCCAAAAAAGAACCCCTGACCCGGGAGGAGGCTAAAGACTTGGCCAAAAAACTTGATCAGCCCCTTGATAACTATGATCTTCTCCGCCCCGGCGGGGCCGTCGACCTGGCCTCGCTCAGCCCCAGCCGGATCCTTCGGGTCGTCGATGGGGATACCTTCATCGTTGACTGGGAGGACCAGCCCACCCGCCTCCGCCTGATCGGCATGGATGCCCCCGAATCCTATTCCCACCACGATCCCGACAGGCAAACCCATGAGGGGGAGTCGGTCTCCCGCCTGGTCACGGCCTGGCTGGAGGACCGGGACATCTACTTGCAGTTCGACAAGGATCCATACGACCCCTACGAACGCCTCCTGGCCTATGTCTGGCTGGACGGCCACCTCATGGTCAATGAAATCCTGGTCCGGGAAGGACTGGCCCGCCAACACCGCTACCCGCCCAACACCCATTTCAACGATTATTTTGAAATCCTTGAAAACAAGGCCCGCTGGGAAAATCGGGGTATCTGGGGAGCCGGCTGAAAATGACCGGGTGGGATTTACTTCAAGGATTTGAGAACTCCATTTAGAGATTTTTAGAGTTCAGAAGGTCATTTTATTGAATTGTCATAGA
>CAZKLG010000001.1:0-69867 GCA_964553675.1 uncultured Mageeibacillus sp. | reverse complement strand
GAGGCTGTTCTGGCAGCCAGGCGGCTGGCCCGGCCGGGCGATGCCGTCCTCTTCTCCCCTGCCGGTACCAGCTATGACCGCTACCACCATTTCGAGGAAAGGGGCCTCCATTTCCGACGCCTGGTGGAGGAGATGGCCGACCATAAATCGCCTTGAGACAGGCTTTGAATCCACACTTTCAAGTTCTCCTGAAACCGTCTTGCTGGATCATTTGTCTCATGCTATAATTCAATCCGTTGCTGACCGGCCCCATGGTCAAGTGGTCAAGACGTCGCCCTCTCACGGCGAAATCAGGAGTTCGACTCTCCTTGGGGTCACCAATAAGCGGCTATGGCGGAATTGGCAGACGCGCTAGATTCAGGTTCTAGTCGAGGCTAACTCGGTGGAGGTTCAAGTCCTCTTGGCCGCACCATAGACGGATCAAGCCCTGGATTCAAGAAAATCCGGGGCTTGATTCTTTTTAGCCATCATCTCTTTTCCTCCGCTTAATCCAGGCGGCTTTTGCTATGATAGGGCCAGTGAAGCGACATGAAAACACAGGTGCAATCATCAAGGTAGCCGCCCGCCAACTGGCCGAAAGTGTCCGCAGGCGGGGCGGCTTAGCTGCGCCCCTTTATGCGGGTATCAGCGGCCTTGAAGGAAGCCGGATCCACCGGGACTTCCAGGAAGGGGCCCCCCGGCTTTTCCCCGGCCGGCAAGTTTTCCCCGAAGTCAGCCTTAAAGGTCTCTATCAGGATCAAGACCTGCCCTTCGACCTGCAGGTCCAGGGCCGCTGTGACCTGGTCACCCTCTCTGCCAAGGGGGATTTGACCTTGATTGAGGTCAAGGGTTTTCGGGGCCAGGCCCAGTCCCTGCCTGAAGCGGGTGATCCGGCTCATCTGGCCCAGGCCTATGTCTATGGCCATTTGCTTTTGACCAGCGATTTTGTCAAGGAAAGAGGCCTGGAGCCCAAGGCCTTGGATCTGGAGGTCCGCTATCTGCCCTTTGATGGCGGTACCCCCCTGATTATCAGCCAAAAGTGGTCCAAGGAAGCCCTGGCTCAGGAATTTGACAAGCTTTGCCAGGATTATGGAAAGCTCCTGACCCCCCTCTTTCTCCACCGTCTGGACCGGGACCGGTCCAACCGGGCCGCTTCCTTCCCTTACCTGGAGCTTCGGGAGGGCCAAAAGGCCATGATGCAGGAGGTCATTGCGGCCATCCGGGACAAGTCCCTCCTTTTCGTCCAGGCACCAACGGGCATCGGCAAGACTATGGCCACCCTCTATCCGGCCCTCAAGGCCCAGGCCAACGATTTGACTGACCAGCTCTTCTACCTGACCCCCACCCGCTCCCAAAGGCAGGTGGCAGAAGACAGCCTGGAGGACCTGGAGGCCCAGGGCTTTCGTATCCGCTCCCTGACCCTGCAGGCCAAAGAACAATCCTGCCTGGCACCCCAGTATTTTTGTGACATGCGGGTCTGCCCCTATGCGGTCAATTTCCATGACGGACTGGCCAAGGCCCTGATCGCCAGCTATGAGACCAGAAGACTATTGCCGGGGACTATTCAGGACCTGGCCCGGACCTGGCAGCTTTGCCCCTTTGAATTGGCCATGGCCCTGATCCCCACTTCGGATGTGGTTATCTGCGACTACAACTATGTTTTCAATCCCCGGATCCGCCTCCATGACCTGGATGAGCCCCAGGCCCGCTACAGCCTCCTGGTCGACGAGGCCCACAATCTGGCCAGGCGGTCCCGGGAGATGTTCTCAGCCGTCCTGACCCGGTCCGGTCTCCAGGGGCTCAAGGAGGGCCTGACCCCCTTCAAGAAAGGATCCGGTCAAGGGGACAAGGGCCTGGCAGCCGCCCTTGGCATCCTGGACCGCCTGCTTCTGGCCTTGGAGCGTTTTGACAGGCTTCTTGCCAGCCATGAAGACAAAGAGGCTCAGGCAGGCCTCATGGAGGCCCTGAAGGCCTGCCAGCCTGTCAGGGCTGAGAAGTTCCTGGCCACCCGGATCCCCCCGCCCTGGATCATGGAGGACCTGGCCAGCCTGACCGGCCTTTTGACCCGTTTTCTTCTGGAGCACCCCGACTTCCCCGGCCGACAGGCCCTCATGCTGCCCTATTTTGACCTCCTCTACTTTCAAAGGGTGGCTGATGACTATTATGACCAGGCCTATATCACCAGCTTCAAGCCCGGTGACAAGGGCGAATTCTACCTGACCCTCCTGGCCCTTGACGCCTCAAAACAGTTGACCGCCCTCTATCGGGACCGGTCACCCGTGGTCTTCTTCTCCGCCACCTTGACCCCCCTCCCCTATTATCTCTCCCTCCTGGACGCCCGGTCAGCCCTGGAGAAGCCCCAGGTCATCCGGCTCAAGTCCCCCTTCCCCAGGGAGCGGCGTCTCATGGTCGCCTACCAGGCCCATTCCCTCCGCTACCAGGACCGGCCCCAATCCCTGCCCGCCATTGCCCGCCTGATCCGCCAGGTGGCTGGTCTCAGGAAGGGCAACTACCTGGTCTTCTCCCCCTCTTTCGCCTATCAGCGACAACTGGTCCGGATTCTGTCAGCTGAAAAAGATGACCGTATCGATTACCTGGTCCAGCCGGCCCGGATGACCCAGGCCCAAAGGGACAAATACCTGGCCTATTTCCAAAGAGAAAAACAAGATAAGTCCCTTCTGGGGCTGACCGTCATGGGTTCGCTCTTCAACGAAGGGGTGGATTTGGTGGGAGAAGCCCTGACAGGCGTCATCATCATTGGGACAGGCCTGCCCGGCCTCTCACCTGAAAGAGACATCCTGCGCCAGTATTATGACGGGAAAAGCGGCCAAGGCTATGACTATGCCTATGTCTGGCCCGGCTTCAACCGGGTCACCCAGGCAGCCGGCCGCCTGATCCGCAGTGAGGAGGATTTTGGTTTTGTCCTCCTCATCGATGACCGCTATGGCCGGCCTGACTACGGCCGGCTCTTCCCTGATGATTGGCAGGTCCATCATGTGGACCAGGAAGATGAATGCCTGGATCTGATCCGGGAATTTTGGAAAGACTTCGATTAAAGGTCCTCCAGGTCAATGGTCCCCTTGTCCTGGAGGATCCGCTCGATCTTCTTGGCCTGATCAGTCTGGGCCAAGCCCCCCAAGGCCGTCTCCCTCAAGGCGACCGGCATCATGCGGCCGATGGACCCCATGGCCTGGATGACCTGGTCTACGGGGATCTTACTCTCAACCCCTGCCAGGGCCATCTCGGCGGCCAGGATGGCATTGGCTGCCCCGACGGCATTGCGCTTGACGCAGGGGACCTCCACCAGGCTGGCAACCGGGTCGCAGGTCAGTCCCAAAAGATTTTTCAAGGCAATGGCCAGGGCATGAGCCGAGGCCTGGGGGCTACCACCCGCTGCTTCGACCAAGGCGGCCGCAGCCATGGCAGAGGCTGACCCGACTTCAGCCTGACAGCCTCCGGCAGCCCCGGACAAAGAGGCCTGGTTGCCGATAATGATGCCGCAGCCCCCGCTGGTAATGAGAAAGTCCAGCTGGGTCCGCCGGTCCAGCTTCAAACGGTCACGAAAGGCGATAAGCACACCGGGGACGATCCCCGAGGAACCGGCTGTGGGCGTGGCACAGATGACACCCATGGCGGCATTGACTTCATTGATGGCCACCGCGTTCAGGGCAGCTTCAAAGTAGCGGCTGTCGCCCAGGGGGGACTTGAGGGTCATATAGTCCAGCATACGGCGGGCATCCCCGCCGGTCAGGCCTGAAAAAGACCGGATGCCAAGCTTGCCGTCCGCCACCGCCTTCTCCATGACCTTGAGATTCTCTTCCATCTTGGCCAGAATAGCGGCTTCATCCATTTGACTGGTCTGGATCTCTCTTTGCAGAAAGTAGCGGGCCAGGCTCATGTCAGACTCTTTACAGGCGGCCAGAACATGGGAAAATTGATTAATCTTCATCCTTCTACTCCTTAGCAGCTTGGTTTTTCTGAATCCGGCTCACGGGTCAGGGCACTCAAAAAGATAATCCGGCTGACATCCTGGATGCCCTCAATGGCCTCAAGGGCCCGGTCGGGAATCCGGGCGTCCGTGGCCATGAGCATGAGGGCTTTTTCGCCCTTGCCCTTGCGGGACACTTCCATCTGGCTGATATTGACATCCTCCAGGGCCAGGATCTTGGACACCTGGGCGATCAGGCCGGGCCGGTCCCGATGGAAGACCAGGATGACAGGTTCTTCACAGGAGACGTGGACATTGAAGCCATCAATCTCTGTCAGATCGATCATGCCTCCACCCGTTGAAATACCGGTGATACAGAGCTGGCGCTGGTCCTTGTAAAGGCAAAGCTGGGCTGTATTGGGGTGTTCCGTCATCTCTGAAGAGACCTGGATGTCCACCTCCATCCCCGCCTCCCTGGCCAGCTGTCTGGCCTGGCGGATCTCCTCACTGTGGGTCGAATAGCCCAGGAGGCCGGCGATCAGGGCCAGGTCAGTCCCGTGACCCTTATAGGTGTGGCCAAAGGAGCCGTAGAGGGTAATGACCACCCGGTCGGGCTGCTGGCCAAAAATGGAACGGGCCGCCAGGCCCATCCGGACGGCGCCCGCAGTATGGGAACTGGAAGGGCCCACCATAATGGGACCGATGATGTCAAATATACTCTGGAATATGGTCATGCTTCCCCACCTCCCTGGGGCTTGGCTTGAGACTTTGACTGCCCTTGATCATCCCCCTGGTCAAGGGACAGGAAGTCCGGACACTGGTCCAGCCAGGTCAAACGCTTATATTGCTTCTCCATCTTCTCCTCCAGCCAGCGGTCGGCCAAAGAGGCCGCCTCCCGGCGGATGGCCTGGCTGGCTTCAAATCGATAGAGCCGGGGCAAGGGCGCCGACTTGATGTGACGCAGGAGGGCCAGGGCCCCCTTGGATAAGGGGGTCAGGGACTGCTCCTTGAAGCGGCCAAGATCCTGGGCACAAAGGAGCCCCCCCTCCCGGAAGCTGAATCCCGCATAAGCCCGGAAGGGATCCCGGCAATAGACACAGGCCTCCAGGCCGGGTGCCAGCCCGATAAGTTCCATCAGGCGCATGGCGCTCATCCGGGCAATGAAAACAGGGTCCTCAGAGACCGAGATCTCATAGATGGTATAGGCCCAGAGGTCAAAAATCTCTTTTTGAGGCTCATCGTTACGGGCCACATCCGAAAAGATTTCCGCCGCATGGGAGGCGGCTGCCAGCCGGTCCAGGTCTGAACTGATACTGATGAAGGATTCAATGACGGAACCATCCTTGACCGTAAAGCGGGACTGGCGGCAGGTCAGGGTAAACTCGGACAGGGAAAAGAGATTGGTTACCCCCCTCAGCCTGCTCTTCATGCTCTCGCTGGCCGGTGCCATGGCCGTGATCAGGCCCCTGTCGGGCGTCAGCAGATGGAGGAGGCGGTGGCGGTCCTTCCAGGGGAAGGAGTTCATGACAAAGGCCTTGGTGACCAGGCTGGTCATGGCATCAGTCTCCTCCCAGGATACCGGCTGTCTGCAGGTCCTGGACTTTGTCCTGCCAGTCGGGTCTGACCTTGACAAAAAGGGAGAGGTGAACCCTGGCCTCCAGCAATTGACCAATGGACCGGCGGGCCGCCGTACCGATGGATTTGATCTTGTCCCCTCCCCTGCCAATCAGGATCTGCTTGTGAGCCTTTCTTTGGCAAAGGATGACGGCATCGATGGCCAGCTCCCTTTCCTCATTGTCTGGGTCAAATTCCTCGAATCGCTCAATCAGGACACTGACCCCATAGGGTATCTCCTGGTCAGTCTGCAGGATGACCTCCCGGCGGATCAATTCAGAGGCCAACATCCGTTCTGTCTGATCGGTTTCATCGTCCAGATCAAAGAGGGGCCGCCTGACGGGCAGGAGGCGGGCGATTTCCTCCAGAAGCCGGTCTATGCCGTCACCGGTCAGGGCTGACAGGGGCAGGTAGGCATCCAGCTTGAGAAGATCATCATAGGCCTTGATCAGGGGAAGTATATTTTCCTTGGGCGCTCCATCCACCTTGTTGATGATGAGGATGACCGGTTTGCCCTCTTTTTGAGCTTCCTGGATGATCCGGAGCTCCAGTTGGCCGACAAAAGGCTTCCAGGCGGCATCCACCATGACTGCCACCAGGTCAGCCTGGCCGACGGCAGAGGTGGTCGCCTTCATCATGGCCTTGCCCATGGCATTCCTGGGTTGGTGAAGGCCGGGCGTGTCCAAAAGGGCAATCTGGTAATCCGGGCTGGTCAGGACCGACCGGATGGCATGGCGGGTGGTCTGGGGCTTGGAGGAGGTAATGGCCAGGGTCCGGTCAGATAACTCATTGAGGAGGGTGGATTTGCCGACATTGGGCCGGCCGGTCAAGGCCACAAAGCCGCAGGGGATCTCCCTGAGACCCAGCAAAAGTTTGTCCTGGATGGCCTCCATGACCTGGGCTTCCTGGTCGGTCTCGTGGTCATAACCCAATAGATGCAGGACACCGTGGATGACCAGGAGACGGAGCTCTGACTCAAAGGACTGGCCGTAGTCCTTGGCCTGTGCCTCAATGACGGCCGGTGCCAGGAGGAGGTCGCCCAGGAAGAGGCTGGGCCGGTCGGGGTCTTCCCCCCTCAGCTCCCAGGCTTCCAGATCCTCCGTCAACTGTCCTTCCTTCATCTGTCTGGCAGGAAAGGAGAGGACATCGGTCGTCTGGTCAATCTGCCTTTGCTCCCGGTTGACAGCCCGCATGCTGCGGGGGCCCAGCAGGGTCCAATCAAGGGTCAGACGGATGCCCCGGGCCATGAGCTCCCGGGCAAAGGGCATGGCATAAAGGACATGCCTGACGCTTTCCTCGATCAGGGGGGCCAGTTGGGACAGCCTGTATTGTCGTTGGCGGTTCTGGTGTTTGATATCAATCATAGAGGGGCCTTCTTAGTCAAGTCTTTCCATCAGTTCCCCTTCCAGTTGCCGGACAGGGGGGCGGCCCGGCTTCTTATAGGGCACCCTTTCATGGAAATGGCCGGCATAGACCTGGAGGAAGGACTGGGTGATGGTATCAATATCGGCAAAGGACAGGCCCGACAGCCGGAGCTGATCCTGGTCGATCTTGTCCCGGATGATCTGACCGATCAGGGATTCGGCCTCTTCCAGGGAATGTACCTGCTCGGACCGCATGGCAGCCTCGACTGAATCGGCCAACATGACAATGGCCGACTCGCGGCTGCTGGGCAGGGGGGTCCGGTAACGGAAGAGGTCTGCCGGGGGCGGATCCTCACCCTTGGCCTTGGCTTCTTCCAGGGCCTTATTCCAAAAATAGGAAAGCAGGGTGGTCCCATGATGCTCATTGGCAATGCGCAGGAGAGGCTGGGGCAGGCGATAACGCTTGCCCAGGACCAGGCTGTCCTCGGGGTGGCGGGTGATGATGCGGGCGCTTTCCAGGGCAGGCAGGCGGTCATGGGGATTGTCCCCCGTCTGGTTCTCGGTAAACATGAGGGGGGCTTCCAGCTTGCCCACATCATGAAAATAGGCACCCACCCGGGCGATCATGGCATTGGCCCCCACGGCCTCGGCTGCCGTATCCGCCAGATTGGCCACCATCATGCTGTGCTGGGAGGTCCCCGGTGCTTCAACGAAGAGTCGTTTCATGAGGGGATGTCCCGGCTGGGAGAGCTCGATCAGGCGCAGGGGGGATACCGTGTTGAAGATGAGTTCAAAGAGAGGCATGATCCCGATGCCGATGATGACAGACAGGGCTCCCGATATGGTGGCCTGAAGGACCCCTGCCGAGATCCCGCCCCAGGAGCTCTTTTGAAGGAGTCCCGCAATCAGGCTGGCAGACGCTGTGACAAAAGAGGTGGCCAGGATGATCTGGGCATAGTTGTCGTGACGGCCGGTCCGCCGGGTAAAGAGGGTGGCGATGGTAGAGCCCAGGATGGCCACCAGGGGGAAAGTGGGGTTGAAGGCGGTCATGGGCATGACCAGGATGGTCAGCATGGCCGACAGGAAAATAGAGGTACGAAGGCCGAAATAAGCCGTGATGACGACTGCCGCAAAGTAAATGGGCGGAGCCAGGGGGTAGTCCCGGGCCAGATAGGCTGACATGAGCAGGGGGATCAGGATGGCCAGGACCAGGGCCAGGGTATTGCGGGGGGTCGAAAAGAGTAAACCCGGTGAATAGCGGGAAAAGAAGACCGCTACCACCAGACCCACCATGACGACCAGGGCCAGGGTGGAGCCCATACGGACCCAGTCAATGCCGGCTCCCACGGTCATATTGAGCTCTTCCAGCATGGCCCGAAGTTCAGGGGTGATGACATCGCCCTGACTGACGATCCGGACTCCCCGGTTGATCATGACCGGATTATTCATGACCCGCTCATAGGCGGCATGTTTGGCCTTGTCAGTTGCTTCCTGGTTGAACTCGACATTGGGTTGGAGGAGGAGGGTCATCAGACGCCCGATCAGAGCCAGGTCATCCTTGTAATAGTCCATGCTCCCCTCCAGCCTGGAGACGGTTTCACTGATGGAGGCCCTGAGGCCGGCAGCGTCCAGGGTCTTGGCCACAATGGCCCCCGATTCAGCAAATAAGATGGCCGACAGGTGCTCAAAACGATCCTCTTCCATGCGGATCATGAGGTCGGCATCGCCCGACTGCAGGACCAGGCCCAGAGTCTGGTCGATGGCTGAAATCAGTGAGGAGATGGCCAGTTCAATCTCCTGGCTGTCAGGCCGGCGGGTCCGGTCGCCCGGATCCCCATTCTCCCCTTCCTGGCTGCCTTCCTCACCGGGCAGGGGTTCCACCTCAACGACCGGTTCCTTATAGAGGGCATCCCTTTTTTCCTTGACCAGATTGATGAGGCTGAGGACCATATTATGGGAGGCTTCACTTTTTTCCTCGGAACGGATCATGACATTGGGGACCTGGGACATCTCCACCAGGGCCCGGCGGACCGTCTCGGCCTCGTCTGCGAAATCGCGGGGGGCGGAAATATCGTAGGAGCTGATGTCGCCCAGCTGAAGATCATACTGGCGGGGGGTGGCGCCAATATAGACCGTGATAACCATGATGGAAACAGCCACAAAGACGAAGAGAAGGTTGACGGCTGCCCGTGTTTTGGATCCTGGTTTTTTCACTGGTCTTACCTCCTGCCGGGATGGTCCCTCCGCCTGGTCGCCGTGTCTTTTTCATAGGCCCGGATGATCCGCTGGACCAGGGGGTTTCGGACCACGTCACGCTCAGTCAGTTTGATGCTTTTGATGCCCTGGAGTGAGCCCAGCAAATTGGCCGCCTCAGCCAGACCGCTCTTTCGGCGTACAGGCAGGTCGATTTGAGTAATGTCGCCTGTGACCACTGCCTTGGCGTTATAGCCCAGCCTGGTCAGGAACATCTTCATCTGTTCCCTGGTGGTATTCTGGGCCTCATCCAGGATGATAAAGGCATCATCCAGGGTCCGGCCCCGCATATAGGCCAGGGGGGAGATCTCGATCTCACCCCTCTCCAGATGACGCTGGTAGGTTTCATAGCCCATAAGGTCATTGAGGGAGTCATAGAGGGGCCGCATATAGGGGTCCACCTTGCTTTGGAGGTCACCGGGCAGGAATCCCAGGTTCTCCCCTGCTTCAATGGCGGGACGGGTCAGGATGATCCGCGAGACCTCATGGGCCCTGAAGGCCTTGACCGCCATGGCGACGGCCAGGTAGGTCTTGCCTGTCCCGGCAGGTCCTATGGCAAAAGTCAGTTCATGTTTGCGGATGGCATCCACATAGACCTGCTGGCCCCTTGTCTTGGACAGGATAGGCCGGCCCTTGGCATTGACACAGATCAAATCGGGCGTAAAAGCTTCCACCTCGGCCAGGTCTCCTGCCAGGGAGGCATCGATCAGATAGCGGACCATCTGCTCATTGACCGGGGCAGCCCCTGTCCGAAAGAGTTCATTCATGCGAAGGGCAATGCGGGAGGCTGCCTCAACCGAGGACTTATCCCGACCCCTGATGACCATGCCATCGGCTGTCGAATCGCAGACCACATGAAAGGCCTCATTAAAGAGGGAGGCGTTGCCATTGCAGGCCCCCAAGAGCACCAGGCCTTCTTCGGGGCTGTCAAGTTCAATATATTTTTCGAATTCCAAATCTTTATTATCCATAGAGCCTATTATAGGGCTTGAAGTGACTGCCCATAAAGTCGTAACACTAGTCCACCGATTCCAGAAAATCCATCTGATAGGCAATCCGGTCCTCGTTGAGGGCGGGAATGGTCACATTGTCATCCTTGCGGATGGTGATGGAGATGGATTCATCCGGGACCTGCTTTTTGATATTATCGCCTACTGACAGCAGATAGGGAACCACATAGGAATCAATCTTGGCCGGATTGATGATGGCCTTTATTTCATAGCTGGTGTCCCTGGCAAATGATACCCCGTTGATCAGGATCATGTCCTGGCTGGTCCGGATCTCTGTCGTGGCCACCTTCCGTTCCTCATTGATGGACATGGCCTGGGCCCCCAGGGCCGACAGTTCATTGACAAATTGGCGGATCACGGCATCCTGCATCTGATAACCGGCCAGGGGGGTCAAGGTAATGACCACACCCGTGTTCTTGACGGTACGAAGGCCTGCAAAGAGGGCATATTGCTCTTTTTCCTCCACAATATGCAAATAACTCTCCCCATGGCCGCTGGCCAGCTCAGCCTCCAGCTCCCTCAGATACTCATAGAGGCGGGTGTTGCGGTTGTTGAGGTCTTCATTCTTCTTCTGGTAATCGATGATGGAGTTCTGGAGCTCCTGCAGGCTCTTGCCGCCCAGGTTGGCGGCATTGAGGTTCTTCATGAGCAGGGCGATCACCAGACCGACAAGGACACAGACCAGGAAAAGGGATGCGTACTGGAACCATTTATTTTTCATAAAATTACCTCTCTATCCAGTCAAGCCCTAGGGCTCACGAAGCAGATTGATATAGGCACTGTAGTCATGGGTCCTGGAAAAAGAGGGCAGGAGGAGCCTGGCTTCTTCTGTCATGCTCAAGCGGACCCCGATCTTACTTTGAGTCAGGTGGGCCAGATAGGAATCCGATTCCAGACGTTGACGCATGATATCGGCCGGTCCTATGGCTTCCAGGACATAGGGCGGCATCAACCTGACCCCATAGCAGAGGATGGTGGGTCCCACGCAGGAGATCTCTGACAGGGCCGTCAGACGGATTCCATTGAAGGAGATGGCCCTGGCCCCGCCCGACCAGAGGAGATTGACCACATAGTTGATGGTACTGTCATGGATAATGCCCTCAATGGGATCCGTCAAAGGATCATAGTTGAGTTTGTCATCCAGGACCAGGTGCAGGCCGGGGCCGGTCACGTCCGTCATGCCGGCCAGGACCTGATTGCCACGCAGCTCGGTCAGGATATCCCCCACCTCCTCGAAATCCTCATAACGGCGTAAAAGAGTCTTTTTCCGCTCCTCCAGGTCGTCGTTTTGAGTCTGGAGCATGAGATGGCGGGCTTCTTCTTCCAAAAGATCTTCATTGGCCTGGCGGATGGCCGCCAGGTCAAAATCTTCCCCCTTGCCCACCATTTGCATCTGCCTGGCCAAAAAGCCCAGGGACAAGCCGGCTGTCAGGGCCAGAAGCACGGTCAGGGACTTCTTCCAAAGGCCCCCCTTCATGGCTGGCAGCCCTCCTCCTCTAGATAGGGACAAAAGCGTTCAGGAAGAGGACTTTGACAATCCACCGGCTGGCCCGTCATGGGATGGATGAAGGACAGGCGTCTGGCGTGGAGGAGCTGATAGGGAGGATCCTGGGCTTTCTTTCTTCCTCCGTAGAGGGAATCACCCAGGACGGGGTGGCCGATATAGGCCAGATGAACCCTGATCTGGTGGGTCCGGCCTGTCAACAAGCGGCAACGGAGATGGGAATGGTCGCCCTTGGAGGATATGACCTCAAAGCTTGTCCTGGAGGCCTTGCCGTCCTCCCTTACCATCATCTTTTTCCGGTTGACATGGTCCCGGGCAATGGGCAGGTCAATCAAGCCCCGGTCCACCTGGGGCCTGCCATGAACGACCGCCTCATAAACCCGCTCGATCTCCGATTTTCGAAAGAGCTCGGCCAATTTTCGGTGAATCTCATTGTCCCGGGCAATCAAGATCAGTCCTGAGGTGTCCTTGTCCAGACGGTGGACGATACCGGGCCGGTCCCGGCCTGCCAGGTCCGACAAGCCCGGATAGCGGGCCAGGATGGCATTGACCAGGGTTCCCGAGGCATGACCGGGCGCCGGATGGACGACAAGACCGGCGGCCTTGTCCAGGATGACCAACCATTCATCTTCATAAAGGACGGTCAGGGGCAGGCTCTCCATGACGGGCGCCCTGGCTTCTTCTTCCTCCCAGGCAGGAATCAGGACCTGGTCCCCCGCTGCCAAAGTCTTGGATGCGGAGACAGCTTGTCCGTTCAGGGTGATCTCACCCTCGACGACCCGGTTTTTCCAGGCCTGTCGGGAAAAGTCCGGGAAGCGCCTGGCCAACCACTTGTCCAGTCTTTCCCCGGCTTCATTTTCCTGGATGATAAGAAGTTCAGGCCTCACTTTTCCTCCACCTTGTCCCGGTCCCCCTCTTCTTTGGCAAGGCCGAAGGGGACATTGAGAAATTCACGATCCTTGATGGAAAAGAATATCAAAAGAATAGCGCCGATGGTAATCAAAGAATCAGCCAGATTGAAGGTAGGAAAAACATAGGAGCCGAAGATGAAGGAGAGAAAATCGGTCACTGCTCCCATACGCAAGCGGTCGATCAGATTACCGGCACTGCCTGCAATAAGGAGGATGAGGACAGCCCTGGCCCTGGGGTCCTCTGCCTTTCTCATAATCCAAAGGAGGGCAAAAAGTACTATGGAGGACAATACAATCAGAAAAACCAAGCCCCAGGCCTGGCTGGAAAAGAGGCTCCAGGCTGCCCCCTTGTTGTGGATGCAGGTCAGCTCAAAAAAGCCGGGGATGACCGTGAAAACGCCGCCCAGACCGATCAGGCGCTCGGCCAGACCCTTGGACCACTGATCCAAAAGAATTAAAAGAATGATAATCATGGTCCCCATACCAACAAGTCCTCCACTCCCAGATAGGGTGAATACCAGGTCCCTATCAGGCTGCCTTCAACATGATTACTGTACCAGACCATGGTCCCGGAAACAGCCAGACCCAGGACCGGTAATTGGCCAAAAACCCTTAAAAGATAATCAGGATAGCCTTCTATAGCCCCTCCCTGGCCTGGTCCCTGTCCTAGCATGGCCTGGCGGGCGTCAAGGAGGAAGACCCGGTCAGCCGGGTCAAGCAGCTGGGACCAATCCAGCAGCCCTGCCCGGGCCAGGCCATCCAGATAATCTGCCGGGTCAGGAAAACCATGGGGGGCCTCCACTAAAAGGACCGCATCATATTGGCCTGAATTCAAGGCAGCCTGCCAATTGTCGGCGGATGCCCGGATGATGGTCAATTGTCTGCCAAGCTGCAAGAGGGCACTGCCAATCCGGTCAACCAGGCGGGCAGGCAGAAAATCTTCCGGTACCAGGAGCCTGAAGGGTAAATAGACGGAATCCTGTGGCCTGCCACTGTCGTCCTGGTCCAAGTCATTTTGCTTGAGACTGCCCTGGTCGGGAGCAGGCGCCAGATAAAGAGGCAACCGGCCTTCCCTGAGGCGAAAATCCCCTGACAAAATCGGATAGGAGGCCCCGGCCAGAGGGGCTCCGATCAAATCGAAAGCCGGATCATTTTGAAAGACATAAAGGAGGGCATCCCGCATGGCCAGGGCATTTTCCCCCCGGCCTGCAAAATAGAGGGAAATGAAGCCGCCGTCTTCCAGCCGCTGTTTCCTGATCCTGGAACGGTCAGCATAAAGGGCTGTCTCCGACGAATCCATAAGAAGAAGGTCGATGTCCCCGGCTTCAAAGGCTGCCACCGCATCCTGGATCCGACTGAAGGCCGTCACCTGGATCCGCTTCACTTGCTGATTGCCATCCTGGGCCATGAGGCTGAAAGTGGCCTCACCATCCCTGGTCAATATCCAGGGACCGGTTCCCGGCGCCGGGTTCATGCTCCTTTCCCGGGCATGGGCCTGGGGAAGGACAGGAAAGGTTAAATGCCGGGGAAAAAGCGGATCGGGCGAAAAGAGCTTGATGGTCAGGATCTCTTCCGACAGGGCTTCCATGTCTGCAATGTTCTCCAGGGCGGCCAGCCGGTCCAGGTTCATAAGCGAAAATTCCAGGGGCTGAAAGAGAGGCCCTTTCCCGTAAAGATCCTCCCTTTCCACCTCTTCCAAAATCAGGTCATCCGGAAGGTCATCGGGGTCTTCCTGGGGCAGGGGGCCGGCTGGCAGCTGGACCGACAGATAGGTCCTGAAGGAGGCGACGACGTCCGCGGCCTGGAGGGCTTTACCGTCATGAAAACGGCGGTCTTTTGCCAGATTGACCGTCAGGGTCAAGCCATCAGCCGACCAGCGGTGGTCCCGGGCCAGGACAGGCTGGAGCCTGCCGTCAAGACTGACTTCATAGAGGGGTTGATAGACCAGCTTCATCAGGGACTGGCTGGCATAGTGCTTGGGGTAAAGGGGGTTGAGATCCCGCTCCTGACGGCCGGCCACCCTCAGGCTATCCCCCGGCTTTTGGACAGCGGGTGGAGGCAGGGTGGGCAAAAGCGACTGCTCAGGGGCTGCAGTCGGCAGTTCTTCCTGACCACTCTCCCCTCCCCCGCATCCCAGCGGCAGCAAGATGATGATGACGGCAAGCGTTGTTGCCAAAAGTTTTTTCATGATTATCTTCTCTCTTCGCTGCTTGATTTCCCAGCCCATAAGGAGCCGAAAGACCCTATCAAGATTACCACAAAGGCCCGATTTCCATGCTGGAAAAAGCGAAACGGACCGCCCGCCTGGCCCCGTCTTCCGGGGGGCGGACAGCCCGTTGCTTTTTGATTTTCAGGACAGATGCTACTTGGCAAAATCGCTGTAGCGGCTTTCCCGGATCATGTTGACCTTGATCTGACCAGGAAAATTCAACTCTTCCTCGATCTTCTTGCAGATCTCATGTACCAGGAGGGGCATCTCTTCGTCCGATACGGCATCCGGTTCGACGATGACCCGGATTTCCCTGCCCGCTTGTACGGCATAGGACTTCTCGACGCCGGGAATCGATTGTGCAATCTCTTCCAGCTTTTCAATGCGCTTGATGTAGGTCTCAATGTTCTCACGTC
The DNA here is from genome assembly GCA_964553675.1 of uncultured Mageeibacillus sp. Classification (GTDB taxonomy): domain Bacteria; phylum Bacillota; class Clostridia; order Saccharofermentanales; family DTU023; genus UBA4923. The sequence goes on along the minus strand of CAZKLG010000001.1, from coordinate 54,679 downwards.
TGGCCCCGGGTCTGGCGGCTGAAATGGCATCAGCTGCTGAGACCAGGCTGGCAATGGGAGTCTCCGGCTCCACGTCACCATGATGGGATTCAATGCTGTTGATTGTAATCGGATCAAGTTTGTAGCGCCGGGCGATCTCTGCACCCAGCTGGACATGTGAACCATCCATCTCGAAGTCAACCGCCTTGCCCAAATCGTGCAGGAGCCCTGCCTTTTTGGCGGCATTGACATCAAGATCCAATTCCGCTGCCAGCATGCCGGCGATGCGACAGACCTCCACGGCGTGCTGGAGAACATTCTGTCCATAGCTGGTCCTGTACTTCAAGCGTCCCAGCATGTGGACAATCTCCTGGGGAAGACCGGCCACATTGGTGTCAAAGACAACCTGTTCTCCGGCTTCTCGCATGGATTCCTCCACCTCACGGCTGGCCTTGTTGACCATTTCCTCAATCCGCGTCGGATGGATACGGCCATCCTGGACCAGTTTTTCTATACTGATCCGGGCGATCTCGCGCCGGATGGGGTCAAAACTGGACAGGATAACGGCTTCGGGCGTGTCGTCAATGATCAGGTCTACACCGGTCAACTGTTCAATGGTCCGGATATTCCGGCCTTCACGGCCGATGATCCGGCCCTTCATTTCCTCGTTGGGTAAAGCGACAACCGATACGGTCGCTTCAGAGACATAATCACTGGCATAACGCTGGATGGTAGAGACAACGATTTCACGGGCCTTGGCCGAGGCAGATGCCTTGGCTTCGTCCTCCATTCGCTTATAGAGGACTGACAGGTCATAACGGTACTCATTCTCGGCTGTTTCCAGAACGATGGATCTGGCATCCTGAACGGACATGCCTGCCACCCGCTCCAGCTCAAGCCTTTTTTGAGCCTCGATGACCTGGAGATTGTCTTCTTTTTCAAGCAGGATTCTTTCGCGGTCCTTGGATTCCTCTTCCCGGTCCTCCAGGCTCTGAGCCCTCCGGTCCAGGACAGTTTCCTTTTGATCAATCCTTTGGCGTTCGCGGTTCAGCTCATGCCGACGTTCGCGTACATCCCGTTCAAGTTCCAACTTGGCTTTGTGGACTTCTTCCTTAACGGCCAGGAGGATCTCCCTTTTCCTGTCTTCGCCCTTCTTGATGGCCTCGCCGACGATGGCAAGGGCCTCTTCATCAGTCTTCTGCTTTGTTTCAAGCAGTTCACGGCTCTTCTTGCTGTAGCCTTTATGAAAGAAAAGCGCTGTCAACGCCCAAGCGGAGACGGCGCCTGCAAGTAAACCGACAACCACATATAACCATTCGATGGTAATCACCTCCAATATTCAATTATCAAGTTTCGAAACGATTAAATCACGATGATGATCAATGAACGAACCGGACAAAGTCCGGCCCGATCGTTTATTCTAATCAACAGTTTATGTGCCAGGGGCCTGATTGTCAATAAAAAGATAAGCAATGACGCTCAAAAAGGCATAAAAATACCGGGCGGCCATGAAGGTCACCCGGCAGTTTGCATAAAGGCTTGGATGGATCCCTGGCCGGGGCCTAAATACGGTCGTAAACGCCCTTGACGATGGCCTGGGTCAGGGTCTCTGCTTCTTCCAGATAAGCTGATGTTTTTGCTTCCGCCTCTTCCCGGATAGCCTCATCTTCAATACCAGTCAGGTTGATGCGGACATTCATGACAGAACCCTGGAGGGCCGCATTGGCAGACAGGGCAGCCACACCGGCATCCGAGATGCAGTTGGTATGTCCATAGCGGCCGATGGATACCAGGTGCCTTAGAAGTTCCAGGGCCTTGCCGGCCGTTTCAAGGGGGACTTCCATGGCCAGGATGGAGGCTTGGGCCAGGGCTTCTTTTCTGGCAGCCTTATCCGCGTCAGTCTCCCTGGGAAGACCCAGGGCCTTCATATATTCATTAAAAGCCAGGATGTCGCGGTCGATCAGGCCGGTAAACTCCTCCTGGAGTCTGGCGATGGCCTGCCAGTCTGCGTGGACAGCCTCTTTAACCGCTTCATCATTGGCTTGATAGGATTTTTTATTTTCAGTCAGATAGTAGACCATCTGGCCCAGGGAAGCTCCCAGGGCTGCGATCAGGGCCGAGACCGAGCCCCCGCCGGGGGTGGCACTGGCCGAAGCCGCCTTATCCAGATATTCCGTGATTTTCAGGTGTTTATATTCCATAGACTTGTCCTCCTGCGTATTTTGATGACACTATAGCACGCCTGCCTGGTCCTTGCATGCCATGATGGCCCCCGACCGGATCAGGCCGGCAATCACTTCAATATCCTTGGAGGGCGGCCGGTCTTCCGTCATGGGGGGGACATGGCGGCGTATCAATGAATAGACCCTGCTTGTTCCCCTGCCCAATTGCCTTCTTTCCTGCAGGTCCAGGGCCTGGGCGGCGCATAGCAATTCGATGGCGATGACCCGCTCTGTATTGGCGACCACATCCCGGGCCTTACGGGCGGCAAAGGCGCCCATGCTGACATGGTCTTCCTTGTTGGCCGAGGAGGGGATGGAATCCACACTGGCAGGGTGGGCCAGGACCTTGTTCTCTGACACCAGGGAGGCTGCCACATACTGGGGGATCATGAAACCGGACTGGACCCCGCCATTTTGACAAAGGAAGGCAGGTAGCCCGTTTGAGAGCTGGGGATTGACCATCCGCTCTGTCCGCCTCTCGCTGATATTGGCCAATTCCGCCACAGCGATAGCCAGAAAATCCAGGGCCAAGGCCAGGGGCTGGCCATGAAAATTGCCCCCGGAAATGACCTGGCCCCGGTCAGCAAAGACCAGGGGGTTATCGGTCACCGCATTGATTTCCCGGCTGATGATCTGTCTGACATAGGCCAGGGCATCCATACTGGCCCCATGGACCTGGGGGACGCAGCGGAGGGTATAGGCATCCTGGACATCTTCCTGGCGGCTGTCAGCCCACTCTGATCCTTCCAGGGCTTCCCGAAGCAAGGCAGCTACCTGGATTTGGCCCTCCTGCCGGCGCAAGCGGTGGACAGCCGGGTCATAGGCGGCACGAAAGCCCCTCAGGGCTTCAAAAGTCAGGGCAGCCGCCATATTGGCCGCATGCAAGCAAAGTTCGGCTTCAAGCAGACCCAGGACACCCAGGCCCAGCATGACCGAGGTGCCGTTGATCAGGGCCAGGCCATCCTTACCCGCCAGGCTGACAGGTGACAGGCCACGGCGGGCCAGAGCCTGACCTCCCTCCAGCCATTCCCCATCGATCAGGGCTTCCCCTTCCCCGACCAGAACCAGGGACATATGGGCCAGATTGGCCAGGTCGCCGGAGGCACCCAGTGAACCCTGCTGGGGGATATGGGGGATGATGTCATGATTGATCAGATCGGCCAGAAGCAGGGCTACTTGCGGATTGATGCCCGAATAGCCGACACAGAGGGCATTCAGGCGCAAGAGCATGATGGCCCTGACTACTTCAGGGGAAAAGGCTGGCCCCACACCCGAGGCATGACTGCGGATCAGGTTGAGCTGTAATTGGGCATTCATATCCTCTGAAATGGTCAGGCGGCTCAAATCGCCAAAACCGGTCGATATGCCATAGGTGGGTATGCCTGACCTCAGGATGGAAACCACCAACTGATGGGAAGCTTCCATGGCGGCCAGGGCCTGGGGACTGATGGTCACAGCCTGCCTGCCGGAGGCCACCTCCCGGACATCTTCCGGCCTGAGCTCACTGCCAGTCAGGGACAGTTTCTTCTTTTCCTTCTTCATCGGCATAACTGGAGGGCCTCACAGCCCTCTCTCCTTTTATCTCTCTTGACCCAACCTTAACAAATCCCGGGCCAATAATCTTGATTTTTCATCATCCGGCCTGCCCGATAGAAGCCTGGCAATTTCGGACACCCGGGCCTCCCCCTGGATCCGCTGGACGGAGGTCCGGGTCCGCCCCTGATCAACACTTTTGCCGATCAGGAGCTGGCAGTCTGCGGCTGCCGCGATCTGGGCATTATGGGTGACACAGATGACCTGGGCATGGCGGGCGATGGCCTTCAGCTTGTCAGCAATCCGGCTGGTAGTCTGCCCACTTATCCCCGTGTCGATCTCATCAAAAATAATGGTGGATACCTGGTCCAAACCGGCCAGGACGGTCTTGATGGCCAAGAGGACCCGGGAGGCTTCACCCCCGGAAATAATGGAGATCAAGGGCATGGAGGGCTCACCGGGATTGGGGGCAATCATGAAACGGATGGCCTGGGGGTCCTGGGGCAGGAGGTCCTGGCCAAGGGGCCTGTCTTCAATCTCCACCTTGAAGGCGGCATCTTTCATGTCCAGGTCAGCCAGTTCCTGGTTGATGGCCAGCTCCAGGTCAAGGGCTGCCTGCTGACGCCCCTTCCTGAGTAGCTGGGCCAGGTCCTGGAGTTGACCCAAGAGGGCTTCTTTTTCCCGGGTCAGCCGGGCCAACTCTTCTTCGGTCTCATCCAGGCGTTCCAGCTCAGCTCGGGCCTTTTCACCATAGCGGATGACCTCCTCCAGGCTGGATCCGTATTTTTCCTGCAAGCGACCCAGGCGCTGGAGCCTGAGATTGGCTTCTTCCAACTCCTGGGGCCTGTCATCCAGCCTCTGGGCTACCCTTGAAAGATCATAGGTCAGATCCTGCAATTGGCTGCGAAGACTGTCAGCCCTTTCTTCCAGCTCCTGGACCCGGCTGCTGTAGCGGCTGGCAGCCGACAATTCGACCAGGGCCCTGCCCAGGCTGTCGCTGGCCGAGGCGTCTTCACCCCCGGCCAGGGCTTCCCAGGCCTGGTTGAGATGAAGGGAGATCTCCCTGACAGCCGTCAGCGTCTTGATTTTTTTCAAGAGATCCTCATCCTCCCCCGGCTGGGGGTCGGCATCTTCGATCTCACCGCTTTGAAAGGCCAGGATGTCACGGCGCCTGGCCCGGGTCTCCGGGTCCAGGAAAAGTTGGCCCAAACGCCTGTCAAGGGCCTCCATGCCGGCCCTTGCCTCATACCAATCATCCAGGGCCTCTTTGACCGATAGGCCCCCATAGGCGTCCAGGAGCTGCCGGTGAACCGATTCACGGAAGATGGTCTGTTGGTCATTTTGACTGTGGATGGCAAGGAGTGGCTCCATGCGCTGGCGCAGGTCGCTGGCAGTGACCAGCTGGCCATTGAGCTTGGCATAGCTGCGGCCGCCCTCCTTGAGGGTCCTGGACACCAGCAATTCCCGGGTATCCCCTTGGCTGGGATCTTGGATCAGGATGGAGACGGTGGCCTCCTGGCTGCCGGTCCTCAGCATGGTCCGGTCGCTGCGGCTTCCGGAGGCAAAGTCCAGCGCATCGATCAAGATCGATTTGCCGGCACCTGTCTCCCCGGACAGAACCGTCAAGCCCGGACCCAGGTCCAGGTCGGCATGTTCCACCAGCGCGAAATTGTCAATCTCTACGCGGTGAATCATCTAAAACTTGTCCATCTCCTCTTCACTGTCATAAGGATTGATCTTGGTCAGGGCATTGAGCTTTTGGCGGAGGGATACAGCGGCCTCCGTGGTATGGGTGGCAATGAAGATGGTGTCATCGCCGGCCAGAGTGCCCAGGATTTCATCCAGATACATGGAGTCCAGGGCCGATGCCGCGCCCTGGGCCATACCGGGAAGGGTCTTGATCACCACCAGGGTGTGGGCATTGATGACCGAGGTGACGGCTTCGGCAAAGACCCGCTTCATCCGGCCGGCGGTTGCCTCGCCGCTATGGGTCAGGGCCACATATTTTTGTGTCCCTTCACCTGTCATGACCTTGACGATACCCAGTTCCTTGATGTCACGTGATACGGTCGCCTGGGTCACATCCATGCCCAAGGCCTGGAGAGCCGCGACCAGATCAGATTGCGTTTCGATGTTGCGCTCGCCTACGATTTGCAGGATGCGCGATTGGCGTTGCTTTTTTGGCGCTTTTTTCATCGGCTGAGTCCCCTTTGCTGAATCTTGGCGGGAAGGGTCTGGTAGAAACTCTCTCCCCACAGTCTTATGTATTTCACTTTTCTTTTCGCAGATTGAACTTTGACCCGTGATCCGGTTGATATCTCCAGGCCGCCCCGGCCATCCACCGTCAAAGTGGCGCCGTCCTGGTTGGAAATCAACCTGAGCGTAATCTGGGAGTCGGCAGCAATCACATAGGTCCTGTTTTGCATGGTATGGGGGCAGATGGGCGTGATCAGGATGACATCAGATGCCGGATGGACAATGGGTCCCCCGGCCGAAAGAGAGTAAGCTGTCGAACCGGTCGGGGTCGAGACAATGACACCATCACCTGGAATATTCTGGACTCTTAACCCATCAATTTCCAGGCCAAGGATGATGGATTTGGCACGCGAACCCCGGGCAATGACCACATCATTGAGGGCTTCGTCTGTCAAGACCTTGTGGCCCCCTGTGTCGAAGCAGGAGGATTCCAGAAGTGAGCGGTCCTCAACCTGGTAGTCAGCCTGCAAAAGACGTTCCAGGGCCTGATCCAGGCGATCCACCTCGATTTCCATCAGGAAACCGACACTGCCAAGGTTGACACCGATCTTGGGAAGGTCCCGGGAACTGTCATGATGGGCTGCCGACAGGAAGGTTCCGTCACCGCCCAGGCAGATCATGAGCTGGCAGTCGGCATAGGGCCCACGAACCAGCCCCTCTTCATGGAAATCAGGCAGGATACCCGCCTCAATGACCGCCGTTGCACCGGCTCCCGTAATGCTGGAAATCAGGCGGCGGGTAACACCGAAGCCCGGATCCCTGTCTGCATTGGGATATAGTGCAATCCGCACGCTGGCCACCTTCCCTTTTGAACATTGTCAGCCTCCGGATCCTGGCAGACCCAGAAGCTTCGACATGCGTCCTTCAAGCCCTTCTTTATCAAGCCCCTCTTCTTTTATTAACTCAGACCGGGTCGCCTGCCCCCTGTCGGGCTGGCTGACCCCTGCATAATCTATCAAGACCCCGGGATGGGTCCGGGCGACCTGAGCACCCAGCAGGGTACCGAATCCACCTGACTCTACACCGTCTTCGATCAAAAGAAGCCTGCCTGTTTTATGTATAGATCTTAACATAGTTTTATAATCAAACGGCACAAGAGATTGGGAAGAATATAAATCAATGGTGCTTGAAGGATGCTTGGCCCGGAGGCTGTCCACCGCCTTTTGGGCTTCTTCAATGGTGACGCCCAGGGCGATGACCGTCAGGTCCTGACCCTGGCGGACCTGGCGGAGCCGGACGAAATCCGAGAGGACCGCTTGATCAGGCGGATCCGGATAAGGGCTGTAGCTGGCCAAGGAAGCCGCCTGGTTGGGATAGCGGATCATGAGAGGGCCCTGGTGCCTGGGGGCATAGTGAAGCATGGCCCTAAAGTCAGAAGCCGTGGCAGGCGCCAGGATGGTCATATGGGGCAAGGACAGGGTCATGGACATATCGTATAGACCCTGATGGGTGTCCCCATCACCCCCTACCAGCCCCGCCCGATCGATCAGGAGGACGACAGGGAGCTTCTGCAGGCAGATATCGTGGATGAGCTGGTCCATGGCCCTTTGTAAAAAACTGCTGTAAAGGGCCACAAAGGGGCGAAGTCCGCCTGCCGCCATGCCGGCTGCCATGGTAAGGGCATGCTGTTCCGCGATACCCACATCGTAGAAGCGCTGGGGGAAGGCCTCCTGGAAAGGCGTCAGACCCGTACCTTGCGCCATGGCGGCTGTTATGGCGACAATCCGCTGATCTTCCTCAGCCAGCTCAACCAGGGTCTGACCCAGGAGCTTGGAAAAGGAAGGGCCTTGCCCGGTCACACCATTACTTTGACCATTGACACTGTCAAAGGGAGCAACCCCGTGATAGCTGTGGGGTTGGTCCTCTGCGTAACAATAGCCCTTGCCCTTGGTCGTAATGACATGGAGGAGGATGGGCCCCCGGACCAGGCGCAGGGCCTTAAGATGCCTTTCCAGGGCAGGCAGGTCGTGGCCGTCCACAGGTCCGTAATAGCGAAAACCCAGCTGTTCGAAAATAATTCCGGCCTCCCTGCGCCAGGAGCGCCAGCGGCGTTTCATCCGGGCCAGGGCCAGGACCAAGGGTTTGCCGACTAGGGGGATCTTGCCCAGCCTGACTTCCCAGACCGTCTTCATCCGGATGTATCGCTGGCTGGTCCTCAGCTGCTCCAGATGGCGGGACATACCGCCAACCGCCTGGTCAATGCACATCTGGTTGTCATTGAGGATGACCAGGAGGTTTTCACCGCTCTGGCCGGCGTCAGACAGGGCTTCAAAGGCCATGCCACCGCCCAGGGCACCATCCCCGATCAGGGCCATGGTCTTGCTGTGATCCCCCCGGATTCGCTTGGCCCTGGCCAGGCCCAGGGCGGCTGACAGGGAGGTGCTGCTATGACCGGTGTTGAAAACGTCAAAGTCACTCTCCTCCCTTTTGGGGAAACCCGATAAGCCCCCTTTCTGGCGGAGGCTGGAAAAGGCCTCAAGGCGGCCGGTCAGGATCTTCCAGGCATAGCACTGGTGGCCTACATCAAAGATCAGGGAATCGTCGGGGAAATTGCCTGTCGCCAGGAGGGCGATAGTCAGTTCGATGACCCCCAGATTGGGCGCCAGATGTCCACCGGTGACTGCCACCGTCTCAATGATCAGCTGGCGCAGTTCCTGGGCCAGCTGCACTTTTTCCTCATCGGACAGCAGACGGACATGGGCCGCCCCGCCCAAGGATTCAAGCAGAGGGTAGGCTTGCAAGCTAGGACTTCCTTTCGATCAAGTGATTGGTGTAATGGGCTAGGAGCTCCGTATCGTAACCCATGGCCTCCAGGGCCTCATAAGCGGTCTGCATGCGAAGGCTTTCCCTTGTCAGTGCCTCCCGGGCGCCTTCCAGGCCCGCCAGGGTCACGAAGGTCTTCTTGCCGGCAGCCGCATCTTTTTTCGGCGTCTTGCCCAGTTTATCACGGCTGGCCATGCAATCAAGTATGTCATCCCTTATCTGGAAGGCCAGACCGCTTGATTCCCCGATCAGGGCCAGTTGATCCAGGGCAGGGGCAGGGACAGCGGCCAGCTGGCCTCCCATAAGCAGGGCTGCCTGGATGAGCCGGCTGGTTTTCAGCTTGGCCATCTCCTGGACTTCCTCCAGGGAAACCTGGTCAAAGACCTGCTTTTCCAGGGCCAGGTCAAGGTCCTGGCCCAGGATCATGCCCTGGCCGCCAGCGGCCCGGGCCAGGGTCTTCATGGCCTGGAAGGTCCCCTGGTCAGGATGGTCTTCATAGGCGGTCAGCATGACCTCGTAGGCAGTGTTGAGGAGCAGGTCACCGGCCAGGATGGCTACCGCCTCCCCGAATGCTTTATGGCAGGAAGGGCGTCCCCGCCGGAAATCATCATCGTCCATGGCGGGAAGGTCGTCATGGATCAGGGAATAGCTATGGATCATTTCAAGGGAAGCGGCCAATGGGAGGGCGGCCGGGGCCAGCCTGTCTTCAAAAAGCAGACAGGTCCGAAAAAGCAGGAGGGGCCTGATCCGCTTTCCCCCTGCCAGCAAACTGTATCGGGCCGCCTGCCAGACAGGATGGTCTGACAAGGATCCTGGGGATAAAGTCTTCTCCAAAAAAACTTCCAGGGCCTCCCTGGCCTCCTGGACAGCTATGGCTTTAGCTGGAGGATTCATCCCAAAGGCACCTCTGAGCCCTCCGCATCCACCAGCTTGACAATTTCTTCTTTCATGGTGTCCAGCTTGGTCCTGCAGAAGCTGGCCAGAGCCACGCCTTCCCGGAAGAGGTCCATGGACTGGTCCAGGGGTTGTTCGCTTCTTTCCAGAAGACTGACAATCTCCTCCAGTCTTTTAATGGCCTCTTCATAGGTCATGTCCTGACCGTCAAGCCTGTCTTTTTTATTCTCGTCATTCATGATCCGGATCTCCTTCCTGGATATAGGGGCGGGTTACCTGGCAGCCTATCTGTCCATCATGAAAGGTCAGCTCCAGGGGATCCCCTCCTTTGACTTGCCCGGCGGAGGATACCGCCTGGCCTCTTTGATCGGTTACCAGGCTGTAACCCCGGGAAAGGACTGCCAATGGGGACAGGGCCTGGAGGGAGCCCTCTGCCTTGTCCAGGCGGGAGAGGGCCTTGTTTGAGCGGACAAGGATCAGGTTCCTTATAAGGGCTTCAAGCTTGGCCAGACGGTTTTCCTCTCCCTGGAGCCATCTTCCGCTGGCTGCCTGGAGCCGGTGCCTGATCAGGTCCAGCCGGGACAGATGCCTGTCCATTATGGAGGCCGGGTGAGTCAGGACGGGCCTCCCTGACAGATCCTGGACCCGGCTCAAGGCCCCTTCCAGCCGGCTGGTCATGGTCTGTTCCAGGCTGGCTGACAGCTGGTCAAGCCGTCTGTAAAGCTCCTCCTTGACCGGCACCGCCAGCTCTGCCGCTGCAGAGGGGGTGGGCGCCCGAAGATCAGCCACAAAGTCGGCAATGGTGTAGTCCGTCTCATGGCCGACAGCGGAAATGACCGGGATCTTTGAGGCGGCTATGGCCCTGGCGGTCAGTTCCTCATTAAAGGCTTGCAGGTCCTCAATGGATCCGCCTCCCCTGCCCAGAATAATGACGTCACCCAAGGCCAGGTAATTGGCCAGCTCCAGGGCCGCAGCGATCTCTCTTTCGGCCCCGGGGCCCTGAACAGGGACAGGGATCAGAATCAGGCGGATCCCAGGAAAGCGCCGCCTGAGGACATGAATGATGTCCCGGATGACCGCACCTTCAGCTGAGGTAATGGCCACAATCCTTTGGGGGATAAAGGGAAGCGCTTTCTTCCTTTGGCTGGAAAAGAGACCTTCCCGCTCCAGATCTTCTTTCAAGCGAAGGAAGGCCTGGTAGAGATCTCCCCGCCCCTCTTCCCGGGCTTCATCTACAATCAGCTGGAAACGGCCTGTCTTGTCGTAGAGGCTGGTCCGGGCATATAGGAGGACCTGCATGCCGTCTCCCATACCCTTGGGAGCCATGGGGGCAGACTGGCGGAAAAGAACGCAGGAAACGGAGGCAGATTCATCTTTGAGGGTGAAGTAGCTGTGGCCGGAGGCGTATTTCTTAAAACCTGATATCTCGCCCCGCACCCTGACCCTTCCAAGCTGGGGATCCCGGCTCAACCGCTCATTAACGGCCCGGTTCAATTCAGTGACGGAAAAGACCTGGTTCATGGTCAGGCATCATCCTCTTGGGGCTCCGGCTGAACCTGTTTTTCCTCATGCTTTTCAACACTGCCTAAAACGGCATTGATAAAGGCCCTGGACTGATCGGTTCCGTATTCGTTGGCAAATATGACGGCCTCGGAAATGGCAATTTCAGCCGGCACCTCCTCATCGAAGAGGAGTTCGTAAACGGCCAGACGGAGGATGGACAAATCAATCAGCAGTTGCCTTTCCATGGTCCAGCCCCTCAAATAGCGGCTGATGACCTGGTCGATCAGGGAGCGGTTCTTGTGAACCCCCTGGACCAGCTGCTCGAAATAGGTCCGATCCGCCTTATCCCGGATGGACCGGGTCTTGAGGAAGTCCTCCAGCTGGATCTCAAAGGGGTCCTCTCGGATCTCCTCTTGGTAAAGAAATTTAAATGCGAGTTCACGGGCGGTGTGCCGACTCATGGTTTATCCTCCAGCTACCGGAACATGCCCGGCGGAAGTATTTTGTCTATCAGTTTCCTGATGGTATCACGGTCCCGGAAATAACGGTAACCGACGAAGTAGCCGGCCAGGGTCAGCAAGAGGATAAAAAGCAATTTCCAAAAACCGAAGATGACCCAGAGCAGGGCAAATACAAAGGCAATCAGGGCACCGGCAGGGCCTGATGACAAGGGCGCCTGATCCGGGCGTCTGGGTTTATCTGAGGGATCGGGGCTCTGCATGGATCAGCGCTCCACCCGGGGGGCGACCGCCTCAACCCGGCTGACCCGGACTTCGACGCTGGCCACTTCAATACCCGTGTATTTTTCCACATCCTTCTTGACCCGTTCCTGAACCCGGGACATCATCATGGGGATCTCCACGTCAGAATAGGCCTGGACATTCATGCGGATGAAGAGCTTTCCCCCCTTGGAGGGTGCTACCCGGGCCTTGGCTGATTTCACCCCTGACTGTGAAATCTTGGCGGCATTGAGGGCAATATTCTCAATGGCTTCGACCCCTATCTGTATATCGCCAATTTCATTGGAACGGATACGGGTTTTGCGCAGTCTGCCGGTCATGACCGAGACGATCAGGGTCATGATGGAAAAAAGAAAGCCGACCAGGCCGACGACGATGGCCACCGTCTTGGCAGGCTGCTTTTGAGCCATATCCAGGATCATGGTAATCATCCCCGTCAAAATATCGGTGCTGATAATCATCATCAGGGCCACCAGGAAAAAGATAGCCATGAGGAAAGAAAATGCGATTAAGATGGTTCTGGCCCAGCGGCTCATAAAAATTCCTCCACATCCCCCGGATGGGTATCCTGGTCAAGCGCCGCCTGCCTGCTGTCGACGACACGGATGACATGAACATTGACGGCGTCCACATTGAGGCCGGTAAAACGTTCCACGTCTCTTTTGACCCGTTCTTGCACTGACCAGGCTACCTCGGGCATGACATGTCCAAATTCAATATCCAGGTATACGGTGATAATGACATCATCCGATTCCCCGCTCCGGAAATTGACCCGGACGCCCCGTCCTTGAGGCGCCAGTCCGATAGCCTCTTTCAAGCCGGAGACAAGGCCCCTGTTCAGGCCGCTGACTCCCCGGGTATGCAGGGCTGCCTCTGCCGCATATTGGGCAATAAAGCCCTGGGACATGGTCCGTTCGCCCTTGATCGAGAACTGCCGGCCATCGGTTTCCATCAGGCCCGCTCCAGGTACTCCCCGGTACGAGTATCGATACGCACGATCTCATTCTGGTTGATAAAGAGGGGGACACGAATGACCGCCCCTGTCTCCAGGGTGGCATTCTTGGTGGCACTTTGGGCCGTGTCGCCACGGACAGCAGGCTCACATTCCGTGATTTCAAGCTCGACCACATTGGGCAGCTCGACATCAAGGATCTGACCCTCCCAGGAGAGGATCCGGGCCATCATGCCTTCCTTGAGGTAGGGCAGGGCGTGTTCCAGTTTTTCACGCCCGATGGGGATCTGGTCATAAGATTCCTGGTCCATGAAATAATAGAGGTCACCATCCTGATAGATGTAAGACATGTCCCGGTTGACAAGGTGGACCGGTTCATATTTGTCGGAGGGGTTGAAGCTCTTTTGAACGACACTGCCTGTTTGCAGATTCTTGAATTTGACCCGGACAAAGGCGGATCCTTTCCCAGGCTTGACATGTTGAAACTCAACCACCTGACAAGGTTGTCCGTCCAGAACAAAGCCCGTACCATTGCGAAAATCGCCCGCACTAATCATAATTACCTCCGGCTCTTGCCAACTTTTGAAGTCTTGTTGCCATTTTACGGGAAAGGGCCTGGTGCCGCAAGCAAGCCCCCGGCCCGCCCCCTTTGCCATTCATGGTAGAGTATCGATATGCATCTGACACCGTCCCATGAAGGAGGCGCCATTACTATGACAAAAGACAAGGCCCCCCGGCCTATTCAGCGTTGGATACGTGCCCGCTTTTTCCCTGATTTGATCGTCCCTTCACCGGAGGTCATCGACTATCAGACACTTGCGGCCAAGGGTTTCCGCCTTGTCTTGCTGGATATCGACAACACCCTGGTCTGCCATGGCCAACATCTGGGTGATGACTTTGCCCGGGGCGTGGTCAGCCAGGTCCAGGAGGCCGGTTTGCTTCCCCTTATTGCCTCCAATGCCAGGGAGGCAAGGGCCCGGTCTTTCGCCGATTCCCTGGGCCTGGACTTTATCGCCAATGCCCGAAAACCGGCCATGGAGCCCATCTGTATGGAACTGGAAGGTCGACAGTGCCTGCCCAAGGAAGCCATCATGGTAGGGGATCAACTCCTGACCGATGTCTGGTCTGCCCGCCGGGCCGGCATGCCCGTCATCCTGACCCTGAGGCGGGACCCTGCAGAGATGATCACCGTCCGCCTCAAGCGGCCTATTGAGTGGATCCTGATCCGTCTGGGCGGGAAAAGCCATTGGCAGGGACTCTTTCTGGACCAGGCAGCCGGTAAGCAGGGAGACAAGGCCTATGATCGTCTGTAAGTTTGGGGGTTCCTCCCTGGCTGATGCGGCCCAGATCCGAAAGGCCTGCCAGATCATGCTGGATGACCGGGAAAGAAAGATCATGGTGGTCTCCGCCCCGGGTAAGCGCCCGACTGTGACAGGCGACGACAAGATCACCGACCTTCTCATCCATCTGGTTCACGAGCGGGAGGCCGGCCGGGACGGCCATGAGGCTGGCAGGATCATCAAGGAGCGGGTCCTGGAGATGGCAAGTGACCTGGGCCTCATGGACGGGACTGCCCGGGACCTGGTCCAGGTCCTGGACCAGCTGGCCTTCCAGGTGGACGCCAGGGAACCTGAATCCAGGGCCTCTGTCCTGGCCCTGGGCGAGATCATATCTGCCCGCCTGATCACAGCCTATTTTTGGCAGATGGGCGTCAAGGCCCGCTATGTGGACCCCAGGGAGGCCGGCCTCATCCTCAGCTATCAAAATGGTCTGACAGAGATCATGGAGGAAAGCTACGACAAGCTGGCTCCCCTGGCCCAGGAGGAAGGCATCGTCGTCTTCCCCGGCTTTTTCGGACGGACTGCCCAGGGGCATACCATGACCTTTTCCAGGGGTGGCTCTGACATAAGCGGCGCCGTACTTGCCGCAGCTGTCAATGCCAGTCTTTATGAAAACTGGACGGATCGGGACAGTGTACAGGCGGTCAACCCCGACCTGATCCCCCATGCCCTGCCTTTGGAAGAGATGAGCTACCGGGAAATGCGGGAACTGGCCTACATCGGCTTTTCCATCATCCATCCCGAAGCCCTGGAACCTGTCATCCGCCGAAATATCCCCATCCGTATCTGCAATACCAATGACCCCCTGGCCGCCGGCACACGGATCGTGGCCCAAAGAAGCCATATCGACCGGGTCCTGACGGGTATTGCGGCAGGGGATCATTTTTGTACCATTAACCTGCGGCGGGTCCTGATCAACCAGGAGGTCGGTATCCTGAGCCGGATCCTGACCATCTTCGCCCAACTGGCTATCAATGTCCACCACGTTCCGACCGGCATCGATTCAGTCAGTATCGTGGTCAGGGAAGACCATTTCCCCCTGGAACAGGAATTGGTCCTCCGCCACCGGCTCAAAACGGAACTGGGATTTGAAGAGGTGACAGTAGTCCGCCAAATGTCGGTCGTCATGCTGGTGGGAGAAGGTATGAGGGATACCATCGGGGTCATTGCCCGGGCCTCTGCCGCCCTGGCCAGGGAGCAGATCAGCATCGAGATGGTCCTTTTGGATTATTTTGAAATCAGCATGCTTTTTATGATGCGCCACTATGAAAAAACCAGGGCCGTCAATGCCCTTTACAAAAGCTTTTTCCTTGACCCCGACCCCGACATTCAGGGTCTGGACTGACGGTCCAGGACCCTGGCTGCATCAAAGAAGCGGTCCAGATGATTGACCCAGGGCTGGCGCAGGCCGGCACCGGACACATAAGTCCGGGAGACATAGGCATAGCCATCCCCTTCCTGCCAGTAGGCCCAGGCCCCGTAGCCCGATTGCAGGCTGTAACCTGCCTGGGTATAGCGGGCAGTCTTGACCGGGTCTGACTCCAGATGATCCCCGAAAGGACAGTAAAGACCCTCCAGCTTACCCGTGTAATGCTCCATCCATTGGGCTGTCATGGCGATATCCTGGTCGATCAGGGCCAGGGAAGAAAAGGGCAGGGAAAGTCGGGCGTAGCTGCCCGAGGCCAGGGTCCAGTTCCTGGCTTGCAGGGCCTGGAGCAGACGGTCCAGGACCTGACGGTTATAGGCAAAATCAGCCCTGGGGATCAGGTCGGGATCCAGGCCTGAATCCCGGGCATCCCGCCTGAGGGTCAGCTCCTGGACATCTGCCACCGGATAGCCCAGGATGCCATATTGCCCGACCAGGGCGATGACCCCGCGGGCACCGTTAAAGGAGAAATCCGGATGACTTTCGAGAAAAGCTTCCAGGATACCCAGGGCCGTAAAAGAAGGATCTGCCCGCTCACTGCCATCCGCGTCCAGCAAGACCCCCTCGATCCGGTCATCTTCATTAAGCTGTAAACGCCAGGCTATGCCACTTTCAGCCCGGGGCAAGGAGGCGTAATAATCTTCCAAAACCAGGACCAGAGGCTTTTTCCCCTGGGGACAGACGATTCCCTGAAGCCTGCCTTCCGGGCTGACAAAGGCCCGGCTGTCAACCAGGACATAGTCCCGGTCATAGAGTTCAAAGAGTATCTTTTCAAATTCACCGGTCAAAAGCAGGTCCCTGTCGGCCGCGGCCTGGTACTTGTCTCCGTCAAAGGCCCTTTGGCTGTCCGCGATCAGGGGCTTGATGGCCAGATGCTCGACAGGATCCCACCAGGTGACCACCTTGTCGGGATTTTTCGCCTGGCAGATGTCATAAAAGGCCAAAAGCTCCTGGTCATCCTGGAACCAGGCCAGGAGGCGCTTGATCCGGACGGCCGCGTCATAGGTCTTATCCCGGGCCATTTCCTGACGGATGACCGCTATCTCTTCCTGATAGTAGCCCTCCCAGGCCAGGCTCAGGCGATCTTCCAGGTAGAGGCGGGCAGGCTCCAGACGACTGAGATCCCAGGCCGCCATGATCTGGGTCAGAATCTTACTTTCCTCGTAGAGGGCTCCCCTGTCCCGGGCCTCATTGGCCTCTTTCAAGCCTTCTTTGACTGCCTCCAGCAAGTCCGCTTCCTGGACCAGGGCCTGGCTGTCACGGGCCAGATAGGGAAGCCGGGTCAATTGACCGGCAAAATGGATAAAGCTGGCCTGGTCAAATTCATGGTCCAGATAACGCCCCAATTGATGGGAGAGGGCCTGGGTCATGTAGTGGCCCGCCATGGCAGCATAGTCTTCCATCCAGTCAAGATCAGCCTCTGTCAGGCTGGCCCCCTCTGTCAGGGAGGCAATCAGGTCCTGGCTCTTCCTGCCTGCATCCCGCTCCATCCGGTCAATCAACTGGTCAGCGGCAGCCTCCAGGGCCTGGATCCGCTCCGAGGGCTCTGCATCCGCCAGTGCCGCCCTTTTGGATCTGAGGGCATGGTAGATGACCAGGACCTTGTCATGGTCCCCGGCCTCCACTGCCTTTTGATAATCTTTCAAATCGTAAGGCAGACTTTCCTGGCGGATCAGGAAAAAGGCGGTTATAAGCCCCCCGACCAGGAGAAGGACCAGAAGGACCCGGACCAGCTGCCGGGGCCAGCGGCTTTTTTTTGAAGATGTCTCCAGCAGGGGCGAATTCATGGTCTAAGAGGTCCCGTCCAGCTCAAGCTGTCTTTCCTCAAGACTCTCCTCCCGGATGTAACGACCAGCCGTGGGCAGTTTGGCCACCCGGTAATAGCTGATGTCCTTGATGAAGGTCAGCTCTTCCTCATGGTAGAGCTTGGTCAACTGGTCATTTTTGGCTCTTAAAATAGCGGCACCCTGGGCAGACCGGGTGACCTTCTTGACGATCTGGGAAGACTGGAAGTAGAGGAGTTTATTCTTCTTTGAGCGGACGGCAAAGGCCGGATCACTGTCAGGCGGCAAATAGGCCATGCCGACCAAGGGCGAGGAATCATCGTAGGCCTTGATAAGCTTTTTGCGTCTTTGTTTGGTCTCGTAATGGGAGACATCCAGGCGGACCCCCTTGCCGTTTTCAAAGACCAGGAGGAATTCACCTTCAAAGGGTTCCAGGGCTGAATGGACAAAGAGGACCCTCTCCCCTTCATCCAGATCCAGGAGATTGGGGGTGTATTCACCCAGGAGTGAGGGCCGATGGTCCTCGATCTCCCAAGCCATGAGCTTGTAAACTTGTGCCTTGTCAGTAAAGAAGAGAAGTTCCGAGTGGTTGCTGGAATCCAGCTCCTGGATCAGGCGGTCACCCTCCTTGACCCGGATTTCGAAATTCCCCCTCAAGGAGGTGGCAGGAATCTTTTTGACATAGCCTTCCTCTGACAGGAAGATCCGGGTGTTGTAGGCCGGGATCAATTCCTCTTCTTCGGGCACTTCGATCTCTTCCGGGGCGATCAGCCGGGTCTTGCGTTCACGGCCGTAACGTTTACCTACATCCTTGAGCTGGCTGACAATCTTTTCCCTGATTTTGGCCCGGCTCTTGACCAGACGCTCCAGGCCCTCAATGGACTCCTCAAGACTCTCAATCTCCCGCACCCGTTTGAGGATATACTCGCGGTTCAGTTGCCGGAGCCGGATCTCAGCCACATGTTCAGCCTGTATTTCATCAATATCAAAGGCCGACATGAGTCGGGGGACCACCTCTTTTTCAGTTTCGGTCAGCCGGATGACCGCAATGGCCTTATCGATATCCAGGAGGATTTTTTCCAGGCCCCTGAGCAGGTGGAGGGATGCCCGTTTCTTGTCCGCTTCGAATAGGGCCTCCCGTCGGATACAGCCACTTCGCCATTCCAACCATTGGGCCAGGATTTCCCTGACCCCCATGACCCGGGGTTTATTGTCAATCAAGATATTGAAGTTACAGGAGAAACTGCTTTGCAGGGAGGTAGCCGTGAAAAGCTGGTGAAGGACCACGTCAGGATCTGCCGAGGGCTTGTAGTCGACCGAGATGCAAAGACCGCCCAGGTCGGTTTCATCCCTGGCTGTGATGATGTCCCTCAAGCGCCCCTTCTTGATGCCATCGGCGATGTCATCAATGATGGCTTCCACCGTGGTGGTATAGGGAATCTCCCGGATTTCGATCCGTCTCTCCTTGCGGTTGACATCGGCCGTGCCCCGAAGCTGAAAAGACCCTCTCCCCGTCTCATAAATAGCCCGCATGTCATCAGGCTCATAGACCAGATAGGCCCCCGTGGAAAAGTCGGGCGCAGGCAGGGTCTCCAAAAGATCCGCCTGGGGATCCCGGATCAGGGCGATGGTGGTATCACAGACCTCCTTGAGGTTGAAGGAACAGATATTGCTGGCCATGCCAACGGCAATGCCCTGGTTGTTATTGACCAGGATGGTAGGGAAAACAGCCGGGAAAAGGAGGGGCTCCTTCATGGTCCCCGAGTAGTTGTCGACAAAATCAACCGCATCCTTGTCCAGACCGCCAAAGAGGGTCTCGCAGGAAGGATCCAGCCTGGCCTCGGTATAGCGGGAGGCGGCATATTGCATATCCCGGGAGGAAACGCTGCCGAAATTACCCTTGGAGTCAATCCAGGGATGGAGGAGGGAGCCGTTGCCCCGGGTCAAACGGACCATGGTTTCATAGATGGTCTGGTCGCCGTGGGGATTGAGTTTCATGGTCTGGCCGACGATATCGGCTGACTTGGCCCTGGCCCCACCCAGAAGATTCATTTTATACATGGTATAGAGGAGTTTCCGGTGGGCCGGCTTGAAGCCATCAATTTCCGGGATGGCCCGGGATATGATGACGCTCATGGCATAGGGCATGTAGTTCTCAAAAAGGGTATCCGAAATATTTTTCTCAATGGCCTTGATGCCGTCGTCCTTTTTTGTCACGGGCTCTTCCTGTCCTTGTCCTGATAGCTGATGTCCTTAGACGACATCCAGCATGTCCATATAGAGGTGTCCCCTCTTCTCGATACAGCGCCGGCGACCGGGGATGTCATCGCCCAGGAGCAGGTCAAAAGTGGCGCGCATACGCTCTTCCTCCTCAGGCATGACGGCGATCAGGCGCCGGGTCTCGGGGTTCATGGTGGTCGTCCACATCATGCCGGGCTCATTCTCACCCAGGCCCTTGGACCTTTGGACATGGACCTTGCCATCTCCAAGGTCTGCCAGAATGTCATTCTTTTGCTGGTCGGAATAGGCAAAGTAGGTAGATTCCAGTTTCCTGGTCCGGTGACTGATCTCATAGAGGGGGGATTCGGCAATGAATATCTTGTTTTGCCGGATGAGCTCGGGCGTCAACCGGTAAAACATGGCCAGGATCAGGGTCCGGATCTGAAAGCCATCCACGTCCGCGTCAGTACAGATAATGACCTTGTTCCATCGCAAACGCTCGATGTCAAAGGCCGGCAAGTCCTTGCTGAATTTTTTGGGGATATCCACCCCGCAACCCAGGATCTTGATCAGATCCATGATGATATCGTTCTTGAAGATGGTATTGTAATCGGCCTTGAGGCAGTTGAGGATCTTGCCCCGAACCGGGATAACGGCTTGGAATTCTGCGTCCCGGCCCATTTTGACCGAGCCCAGGGCCGAATTGCCCTCCACGATATAAAGTTCCCGTTTTTCCAGGTCCTGGCTCCGGCAGTCCACAAAAAGCTTGACCCGGTTGGAGACATCAATCTGCTGCATGAGGTCACGTTTGACCGAAAGACGGGTTTTCTCAGCCTTTTCGCGGCTGCGGCGGTTAAGGAGGACCTGGTCGGCGGCCCTCAGGGCCTGGTCACGGAATTCGATAAACCAGATATCCAGCTTGGACCGGATCAGGTCGGTCATGAAGCGCTGGATGAAGCGGTTATTGATGGACCGTTTGGTCTGGTTTTCATAGCTGGTGACCGTGGAAAAAGAGGAGGTCAGCAGGATCAGGCTCTCTTCGATGTCTCCGAAGTTGATCCGGGCCTCATTGGCCTTGTACTTGCCCTCATTTTTCAGGAAATTGTCAAAAGCTGACACAAAAGCCGAACGGACGGCCCGGTCAGGCGATCCTCCATATTCCAGCCAGGAGGAGTTGTGGTAGTAACGGATGTCCCGGACATGGTTGTTGAAGGCAAAGGCCACATCGGATTTGACCGTATAGTCCTGCCTGTCCTGGCGGTCGCGGCCCTGGCCCTCGCCCGAGAAGAAGACAGCCTCTGTGATCCCTTCCACATTGAGCTCCCGAACCATGCCCTTGATGCCCTCAGGATAGTAGTAAGTGGTCTCTCTTCCCTCCAGCTTGTCAATAAACTCAAAGGTCACCCCCTTGTTGACAACTGCCTGCTGTTTCAGGGTCTCCTGGAAATAGTCTGCCGGGATGGCAATATCGGTAAAAACCTCCCGGTCAGGCATCCAGCGCTGGATGGTCCCCGTGGCCCCGCCCTTGACCTCTGTCTTTTTCAGGCCACCGATATTGTGACCCTTCTCAAAATGCAGCTCATAAAGAAAACCGTCCCGGGTGACCTGGACATCAAACCACTGGGAGGCATATTGGGTGGCACAGGCACCCAGACCATTGAGACCCAGGCTGTATTCATAGTTTTCGCCCAGATTGGTCTTGTATTTACCGCCTGCGTAGAGCTCGCAGTAAACCAGTTCCCAGTTGTAGCGTTTTTCCAGGGGATTGTAGTCCAGAGGGATCCCCCGGCCCCGGTCAATGACCTCGATGGAATGGTCGGGAAAACGTGTGACAGTGATGACATGGCCGTGACCTTCGCGGGCCTCGTCGATTGAGTTTGACAGGATCTCAAAGAAGGATTGCTGGCAGCCCCGCAAGTCGTCGGAACCAAAAATGACACCAGGACGCAGCCTGACCCGGTCCGGACCCTTGAGCTGTGAAATGCTGGTGTTATCGTAAGCTTGGCTCATAATAGCTCCCTTCAGGTCGATTCTCACACGTATTGAAATCATCGTCAAGCCAGGGGTCACAATAAAAAACCATCTGCGGATTTTCGATAAAAACCCGGCAGATGGCTGCGGCCTGGTGAGCATAGCAGGACTCGAACCTGCGACCCACAGCTTAGAAGGCTGTTGCTCTATCCAGCTGAGCTATATGCCCGTGTCGGTTTCCGGAAAATTGGAGCGGGTGAAGAGAATCGAACTCTCACGATCAGCTTGGAAGGCTGATGTTCTACCACTAAACTACACCCGCCTGTGTCCGGAAACCCAAGTCATAATACAACAGGCCCAGGGATTTGACAAATCCTTTAATCACCATTTTCAGAGGCCAGAAGGAGGGCCTCGGGCACATAGCCGGTCCGGCCGTCCAGGAGGCGGACCAGGACCCAGCCGTCCTCTGCATGGGTCAACTGGACCAGGCGGTCTCCACGGGTCACCGTCCCCACCAGTTCTTCGCCTTCAGGCTCAGCCAGCACCCTCAGGCTGTTGGCCTTGACGACAATATCAATTTCAAAATCTGTTTTAGGCGTCTCCGTTTCGGAAGGGCTGGTCACCTTAGGCCGGTCGGGTTCCGTCTCTTTTTGCCCCCTCTTGCCTTTGACAGAGACAAAGAGGGTGACAAAGATGACCAGGATGACCAACCAGATAGCCAGGTAGGTCAGAAGGGACAAGCCCCGGGAACCCGGCACCAGATGGGTCAGGCGGTGGTGCCAGCCTGCCAGTCGTCTTTTTATCCCGTCCGTATTCCAGTGTTTGACCCGGTCAAGGAAGCCCCCCCTGGTCTGATAGGGATCGGGCATGGGCTTTCTCTCCCGGCGGACCCTGTCTTCCCCCTGAAGAGGCATCCTCCGCCTCTCTTCCTGGCTGTCCTGCCAGACCGAGGTAAATTGAGGGGGTTTGGGCTGTTTCTTGGCCGCCGGCGGAGCCAGGCGTCCCTGGCCCTGACCTTGATAGCCAGGCGGATCAATCCGGACATTGCCGTCCAGGAGGGGAACCACCTTAGAAAGGGTCAGCTGATTCTGCCAGGGAATGGGATCCCGCTCCGAGCCCCGCCTGCCGGCAAATCGTTCCCTGGATTCGGCACTGAACATTTCCAGATCCTTTTCCAGTTTCTGAATCTGGGCAGAGAACCATGAGGTGTCGACATCACGGCCGTATGAGGTGGCCAGTCGGGTCAATTCAGTCATGGCCACATTGATCTGGTGGATATCGGCCAGGAGGTCTTCCAGGTCCTGGGCCTCAAAAAGGTCGATGAAAGCCGGATCAATGATCAGGAGATCGTCCCCCTCCCTGGGGCGGAAAGCATAGAAGTCCATGCGGTTGAAGGCCATGAGCGAAGGATGGCCGGGCGGATAGGTGGGCTGCTGGCGATAAAGATGATGTCCCCGGTGCAAGTAGACGGCATAAGGGGGATCCGTCCAAATCGTGACCCGTTCAGCGTCCATAAGGAGGAGAAAATCCGCATCCAGGCGGTTGCGTTCGGCAATCAGAGGGAAACGGGAGAGTCCGTTAATCTGGAGTTCCCGAAAAGACACCAGCCAGTGGCGCAGGAGCGCCCGGGTGGACAGGACCGATGCCGGATCCTCCGGATCAGTGGCCAGACCCGCAATCAGCTGGACCCGGCGATTGCCTGACATGACATAGTGGCGTTGCTCCTGGCTGGCCAGAACACCGATATCCCGGTCATTGACCTGGAGGGTCAGTCCCCTTCTGTCCGCATCGGCTAAATGGGCTGTCAGTGTCGATCGAATCATCCTCTTTTAAATTTCACTCCTTGACCTTTAAGTCGAATGATAATTTTATCATGCCTTGGAAGCCGGCTCTTCCACCATGCTGCGATACTCATCTTCCAAAAGACCCAATAGCAGGAGATCCATATAAGCATGGCCCCGCCTGACCGTTTCCCGTATCCGTCCCTCCTGGACAAAGCCCAGGCCCTGGAACAGTTTGAGGGAGGGCAGGTTATCGGGGGCCACGCGGACATAGAGACGGTGGAGACGAAGTTCACCAAAGGCGTAATCCATGATCAGGCCCAAGGCCTCGGCCGCATAGCCTTTTCCCCGGGCTTCCTCCCGGGCGATCATGATGCCAAGCTCGGCGTGACCCGAGATGGGGTCCAGGGCTGACAGGGTCAAAAGGCCTATAGTCTCATCCTGGAGGCGGCAGCTGAAGACAAAATTCTCCCTGCCGTCGTTCCAGTCCTCCATCATGATCTGGACCTGTCTGGCATTCCTGGGCAGGAGGGTGTCAGGCAGATAATAGTAAAGGGCTTCAGTCCGGGCAAAAAAGGGAGCCATCCTGTCCATGTCGGCCGCTTCCAAGGGATGCAAGGATAAGCGAGGGCCGACCAGGGGCAGTCGAAAGAGTCCTTCTTGATGATTGCTGTCTTTTATTTTCACATTCGAGCTCCTTGTCAATTCAAGAGGGCTGACAATCCGCTATTTATACTATCATGCATGCCCCATAAAACAGCAAGGCCTTGAGACAGCGGACTGCCCCAAGGCTTGACTGGTGATCCACTGGGGATTCGAACCCCAGACCCCCTGATTAAAAGTCAGATGCTCTACCGACTGAGCTAGTGGATCCTATGGCTGGGATGGCAGGATTTGAACCTGCGAATGCGGGAGTCAAAGTCCCGTGCCTTACCGCTTGGCTACACCCCATTATGGTTTTCTGGCTTTTGGGGTGGAATACGAGAATCGAACTCGTGACCTCCAGGGCCACAACCTGGCACTCTAACCAACTGAGCTAATTCCACCATGTCTTCCCAAAAAACATCCAATTGAGTTTAACAAGCAGGCACCTTCATGTCAAGGAAGGTTTTTTCGGCTTAGGAGGGTGCCAGGGTATCCCACATCTCCAATTGCAGCAGATGTTCCTTGATGTCGACGCCACCGCCAAAACCGGTCAGATCCCGGTTGGAGCCGATGACCCGATGACAGGGAATGAGGATGGGCAAGGGATTGGCCCCCAGAGCCCGGCCCACTGCCCTGGCCATCTGGCCTGATTTACTCTTGTCGGGTTCAATGATAGCAGCAATGTCCGCATAGGTCCGTACCGCCCCATAGGGGATTTTCAGGGTTTCCCGCCAGACTTTTTCCTGGAAGGCGGTCCCCTTGGGAAAGTCATAAGGGATGTCCGGCAGATGGCCACCGGCCAGATAGCGGGTCAGCTCGGAACGGGCCAGCTTGAGGATGTCACACTCTTCTTCCATGAATGGATCCTCCTGACCGGCCACAATACCCTCAAAACCCAGAAGGCCCCGGTAATAAGCTGTCTGCTTGACCAGGTTGGTCAGGCCCTCCTTACCCTTCCTCATAAACTGGATGGATTCTATCCTGTCCCGGTCGGGATTGGTCACAACGGCCATATAGCCAAAAACCCAGGGAATGAAGGCCACCTGGCGGAGGGCAATCTGAGGGACGTAATAGGTCAGCCGGTTAATGGGCCAATCGACCTCGAAGAGTCGTCCCAGCTGGCCCCTCATGCCCAGCTCGGTATCAGAGAACATGACATCTATCCGGTAAAGATCTTCGTCGTCGCCTACGACCAGGCGCAGAATCTCCTCCATCTCCTCCCGGGCCAGGCTGGTCTTTACCCAGATACGAATGGCAATCCAGGTCTTGGAGCCAAAGGGTGAGGCGACAACAAGACCGCCAATGTCTTCACCATCCTTGACGACAAAGAAGAGCGTTTCACCCCTTTGTATCTTCTGCCGGGCTTCTTCACGCCACTGGCTCAGGGTCATGGGCGGATAATAGTGACCCGCCAGGTCCCGGATTCTGCCGGCATCCTTCATGTAGAATGGCTGCAATTCGATGACGGAACCCTTCTTATTCTTGGCTTCCATAAAGTCCCACCCTTCTTCCAAGCCTTCAGGCGATATCATTTCTCTGGTAAGTCAGATAACGAAAACGGACGCCATCCTCCTCCAACCATTGACCACAAGATTCAAGGAACCAGTCAGGCGACTGGTCAATGTCCGGAAACCAGACATCCGCTTCATAAGAATCCTGGAACTGGGTGACCAGAACCGTGTCGCAATAGGGCAGGAGCTGTTCATAGACTGTCCCTCCCCCAATGACGATAAAATCGCTGTCCTGATAGCCCTCCTGCTTGAGTTGCCGGATACGATGGTGGAGGGCATCCATGTTGCAGAAGTACTCACAGCCCTCCTCCCCTTCCTCCTCCCGGGTCCTCATGACCAGATTGATCCTGCCTGGCAAGGGCTTGCCATCCGGAAAGGTATCCAGAGTATTGCGACCATAAATAATGACCTTGCCCATGGTCAGGGCCCGGAAACGTCGAAGATCAGAGGATACCCTCTTTTGCAGGCAACCCCTGCAGCCGATCCCCCAGCAAGGATCACAGGCTACAATCGCTTTCATGTCATCATCTCCTTCATTGGGCGACCGGGATGCCCCGGATCCCAGGACCATACTGGTAATCTTCAAAGAGGAAACTGTCTACCCGAAAGTCATAAAAATCGCGGATATCCGGATCTACCTTGAGCTTGGGGGCCGGATAGGCAGGCCGGTCAACCAATTCCCGGACCAGGGGAAGATGCCGGTCATAGATATGGGCATCCGCAATGACATGGACCAGTTGGCCGGGGATCAGGCCGGATACCTGGGCCATCATGACCAGGAGGATGGCATACTGCATGACATTCCAGTTGTTGGCCACCAACATATCATTGGACCGCTGATTGAGGATGCCGTTCAGGCGATCGCCGGTCACATTGAAGGTCATACTGTAGGCACAGGGATAAAGTGCCATTTCCTGTAAATCTGAAAAATTATACAAATTCGTTATCATCCGCCTGGAAGCCGGATTATGTTTGAGTTCATAAAGGATCCGGTCGACCTGGTCAAAATCACCCTCGGGATAAGGGACCTTTTGGGCCAGCTGATAGCCGTAGGCCTTGCCAATGGTTCCATCCGGCAGGCACCACTGATCCCAGATTTTTGAAGATAAATCACAAAGGCGGTTGGACTTTTTTTGCCAGATCCACAAGAGCTCGTCAATAGCGGCCCTGTAATTGATCTTCCGCAAGGTCATGAGTGGAAACTCTTCTTCCAGATCATAGCGGTTGACCAGACCAAAGCTTTTAATGGTATGGGCGGCTTGTCCATCCTCCCAACGAGGCCGAACCTGCTGACCTTGATCAGAAAAGCCATTTTGCAATATTTCCCGGCAGTTTGAACGATAGATCTCGTCACATAGACTCATGAAGGCCCCCTAACCCTATACCAAAGACATCGAATATTATACCATAGGATTTAAGCAAATTTACGATAAAAGAAGCTTGAGACCGCCTCCTGTCCCGAGGGTTCAGTCTGCCATATCCACATATCCGAAATACCGGTAGCCCTTCTTAGCCTGGCCATCTCCCCCTGGATGGAAGTGGAAGGCTTTACCCAAATAGTCACAAGCCACGGCGTAATGACATAGGGCAATCCCCATATCTACCCTGGTCAGCTTATAGACCAGTGACATGGGCGGCTTCAATAGCTGGCGATAGATCAAGACTTTATCCCTTATTTTCTCAAGATACCAGGGCTGTATATTCAATCCTGATGGAGCCAGATGGACTGCTTTTATACAATCATCATCCGGAGAATTGGTAATGTCTGAAATGGCTTTACGCTTGAATTCATCTAATTTCCGATGGGGAGAACCTTCTGGCTTTCCAAAAGCAAGCACAATAATGTCAGATTTGCTGCGCTCCTTTGTCGCGTCCTTGGATGCACCCAGCCAAACACCACCCAGCTCATATGAATCCAACCAAAGCATAAGCTGTTGGCCGATAAATCCGGCATTTTCCTCCTCCCCTTTTCTCCCCTGTCCACTGATGATGAGGTAATGCGGAGCCTTAACGTGAAAGATGCCTTTTGTCTGGGAAGCAAAGCGATAATCCAGTGGAGCGTCAGGGTAGAGTGGCTTAAATGTCTCAAGCGCAGCCTTAATGTCGGCGAGTTTTTCTTCACTCAAGGGTTCTGGAAGGTATTGTCTACAGGCCTTCCGTCGACTAATTGAATCAAATAAATCCATTTTCTGCCTTCCTTATCTTAAATAATGGAAATCTGATTGCCAGACACCACAAAGACTTCAAAAAAGAAGATCCGCCCCAGTCGGAGCGGATCTTCTTATGGTCGGAGTGACAAGACTTGAACTTGCGGCCTCTTGGTCCCGAACCAAGCGCTCTACCACCTGAGCCACACCCCGATGCCTTATGGATTCTACTGGTATTTTACCTGCTTGTCAAACCTGAAGACGGGGCCAAGCCCCTTTTTCAAAGCCATTTCTCTCATGGAAAAGTGACATAGATCGAATCCTTGAGGGCAGCAAAGCGCCCCTCCTTGATACCGGGAACCTGCATGAGGTCTTCCAGGGATTCAAAGGGTCCATGGGCATCCCTGTAGGCAATAATGGCCTGGGCGGTCACCTGGCCCACACCCGGCAGGGTCTCCAGTTGGGCCTGGTTGGCCAGATTAAGGTCAATCTTGCTATTTGTCTGGTCCGGGGTCTGGATAATAGGAGGGCAGGCCTGGCCCTGGCTGGGGATATAGATCTTCATATGGGGGGCCAGGCGCATGGCCAGGTTGACATTGACCTGATCGGCTTTTTCTGCCAGACCTCCTGCCTTTTCCACCGCCTGGCTGAGTATGTCCCCCTCTTGAAAGTAATAGACGCCCGGATTGGCCACAGCGCCATCGATATGAACAGGAAAGGAGGGCTTGATTTGACTGCTGCTTGATGCTGGTGCCCGGTCATGCCCCGCCGTCGACTCCACCAAAAGGAGCTTGTCCCCTGGCGGCCGCCTGGCAATCAAGGTCAGCAAGCCGGAGGAGAGGAGGATGAGCGCCAAAAAGAAAAGCAGGGATGGGCCCTTGGGCCTGCCAGACCGGGGCCCGGGAGCCTTGTCCCCCTTGAAATAGGTATTTGCTGGCATATAGCTACCTCCTGCCGGCGACATGCCGGAGATGCAGCTATTTTATCTGGCCACCAGGACAGATCCCTGGATCATTTTCTTCTTCTGGTCGTCAAAAAGGGACAGAACGACGGAAGCGGCAGGTCAGATTGTCTGCCTCTCCCCTCCCGGTCGCCAGAGGTTCTCCAGCTTATAGTGTTCACGATCCTCAGGCATCATGAGGTGGACGATGATATCACCATAATCAAGTAAAACCCAATTCCGGTTCTCCAGTCCCTCAATATGACCGGGCTGAATGTCAAATCCCGTCTTGACGGCTTCTTCAACCGAATCAGCCAGGGTCTTGACATGGATCCCCGAGGTCCCGCTGGCCAAGATGAAAACATCAGCCAGGGTAGTTTTTTCAGACACCCTGAGAACCTGGATATCCTGGCCCTTTTTGTCTTCCAGAGCCTCCAGGATGACTGAGGTCAATGCCTCAATCCGTTCAAGTTTCTCTTGTTCCACCGCCTGAGCCGCCAAGAGGGCATCCGGTGTCAGTCTTCTTTGATCCTGATCTTCCTGCTTCAATCCATGTAACCTTTCCGGCTAGAGCCAATTATGCTAGGGTCCAAAAGCCCTTCTACTATAACATGTACCCGGCCGGTCAGGCCCGGGATTTATACTTTTCGTAGGCCTCCAGGCTGAGA
Source organism: uncultured Mageeibacillus sp. (assembly GCA_964553675.1). Lineage (GTDB taxonomy): Bacteria > Bacillota > Clostridia > Saccharofermentanales > DTU023 > UBA4923. The sequence goes on along the minus strand of CAZKLG010000001.1, from coordinate 25,404 downwards.
GGCGAGGGGGATTCCCCCTTCCGCTCCAGGGCCTGGAATATTTCCTCCAGGCAAAGCAGCATGGCCCTGTCTATTTGCCCCTGGCCGGCCAGCTTTCTTATGGGCTCCAGGCGGCTGAAGTTACGGTCATAAGCGATTTTGTCAGCCAGGAAAAGAATTTCGCCCAAGCTGGACATAAAGGGGGCGGCTGTCGAGTGGAAGGCTATAGCCTCCGACAGTGGCCCCATAGGCTCCCCTGTCAAGTCCATGGCCAAAAGGGCGGAGGCAGGCCCGTGGTAGAGCTGGGGACTCATAGAGGACTCAAGGACCAGGCGCTCATGACCGGCCATATCCAGATACTGGCCGGCCAGGGCCCGCTGCTTATCCAGGGGCAAGCCCTTGGCCAGATCGTGTAAAAGCCCTCCTCTGGCGGCGAGAGCGGGATCCTCTCCAAAGACCAGGGCCAGTCTGGCCGCATACTGGGCCACGGATGCCGCATGCAGCCTTCGCTCCCGGCTTTGATGCTGCCAGGTTTTTTCTTCCAGATCCAAAAGCGCCTGCCAGCCTTCAGCGCCCAGGGCCTTGAAGACCTCCTGAAAATCGTAGATCTTGTACTGAAGGAGGAAGGACTCAACCCGGGCTGGGCATAGATCACCGACCGGATCCCCTCCCTCCATGAGCCGGCGTAGCTGGCTGGCTGAAAGCGAAATGGTCGGCATATCAAAGAGGGTAACCGTCGTTTGGTAGGTTTTTTGGACTGACTGGGCCTTTGCCAGAATAAGATCCAGATCATCCCCACCCCGCAGGGCCACGGCCAGAGAGGCTTCTTTTAATAAATCTGCCGGCCTGTACCAACTGTCAATGGATAAAAGGACATCCGATCCGGCGATCAGGGTGATACCCTGGTCGGGCCTCTCCTTTTTAATCCGAAGAACCGTATGGTAGCTGTAGTCAATGCCCGGCTCTTTGATTTCATGGTCCGAGACCGTCAGCTTACCCAGGCCCTGGCTGCCCAGGAGGGCCATTTCATAGCGGAAGGCGGCAAAACTGGTCTGCCTGTCCTTGTGGGGAGGCCGGCCGACCGGCATGACAATCAGGTCATCCAGGTTCAACTGGGTCAGGGCGCTTTCCAGGATGGCCCGGTGGCCCATGTGAAAGGGATCGAAGGTGCCGCCGAAAAGACCGATCATGGCTGATCCTCATCACTTTTGGACAACTTGAAGGCTTCCTCCTGGGCGGCTTGATGTGCCTTGGCATCCTCTACCAGCCAGGCGTTGATGAAGGCATCGATGTCCCCGTCCATGACAGAATCAACATCGCCCGTCTCCTGACCGGTCCGGTGGTCCTTGACCATGGTGTAGGGACAAAAGACATAGGAGCGGATCTGGCTGCCCCAGGCAATATCGAAGACCTCACCTTTCAGGTCTTCAATCCTTTCCAGCTGATGCTGGCGGGCCAGGTGATAGAGCTTGGATTTAAGCATAGCCATGGCGGTTTCTTTATTCTGCAGTTGCGAGCGTTCATTTTGACAGGTCACCACCAGGCCTGTGGGCAGGTGGGTGATCCGGACGGCTGAGCTGGTCTTGTTGACGTGCTGGCCGCCGGCACCTGAAGCTCTGAAAGTATCAATCTTCAAATCGTCAGGATTGATGTCAATCTCAATGGTGTCGTCTAGCTCCGGCAGGACCTCACAGGAGGCAAATGAGGTGTGGCGTCGGCCTGAGGAGTCAAAGGGGGAGATACGGACCAGGCGGTGGACCCCGTGTTCGCTCCGCAGGTAGCCATAGGCATTGTCGCCTGCGATCCGGAGTGAAACCGTCTTGATGCCTGCTTCCTCCCCGTCCAGGAGGTCCAGGACCTCCACTTGGAAGTCATGTCGCTCGGCCCAACGGCTGTACATGCGTAAAAGGAGGCCTGCCCAGTCCTGGGCCTCGGTCCCGCCGGCTCCGGCATGCAGGGACAAGAGGGCGTTCATGGAATCATGTTCCCCTGTCAGGAGGGTCTCAAGACGGAGACTGTCAAAGTCCTTCTCCCATTGGCCCAGGCCGCCCCTGACCTCATCCAGGAGCGAGGGATCTTCTTCTTCCTCTGTCAAATCCAGCATGACTTGAAAATCTTCATTGTCGGAAACCAGATCTTCATAACGCTTTTTCTTCTTGTTGAGATGGGCGATCCGCTTTTGAACCGTCTGGGCCCTTTTGGGCTCAGACCAAAAATCCGCCTCCAGGCTTTCCTGGGTCAGGCGTTGAATTTCCTCTGCATCTGCCTCCAGTCGCAAGGAGAGATGGAGTTCATCCAGTTGGTTTTTATGGCGGGCGATGACGCCTTCTAGTTCTTCAAATGTCATGGTTCAGTCCACTTCCTCAAAATGATCCCTGCAAAGTCCGCAAGGGGGCCTCTCTGATCTCTTCGGGGTCAGAGGCCGTCCAGGGATCCATCCCGGATCATGCTTTGACGGGCGGCCAGTGACCGGTAGAAGATGGCGGCCAGGCGGCCAAAGGCCAGGGTTTTGAGTGCGAAGAAAAAGGCCCTTATCAGGCTTCCTGCCCAAAGATTGTCTGTAAAGAGCAAACGGAGGAGGTCGCTGATGATTGAGGTGATCGAATTCAAAAATAAGAAACTGGCAAAGATAAAAAACTTCATGCCCAAGGTCATCCGGTAGCTGCTTTCCATGGCAGCCGGGATGGTCTTCTTGTCAAAAATATAGACAAAGATGGTCATGGACAACATGGTGACCAGAACATAAAAAGGGATCCCCATGGCGGGCAGGGAGATGAGATAGGGCACGATCATGGCCAGGGCAAGCAACAAAAGGACAGGAAAGGCCCGAAGAGCCGTCTGGTTGGGCGTCTGGTCCCCTAAGGAAGGCAGGGGTGGAATCAGCTTGTCTTCATCAGCACCCAAGGCTTCCCCCGTCACTTCGGCCGAGGCAAAAAGCCAGTGGATGGCGTAAAGAAGAATAAACCAAAGAGAAATGACCAAAAGTCCCAGCTGACGGAAGATCAGTGAAAACCAGGCAGGAGGCGGGAAGGGCAGGAAGCCCTGCCTTTGGAAGAAGGCGTTCAATTCCTGCTGAAAGAGATCCAGCTGACCGCCGGTCGGCATGGTCAGGTAGGCAGCGGCTGAGATCAGAAAAAGAACAAAGAACCAGATATGCACCAGGCGGGCTCTGGGCATTTTATCAATTTTCAGCGCTTCAAATATGAGCCGCAAAGTCTATCTTCCTTTCTGTCCAACTCCCGGGTTAGCCTAGCATAAAGCAAGGGAAAACCGCCAGTCCGGGTCCAGCGATACCGATTATTGCTGGCGGAGGTATTCTGCCCTGACCACTCCCCTGGTCTGGGTCAGACGGTAGATGAGGGCATCTTCCAGTTCAAAGACACCGGCCGAGCGGAAGGTCACCATCATGTTGACCAGGCCGTCTACCGGCGGACTCTGCTGAAAGGCCAGGATATCCGCCCCCGCTTCTGCAAAGACGGAAATGCAAAGACTGGCTGCATGGGCAATATTTTCCATGACAATCAGAAGGGTGGTAATGGCACCTTCCTCCAGGGTCTTCAGGGCCCGGATGGACTTACGATACTTATAATAGGCGCTCCGGCTGATGCCTACCCGTCTGACCGCCTCGTTGACTGACCCCACCCTTTTCAGGTCCAGGAGACGTTTAACCTCCATGACCTTGAGAAAAACCTCAGGCAGGACATCTTCCCGGACAATGTAATAGTTATCTTGTGACTTGGCTGCCTTGGTCATCTCCAAAATACTCCTTCAAAAAGAGGTCAACTGCCCGGCCCCGATGGCTGATCCTGTTTTTTTCCCCCGCATCCAATTCTGCCATGGACCGGCTTTCCCCCAGGGGCAGGAAGATGGGGTCATAGCCAAAGCCGGCTGACCCCGATCGGGTCAAGGCAATAGAGCCCTCTGTCCGCCCCCTGAATAAAGCTTCCCTGCCCTGGGGGTCAATCAGGGCCAGGGAGCAGCAAAAGGCGGCAGTCCGCTCAGCGGGGGGTAAATGCCGCATCTCCTCCAGGAGGCGGTCCATATTGGCATCATCGGAAGCCGGCGGGCCCCCGTAACGGGCCGAATAGATGCCGGGGGCCCCGTCCAGGGCATCCACGCAAAGGCCTGAATCATCTGCCATGACCCAACCCCCTGCCAGCTCGTGGAGAGCCCGTGCCTTGATCAGGGCGTTCTCGTCAAAGGTCTGCCCGGTCTCCTCGACCTCCAAGCTGATGCCAAGTTGGTCTGGTGACATCAACCGCAGGGGATAGCCCCTGACCATGGCTCTCAACTCCTCCAGTTTTCCCTGGTTGTGGCTGGCAACAAGTATCGCTTTCATGGCCTCTCCCCTCCCAAAATAATTATAGGGCCAAAAAATCCATGATGGCAAAGCCGGCTTTGATGACGGTCTCCTCCTGGAAGGGGGATGGATAGCCTGCCTGGATCATGGAATCCATGGCCTGGCCTTGTCCCCCCAGCTCGAGCAGGTGGCGGAAACTGCTTTCAAGGGCCTGGTGCCGACGGCCCAGAGGGAAGCTGGCCAGGACGGAGACCGCCGCCAGGGTCTGGAAAATGCCGGTCAGGGGTCTGGCCCAAAGAAGGGGCGAATAAAGCCAAAGATCCTCTACGGCTACCAGGCCGGGATGGCCCGGCCAGGTTCCGGCCAGACCGTAGCGCTTGGCAATCTCATTCCAGGCATGACGGAAGACAGCCAGGTTGGTCACCCTGGCCCGGCAGAGAAATTCCTCCATCTCATCCAGGGCGCAGTATAGGGGAAGATCCAAGGCCAATTGGCTGAGGTCATATTGGCGGGCATAAGGGGTCTTGTTGCCGTAAAAGAGATGCCAGGCTCTCTGGGACAGGAAGACCATGGAATAGCGGGCCAATTGATGGATCAGATCTCTTTCTGCTGAAGGCGGAAAGGGCAATGTGGCCTTTTGGCCGGCCTGGTCCAGGAGGAGGAAGCCGGTCTCGGAGAAAAGCAGACTGCCGAGGTTTTCCTGGGGGATCTGTGACAGGACCAGGAAGGATCGATTCAAGTCAGAAAAATTGGCAGCCAGGACCCCTGACATACCCGCCCCCGTGCAGTAGGGTGAAAAGACACTGTCCAGGCCGGGCTCCCCTGTCACCCCCAGGGTCAGGCCCCCTTCTTCCTGCATCCTCTCAAAGAGGGCAAGCCCGTCGGGGAAGATGAGGGCCAGGGCCTTGATATAGGTTTCGTCCAGGGGAAAGGCCTGAGGATCCAGGGTGGGCAGGCCAAAGTTGGCCGGATAGAGGAGGTCCCAGGGCCGGGGATCCGAAATGCCTAAACGTTCCCACTGCATGGTCATGATGGGACGACTTAGGGTCAGGAGGTGTTTTTGGACCAGTTGGCGGAAATCCTTGATCCGGGTCCGCATGGCCTCAGTCAAGCCCTCTCTTGCCAGGGCATAGTCATAGAAGCTGGAAAAACCCCCTTCCTGGCCCAGGGCCCGCCTGACCTCATGGAGGCGGATAAAGGCCCCTTCCAGGTCGCCCTTGAAACTTTGCATACGATCTTCCAGGGACTGGTAGGCCCGTTTACGGCGATCCCTGGACATGGACTGGAGCAAGCGCCTGGCTTCACCTTTGACCCTGGCAGGGCTGAGCTTAGACATGAACATGTCATCCAGACCCTGCATATAAGTCTCAATAGCCCCCTTCTCCTCCTTCAAAAGGGGCAGGAGGGCCTTGTCATAGGCCTGGCCCCTGTTTTTGGCGGCTGCCAGAAAGTCCGGATCCAGCGCCTGAGCCCCCCGCCTGGCCCGGGGCAGGTCTGACAGGGCGGTGAAAAAACTGGCATATTCAGTCAGATAGACCAGGGCATGATCTGAGAGGGCCTTGAAAGACTCCCTGGCCTGGCGGTCGGTGGGGTCATAATAAGAGGCAAGGAGCAATTTTTGACAGTCTGATTCGATTTGCCCGTAGGCTTGGGCCAAATGATCGATCAAAAGGCCCAGATCTCCGGTCTTGGCAGCCAGGCGGAGGCGGGCCCCAGCCTGATGAGCCTCTGCGGCCATCGTTTCCGCAGAGGGTGGATCCATGGCAGGATGTGCCTTTAACCAATGGAGATAATCCATGGCCTTGCCTTTCTCTTACATGCGGTCGACCGGTTCGATCCCCGCCAGGCGCAGACCGGCTGACAGGGTCCTGCCAACGGCGCGGACCAGGGCTAACCTGGCAACAGTCAGGGTCTCATCCCCACTTTTCAGGACCTGGGTGTTGTGGTAGAAGGCATTGAAAGCCCTGGCCAGGGTCATGATCTGTCGGATCATGATGGAGGGTTCATAGGCCTGACGGGCGGCAGCGACAGCCTGGGGGAAGCCCTGAATTTCCCTGATGACTTCCTGCTCATGGTCGGAGACCAAGAGGGACAGTTCCTGGTCGGTCACCTGGTCCAGTCTTTCCAGAAGGGCCGGCTCTGCCTTGCGTTCCAAAGAAGCACAGCGGGTCACGGTATAGAGAAGATAGGGGGCTGTGTCCCCCTCAAAGTCCAACATCTCCTCCCAGGAGAAGACAATATCCCTCTCCCGCCCATTTCGCAGATAGGCATAGCGGACTGCACCGACACCAACCTTTTCGGCAATACTGGCCACCTCAGAGGGGTCCATATCCGGATTGTTGGCCTCGATCAGGGCCTGGGTCTTGGCGACACTGGTATTGAGCAGGTCCTCCAAAAGAACCACATTACCCGTCCGGGTGGCCAGGGCTCCCTGGGCAAATTTGACAGTGCCAAAGGCCACATGGACACAGTCCTCGGCCTTGGGAAAACCCATCCGTTTCATGACAGCAAATACCTGATTGAAGTGATTCTTCTGGGGGATACCGACCACATAGATATTCTTGTAAAAGTCATAGACCTTGTCACGCCAGAGAATGGCCGCAATGTCCCGGGAGGCGTATATGGTGGAGCCATCGCTCTTGAGGATCAGGCAGGGGTTGAGCCCGAAGGCCTCCAGGTCCACTACCTGGGCTCCCTCACTTTCTTCCAAAAGCCCCTGAGCCCGAAGCTGGTCCACCACCTGGGGGATCATGGATGAATAAAAACTCTCACCATTGGTGTTGTCAAAACGGATGCCCACCCGGTCATAGATTTCATCAAACTCCTGGAGGCTGACCTGGCGGAAGGTTTCCCAGAGGGCCATTTCATCGGGGCCGCCCTGTTCCAGACGACTGAAAGCCTCCCGGGCCTGATCCTCCAGACCGGGGGCCTTGTCGGCCTCTTCGTGGAACTTGACATAGATCCGGGTCAGTTCCCGGATGGGGGCCTCTTCCAGGGCCTCTTTATCCCCCCAAAGCTGCCAGGCCACGATCAGCTTGCCAAACTGGGTCCCGTAGTCGCCCAGATGATTGAAACGCTGGACATCATAGCCGGCATATTCGAAGAGATTGGCCAGGGCCTGGCCCAAAAAGGTGGAGAAGCCATGACCCACATGGAAGGGTTTGGCGATGTTGGGAGAGGAATATTCCACGATGACTGTTTTGCCAGCCCCCTCCTGCTTGGCTCCCGGCCTGTCGCCAGCTTCCATGGACTGCCTCAAGACCGTCCGGGCCAGATAATCCCGTCGGATGAAGAAATTGAGATAACCGCCGGCGATCTCAATCTTTTCCAAGGCATCAAAAAGATCAGCCAGGACTGTCCCGGCTTCCGCCTCCAAAGATTCCTTCAGATCCTGGGCCAGGGCAGGGGGTGCCTTACCCGCCTGCTTGGCGTAACGAAAACAAGGAAAGGCGATATCGCCCATATCCGGTTTGGGTGGCCGGCCAAGGCCTGAAAGGATTTCCTGGCTGTCAACTGAAAGGCGCCCGGCCAGGGCCTGGGCGATACTGGTCATAAGTGTCATAATGCTCTCCTGCTGGCTGGCGTCTTTCAAAAGCAGAACGTTCCAGCCCTGAATTTATTCTATCAGGTCCAAAGGGGCGAGGGATAAAGCCCCGATTCAGACATGGCGGCCAGGGCAGCTGTCACCCGGGGCCGGTCCTCCTGGTTGGTCACCCCATACCAGGCATCCGGGACAGGCATGGCAGTCACCTCTACGGCCTTTGCTGCCATAGCCCGGCCAACCTGGACCGGCAAGGGATATTCAGCGGTCAAGGGGTCAAGCTTGGCTTCATTTTCCAAAAATTGATGAAAATCCCGGGACAAGATATCAAGGAAGCTGGCAGGAAATCCCCAAAAGTTCATGGAAACGGGCAAGTCAGCATCCAGCTGACCATAGCCCTGGCCCTGATCCAGGTGGTGGACAATCCCACCGGCTTTGGGCTCAATGGCTTTGATTTCCTGGATCCCGACCAGGCGGTCCCCCTGAACCTGGCAGACGCCCCGGGAGACCTGGCCATGGGGGGACAGGGTATCACCCAGTCGCCAGGTGCAAAGGCCCAGCTGGGGCAGCCCTCCCCTATCCGCCTGGCTGAGAAAGTCATAAATGGCCCCATAGGCTTGGGGTCCATAGTAATCGTCGGCATTGATGACGGCCAGGGGACCCTGGATCAAGTGACGGGCGGCCAGAACGGCGTGACCCGTCCCCCAGGGCTTGACCCTGGCCGGGGGAGTCTGATAGCCGGCCGGCAAATCATCCAGTTCCTGATAGGCATAGCTGTAGTCCATGCGGCCCTTGAGCTTCTTTCTTACCAGTTCATCAAAGCGGGCCTGGAAATCCCTTCGGATGACAAAGATAACCCGGGAAAAACCCGCCCGCATAGCGTCATAGACTGAATAGTCCAGGAGAATTTCACCAGCCGGTCCCAAGGGGTCAAGCTGTTTGAGACCCCCATAACGGGATCCCATCCCGGCTGCCATAACCAGGAGCAGCGGATTCTTTGATGTCATAGGGACCTCCCCTTTTAAAGTCAAGTACAACTCCACCAATCATAACACGGCCGGCCTCTGCCGCAGCGGTCCTGCCGGTCTGCCTGTGTTAGAATTGACAGAAGGTTGCCGGCAAAAATTGGCAGCCGCTTGAGAGGAAGATTACAATATGGCAACTAATAGCGCAACGACTAGTGACGTCAGATTGGCCGTCCTGATCGACGCCGATAATGTCCCCCCCCACAATGTCCGGGGCATGATGGAGGAGATAGCCCGCTACGGCACACCCACCATCAAACGCATCTACGGGGACTTCACCAAACCCAATCTGGCCCAATGGAAATCCCAGCTCCTCGATTACGCCATCAGCCCCATCCAACAGTTCTCTTATACGACAGGTAAGAATGCCACCGATTCCGCCATGATCATCGACGCCATGGATATTCTCTACACCGACCGGATCGACGGCTTCGTCCTGGTCTCCAGTGACAGCGATTTCACCAAGTTGGCCACCCGGCTCCGGGAATCGGGAAAAATCGTTTATGGCTTTGGCGAAATGAAAACGCCCAACCCCTTTATCGCCGCCTGTGACCGTTTCATCTATCTTGAGATCATCGGCCAGCACAGCGAGGACGAAGAGTCTGACAAGGACAAGGTGGAGGAAAAACCGGCTGCCAGGAGCAGTTCAAGGGCCAAGACCACCGTCAAGAAGGATGCGGCCAAAAAACCGGCTGAAAAGAAGGCAAGTGCCGGCAAGGATGAGCGGGGTATCCGCAAGGTCGACCGGGAATTGATCAAGCTGATCAACTCATCCATCCGGGACGTTGAGGATGAAAATGGCTGGGCCTTCCTGGCCGAAGTGGGCAACCTGATTGTCAAGAAACAACCGTCATTCGACTCCAGGAACTACGGCTACGACAAGCTGACCACCCTGGTCAGGTCCATGGGCAAATACGACATCGAAATGCGGGACACCGGCAACCCCAATGTCAAGCTGGTTTATCTGAAAATCAAGGGACGCTAAGACCATTTGATCAGGCGGATGATCAGGCCGGCGGGCAGAAGCTTGGCCAGTATCCGGATCATCCTGCCGGCAAATGAGGTCACCACCACAGCTTTGCCCCGCCTGATAGCTGCCAGACTCTTGTCGGCCACCCGGGCGGGGTCTTCAATCCCCAGGCGCTTATAGGATGTCATAAGCGCCTCTTTTTCTTCTTTTGTAAAAAAATTAGTCAGCATGGGGTTGGGGCAGGTAACCGTGACCTGGATGGCCCGGTCTTTCAGCTCCCGGCCCAGCGCCCGGCCAAAGGAGAGGATGAAGGCCTTGGAAGCTGCATAGCTGGCAAAGCCGGGTTGGGGCAAAAAGGCTGCCACCGAAGAAGTGAAAAGAATGGCGCTGCCAGGACCCATATAGGGCAGGGCCAGGGAGGTCATCACCAGCTGGGCCCGGATATTGAGATCACAAAGGGATTGGTGGGCCAAAAGGTCCTGCTCTTCAAAGGGACCGCTGCAGCCCTCCCCTGCATTGTTGACCAGGAGATGGATGTCAGCCTCCTCCATGTCCAGCATGTCCTTGATTTGCCAGAAGGCCGCCTCCCGGGTCAGATCCAGTGCCAGGATTTGGCAGTCATGGTCCAGGTCCGAAGCCAGGGCCTCCAGTTTACCGGGATCCCGGGCGATCAACCAGAGATCCATATCCCCAGGCAGGGTCTGGTCCAGGCGCCTGGTCAAGGCAGCACCTAAACCTGATGAGGCCCCTGTCACGATCACGACAGCTTTGCGGGGCCTGTCCGCCTCCCTTGCCTTATCCATAGCAAACCCTCCTTGGCCCAGGCAGATGACCTCTCATGCCCTGGGATCCAAGACCATGATAGCATCCGTGTGCTATCATCTTTTCAATAAAGTTTGAAAAATCCGAACGATTATCGAGGAAAATATGGCCAGAACACTCGTCATCGGCCTGACTGAATCAGGCACAAAATCGACTGTCAACGAGGACACCTTCAGTCTGGGTGGCCGCGTTTACCCCGACATGATTACAGGGAGCGAGGAGCGGAGCGGAAAGTCTTCCCTCTATACCCAGCTCTATGCCGTTACTCACGGCTATGGCGGCTCAGGTGCCGGGGATCTGGCTGGTCGTATAGTCCAAAGAACAGCCATGGATATGGTTGAGAATCTGGCTGCCTACAAAAGGCCCGAACTGGACTTTCGGGCCTTTTGCACGGCTCTGGTCCACGAGGCCCACGACCGGATCAGCCGCCAGATCAAACCCCGGGGCAAGGCCATGGCCGCAGCCTCCCTCTCCCTTCTACTGGTGGACGCCAATCTGGCCTATATCCTCAATGTGGGTGAAAACGATATCTTCCTTTTCCGTAACAATAAACTCATGCAGCCCAGCCGCTCTTCCGGCCAGGAAGCCGGCCATCCCGCCTGGGTGATCGGCCAGGGTGACGGCCCGCCTCTGACCAGCCCCCTGACCATGAAACAATTCCGCCTGCGGCCTGGTGACATCATCCTTCTGACTTCCAAGGGCTTCAGCCAGGGCTATCCTTGTCCCCTCCTGGCCCGGGATCTGGCCTCACCCGATGCTTTTGCAGCCACCATCCGCCTGGCCCAGATACATTCCCGCCAGCTGGATGATTCAGTTGACGGCACAGTCATGGCCATCAAGGTCAGGGATCTGGAGCTGGCCCTGCCCGACCAGGAAGTGCCTGACAGCGAGATCCGGCGGACCATTTATCACAAAGGCTACGATGAGGATTGGGCCAAGGAAGAGGATTCCCCCAAGCTGGAAGAGTTGGAACTCAAGGGCAATGATCCTGTCCTTGTGGAAGAGGAAGTCATGAAAAAAAGACTTAAAAAGGAAAAACGCCGGCGGAATTGGAAGACCTTCTTCCTCTTCCTCTTTCTTGGATTTCTAATCGGTATGGCCGTCATACTCCTGGTCTGGTTCCTGCTCCTCAGCTGACCAGGGCAAGATCAAAGTCAAAGGCGGGCGCTTGGCGCCCGCCTTTTTTATCTGTCATGTCTTTTGCTTAATCTATTCAATCTCTTTTCCTGAATTGTCGGGATGGACATAGCCCTGAGGGTCAGCCACCGCCTTTTGGCCTTGACCTTTGGCCATCCGCTTACGCTTGCGCCGGCCAAGGAAGACGATGAGCAGGATGATCAGACCCGCCAGCAGGATGAAGGGTGAGGCATAAACCAGGAAGATCAGGAAATACTGGAAGGCCAGGACAATCCCGATACCCACCTTCTGGATGGCATTCTTCATCAGATAACCAACATCCGACCATTTCAGGGTTTTCCAGGTCACATCCGGTTTGGTGATGGTAGGATCGGTCTCCATGCGAATGCTGATATCCACCCTGGATTCCTGGGTCAGGCTGTCCAGAAGCTTGAGACGTCCCTTGAGGCTTTCCAGTTCCGTGGTCAATTCATCAATCCTGCCCTGAACCAGAAGGGTTTCTTCAATGGTCTCGGCCTTGGTCAACATGGTCCGATAATGGGCGATCAAGTTTTCATTGGATTCAATGCGGGTTTTGGTGTCGTAGTAGGCTTCCGTCACTTCCTCGCTGGTCACGGTCTTGGTTTCAATCTTGGTCACATGGTCGGCCGTCGTGTCCATAAACTCAGGCAGTTTTCCGAAGGGAAGGGCCACCTTCATGTTGATCCAACGGCGTTCATCCTGGCTTTGCGCCTCATAGGAGACCAGACGCCCTCCCAGCTTTTGGGTCAGAGCCAGTAAGGAGTCATAGGTTTTATCAATATCAGAGCTGCGAAGATTGAGGGTGCCATCCTGGATGAACTTGCGCTCCAATTGGTTCTGTCCCTGATCAGGCAGGATACCTGAAGCGGGCGGTTCCTGGGGGACAGCTTCCCCATCCCCGTAATCCCACCCAGTGTCCCATCCAGGGGCCACTTCATCTTTTAAAGACGGCGAATAGTTGGCTGAACAGGCCCCTGTAATGACCAGACTGCCAAGCAAGAGCAGGATCAGCAGGTAAGCCAGTAAGCTCTTTCCTTTTCTCTTTTTCATAGTTTCCTCCTCAGACAAGGCCTCATGCCTCATCCCTCTGGTCTCTTAGACGCTTTTGTCAGCCAGAGGTTACAAAGAGGCCCATGCCTGTCCATTATAAACCCAGATCAGGACCGGGTCAGGCAGAAAAAAACGCCCACTGCTGAACAGGGGCGTTTTTTCGAAAAGCTTTGGCTGGGATCAGGCGCCCAGGAAGAGCTCCAGGTCCTCTTCGACACTGCCGATGCCGGCAATACCGAATTTTTCCACCAGGAGGTCCTTGACCCGGGGGGAGAGGAAGCCGGGGTGGCTGGGTCCCAGATGGATGTCCTTGATGCCCAGATAAAGGAGGGCCAGGAAGACAATCACAGCCTTTTGCTCATACCAGGCGATATTGAAGGCGACTGGCAGATCGTTGATGTCCTCCAGCTCAAAGGCCTCCTGAAGGACCTTGGCGATGAGGACAATGGAGTAGGAATCATTGCACTGGCCTGAGTCCAGGACCCTGGGAATCCCTCCGATATCCCCCAAGGGCAACTTGTTATAGCGGTATTTGGCACAACCGGCTGTCAGTATGACCGTATCCTCAGGCAGGGCCTGGGCAAAATCCGTGTAGTATTGGCGGGATCTCATGCGGCCGTCACAGCCTGCCATGACAAAGAATTTACGGATCTGGCCGTCCTTGACGGCCTGGACCACCTTGTCGGCCAGAAGACCAACCTGGTGATGGGCATAGCCGGCGTGGACGAAGCCACTTTCAATTTCTTCCGGTGGCGGCAGGCTCTTGGCCAGCTCGATGATCTCTGAAAAATCCTTCTTGCCGTCCTGATCCGGGACAATATGCTTACAGCCCGGGTATCCGGTTGAGCCGGTGGTGAAAATCCGGGCCCGGACTTCTTCACTGCGGGGGGGCACAATGCAGTTGGTGGTAAAGAGGATGGGCCCCTTGAAGGTGACAAAATCATCCAGCTGGTGCCACCAGGAACCGCCGTAGTTACCTACCAGATTGTCATATTTATGAAAGGCCGGATAGGCGTTGGCCGGCAGCATCTCGCCGTGGGTATAGACGTCGACACCCGTCCCCCTGGTTTGCTCCAGGAGGGCCTCCAGGTCCACCAGGTCGTGTCCGGTGATCAGGATGGCCGGGTTCTTTCTGACACCGATATTGACCTTGGTCGCCTGGGGGTGACCGTAACGGGCGGTATTGGCATGATCCAGGAGAACCATGGACTTGACCCCATACTCACCTGTTTTCAAAGTCAGGGCCACCAGATCATCCACTGTCAGGGAAGGATCCAGAAGCTTGGCCAGGGCCTCATAGATGAAGGCACTGATTGTGGGATCATCCAGGCCGATGTTGCGGGCATGCTCGGTATAGGCCGCCATGCCCTTGAGGCCGTAGGTAATCATCTCGCGCAGGGAGCGGATATCTTCATCCTCGGTCAGAAGGACGCCCACCTCAGCTGCTTTTTCCAGCATGGAATCCCGGTCAGTCACCTGGAAGACGGCCGCATCATGCAAGCCTTCCCTGTCACCCGGCAATTCATCCCGCATGGCCAGGATCAAGCGGATCTGGGCTTCCAGGGCCTCTTCATCAAAGTTGGCATTGGTGATGGTCATGAAAAGACTGTTGAGCACCTGACCATTCAGCTGGAAGAGATCCTTGGCATCCATAGCCTCTTTTTCTACCAGGATGGCGATCCCCTTGAGACTATAGATCAAAAGATCCATGAGCTTGGCCGCTTCCTCGGGCTTGCCGCAGACGCCGCGCACGGTACAGCCAGTCCCTCTGGCTGTCTCCTGACATTGAAAACAAAACATACTCATTAATTTCTTACCTCACTTTTATTCCGTCCGGGCCGCTCCAGTCGGCGCCGGTGCTTTGACAACCGTAATCTCCAACGTTTCTTCATGGCGGTTGTGTACATTCATTTTGATATTAACCGGGATCTTTAAAAGAGCCCCCCGCCCGTAATCGTGGATCTCCTGGTCTCCCAGACCAATTGACAAGGTCCCCCGCAGGACATTCATATAGACGTTGCCATTGGAATAATGGACCGGCAGGGCCTCCCCCTGATTGAGAATCATATGCATGTAATGAAGGTTCTCATCCATGATGACGGGTTTGATGGTTTTCTGGTCCGTCTGGGCCAGCTGGTATAGTGTTTCAATCATGACCTACCTCCTGAAATAACTTTTCTTGACTCTATCATCCTCAAAGGAGAAATGGCAATCCTCCCCTGGACTCTTATTAAAGCTCATTTTTGGGCGTGAAGGCCTCCAGGGTCTTGAAGAGCGATTCATTTCGCTTATAAACCTTCTTATAGACCTCCTGGTAGAGATGTTCATAGACGGCCACATCGGCAGGCTTGGGCCAGAAGGTCTTTTCCTCCCGGACCAAGGCCTTGACCCCCTCTTCGTAGCTGTCGAAAAAACCGGCCCAAACCCCTGCGTTGATGGCCGCTCCGATAGCGCTGATCTCCTTGTCTTTCAGACGGACAGCCGGCAGGTTGAAGATATCGGCCGTCAGCTGCATGGCCGCATCCGACTGGCTGCCCCCGCCTACCACGGTCAACTTCTTGACCCGGGTCCCGCTCTTGCCCTCAATCACCTCCAGACCTTCGCGGAGGGCATAGGCGATACTCTCCAGGATGGCCCGGTAGAGGTCAGCCTCCCCGTGATAGTCCATCCAACCGGCGATCATCCCCTTGCCATGGGGGTAAAGTCCGGGGTGGATGGTCCAGAAGGGAAAGACAAAAAGGCCATTGGAACCGGGGGGAATGGAAAGGACCTCCTGGTTCATCCTTTTCAAGAACTCGGGCATGCCACTTTCCTTGGCGTAGAGCTGGCAGAACCAGGTCACCAGCCAGTAACCCCGGTAAATACTGTATTCGGGATTCCAGGCGTCGGGAATACAGCTGGCAAAGGTATAGAATTTGAGTTTTTTGTCTTCGATGTGCTTGAGACTGGTCGTCCCCAGGGTAGCCATGGTCCCATAGCTGACGACGGCCTGGGAGGGATCAAAGACTCCACCACCCAGGGTTTCACACTGCTTGTCGCCGGCCGAGGCGATGACCGGAAGGCCGACAGGAAGCCCCGAGGCTTCATGGCCCTCCTGGCTAATCCGTCCGATCTCCTCCCCGGGGGCCACCAGGTCAGGCAATTGGTCACGGCGGACTCCCAGAAACTTGAAAACCGCCTTGATCCGGTACCAATCCTGGCGCTTGGCCTGGTAGGGTACATAGCCCACCTGCATGCCCCGGGCATCCCGGAAAACCCCACATAATCTGAGGTTGAGATAGCCGGTCAAGGAAACATATCTTTTTGCCCTCTGATAGGTCTCCGGCTCATTATATTTCAGCCAGTTGAACTTGGACCGGTAGGCAATCATGGAAAAGAAGGCATAATCTGCCAGGTAGACAGCCAGGTCGAAACCTCTCAGTTCCTTTTTCAAGGCTTCCTTGGCTTCAGGTGACCGGCGGGTATCCACCCAGGTAATCCAGTCACGAATGGGCTGGTCATCTTCATCCAAAGGCATGATGTTGTCACGGTTGGCGGTGAAGGCGACGGCCTTGAGTCCCCCTATCCGGTCGCCCAGTTCCTGGACCACCTCCCGGATGACCTGACAGCTGTCCTCGAAGAACTGCTGGGCAGGCACCTCGGCCCAACCGGCCTGGAGGCTGTAGTAGGGTTTGCTGATCTTTCGGGCAGAGGCCACCCGCCCTCCCTCACGGTCAAATACGATGGCACGCACACTTTGCGTCCCCACATCCACCGCCAATAGGTACTGGTCTCCTGCCATGACAGCCTCCCTTAATGTCTTGAAATCTTCTCTATGGACCTCCGTCTCCCTTGACAGCATACCACCTCTCCCGTGCTCTGGCCTCTTTTACAAAAGAAGCCCCCGCATGCTATAATAGGCGCCCCTATATGGGAGCGTACTGGTTTCGACGGGGTTGTTGAGATCGGGAAAGCGGGTAGAGGATTCTCGTTGGCCTCTTTAAAAAGCGAGAAACTTTTATAATTGCCAAACAACCGGCACTTGCAGCGGCGTAGCCGTTGCCGTCTCCCCGGCCAATCTGCTAGCCGGACCGGGACGTCAATCGTAGACCTTTCCCTTTTGGCAGGTTAAAGAGGGCAACCGGCGGGCCAAAGTCTTGAGGCCCTGGCCGCGTATCATGAGACTAGCTGACCTGTAAGACTGTCTGTGACCTTGCGGGATCAGCGAATCTGAATCACAGACTGCACCCGGAGAAGTCCCTTTGGAGATGATTTCGGACAGGGGTTCGACTCCCCTCGCTTCCACCATAAAGACCTGCCCCCGGGGGGCAGGTTTTTTCTTCTTTCGGTTCCCGGGGATACCTTGTTTTTTTGACTGACGGCCCATAATAAGGCTGACGGCCGGCACATGATGGGGACGGATGAAGACCCTCTGAAAGGGGGTGACTGACATGGAAAAGAATGATAAACGTTTGAAAAGCTCCCTCCTGGTCAGTGGTCTCACAGCGCTATTGACTTTCGGGGTCTTTTACCTGGGCGTAGGTATCTTGCTGGAGACGCCCCTGGTCTTGACTAATTTTCTGGCTATGGCAGTCCTGGGGCTGATTATCGGCTCCATCACTTTCCTCTTTGCTTTTTTCAGGCTCAAGTTTGCCCTGGGCTTTTTTCTGGCTGGCTTTGCCACGGGCTCTGGCTTCATGCTCTTTACCTTTTGGGATGGAGCGGCTGGCTGGGAGGACCTGATCGGCCTCCTCTCCTTCCTCTTCCTTTTAGGACTGGGACTGGGAGTGGGTCTTTTGCTGGAGCTGATCGTCTTTTTGGTAAAAAAATTCAAGCAGACCTAAAACCAACCCTTCTTCTTGCAGAAGATCAAGCTCAAAATAATAAAGGCAAATGAGGCCAGGGCAACCAAGGGATAGGTCAGGGCGTAATCCAGTTCAGGCATGCGCAGATTCATGCCATACCAGCCCACCAGGAGGGTGGGCGGCAGGAAGACAGCGGTGATGACCGTGAAAAAACGCATGGTCTCATTGAGGCTGATGTCCAGCTGATTTTGCAGGGCCTCCCGGGCCTGGTTGAGCTGGTCCCTGAGGTTGACGATCGATCTCAGGATCCGGTCGGTTTTCTTTTTTTGAGCTCTCAGAACCTTGAGCTGGTCGGAAGAAAAATGCTGGTTGCTCTCGGACCCCATCTCTTCAAAGACTTCAAGGAGGCCCTGGTAATAGTGTTTCAATCCCTGGAGTTTTTTCCGGATAGGCAGGATGGAGGCCAAACGCTGCCGGGGATCTGCCTCCTCCAGGCTTTCCAGGTTATCGATCTGGTCATCCATTTCATCCAGGAGGCTGACTGCCTCCTCCAGGAGATTGTTGAAAAAAAGAATCAAGGCCCGTGAGGGCAGGCGGTCAGATGGTTTGGCCAGGGCCAGCTGATGGTCCAGTTTATCCAGGAGCTCCTGATCACCCCTGACCAGGAGCCGGTCAGCCATGAGATAGGCCTCTAGCCGGGCGGGCTCCTGGTCGGGTATTCCCAGATCCGGTAAAGACAAGGACAAGAAGTCATAGCCATCCCGGATCTCGTAGTGGGTGGATTGTTTTTCGGCCTGGGGAAAATCATCAGACACTTGGATGCCGGCCAGGGTAAAAAGTGTCTGGCTTTCCTGGGAGCCGGACAAGAGGACGGCCGGGCCTTGCAGTGCCTTGGAAGGCACTTGGTCAAAAAAAGCCTGGGGGGTGTAGATTTTCATGGGGAATCCTCCTGGGACAGGTCCCATTTCTATAATTTTCTTTCTTATTATCATTTTTAATCGACAACAAGATGACCTCTTTACCGCTATAATAGCAGTGTATTGACCGTCAACCGCCATATAACCGGATCTTTTCGGCAGTAGTTCACAGGCTTCAGGGATGACTAATTATTAAGCTTCCGGGAGAAAGGCCATGCACTTTGAAACCGTCAACTGTCCACAATGCGGAGGTCCCCTGGAGGGGGTGGCAGAAGCTGGTTTTTATTGCTGCCCCTATTGTAGAAGTCATATCCGGGTCAGTTTTTCCAATCAGGATCCAGACAGGCGGCCTGACGGACGCTTGACCGTTTGGGACCAGCAGACAGGCGACCCGCTCTGCTACATACTCCTGCCCGCCGGCTGGTCGACAGAAGGCGCCCTCCTGCCCTATCTTCAAAGTGCCAACTGGCCCATGACCCTGCAGGTCCAGGCCAGGCCCGCCCAGGACCCTGTCCGCATCAACTATTGGTCGGGCTCTGCCTTCAAGGAGGTCCGATCCGGTATGGTCCGGCACAGGGAAGGGGCTTTCGACCAGGTTGACATGATGCCCATGAAAGGCCTGATCTCCCCCAGCCAATATGCCGATGCCTTCTTTATGGACCAGGCAGGCTCCTTTCAGAATATCTGGCTTCACGACAGCCGCCCCCTCCCCCAGGATCCGCCACTTGACTACGCAGCACGGGCAGGGGAAATGGCCCGGACGATCAGCCAGCAGATTCAAGCGCAGACACCCCCGGGTATGTGGTCAAGGGTCGACCAGGCCTTTTATGACGGGGTGACCCGGATCTACGACTACCAGCAGGAGGGCCAGGACTGGCGAATGGCGGTTGCTGTACTGATTGACGGGATAGAGATCAGCGGAGGAGCCGGCGGCTTTTTCTTTGGTGCTTCCATGACCTATATCATCTGGGAAAGCCAGTATCTTTTGTCCCTGACCAGCCCCAGGGATCTCTTCGATGACTACTACGGCGCCTTTATCATGTTCGCTTCCACCATGCAGGCAAGTCCCCAGGTCTTCCAGCGGATGGAAAGGGAGAGGACCCGCATCAGCGGCCAGCTGCAAGCCGCCCAGTCTGACTGGTTCAATGCCCACATGGATATGATGCGACAGCAGCAGGCCAGCTTTGATGCCTATAACCAGGCCTGGTTCGCCAGATCAGACAGCCAACACAAGGCCATGCGCCAGGCCTCTGCCAGCCAGGGATCGGCCATGGACCGCATCTTCGATAAATACAGCGAGGCCGTCCGCGGTGTGGATACCTATATCCGTCCTGATGGCACCGAAGTGGAATATTCGGTGATCAACGAGGCTGCCTTTGCCAGTGCGACAGACAGCCGGACCACATTTGCGACTCAAGCAAGGGATTTTCGATCCATCGATTGGGTGGAGATGAAAAAGAAGTATTAAGTAATTCCTCCAGGCAGATTCAGAAAAAAGAAAAGGCCCTTAGGTTACCGACCTCATATCATTAGTAAATTAGAATGGTTCTAAATTGTTAACCGCCCCTATTAACGGCCTCGTGAAAGGAGACTATCAATCATGAAGGACCCTATGAAAAAGAACAAACTGGACCAGGCGATACCAAGTCGCAACGACCGTGTCGGTGACCATCCGGCTATTACCCGTGAAAACGGAGCCCCCGTCATCAACAATCAGGACACCATGACAGCAGGCGTCCGGGGACCCCAGGTCGTCCAGGATGCCTGGCTGATCGAAAAACATGCTCACTTTAACCGTGAGGTTATCCCCGAGCGTCGCATGCACGCCAAGGGCTCAGGTGCTTTTGGCGAATTCACAGTTACTCAGGATATCAGCCGCTATACCAAGGCCAAGCTTTTTTCAGACATTGGCAAGAAGACTCCTCTCTTTATGCGCTTCTCTACTGTAGCCGGCGAAAGGGGGGCTGCTGACGCTGAACGTGATATCCGGGGCTTTGCCGTCAAATTCTATACCGAGGAAGGTAACTGGGATGTGGTCGGCAATAACACACCGGTCTTCTTCTTCCGGGACCCCAAGAAATTCATTGACCTCAACCATGCGGTCAAAAGGGATCCCCGGACCAATATGAGAAGCCCCAACACCAACTGGGATTTCTGGTCCTCCCTGCCCGAAGCCCTCCTCCAGGTCACCATCACCATGAGCGACCGGGGGATCCCCTCCTCCTACCGTTATATGCACGGCTTTTCCAGTCACACCTACAGTTTGATCAATGCCGATAACGAAAGAATCTGGGTCAAATTCCATTTCAGGAGCCGCCAGGGCATCCAGAATCTGACCGATCAGGAAGCGGCCCTGGTGGTAGCCAATGACCGCGAGAGCCATCAGCGTGACCTTTACACGGCCATCGAAGAGGGGGACTTCCCCCGCTGGACTCTCTTCATTCAGGTCATGACCGAGGAAGAGGCCAAAAAGATGCCCTATAATCCCTTCGATCTGACCAAGATGTGGTTCAAAAAAGACTTCCCCCTAATCGAAGTCGGTGAACTGGTCCTCAACAGGAACCCGGATAACTACTTCGCCCAGGTCGAACAGGCCGCCTTTAATCCGGCCAACAATGTGCCCGGAATTGGCTATTCACCTGACCGGATGTTGCAAACCCGCCTCTTCTCCTATGGCGATGCCCAGCGCTACCGGCTGGGGGTCAACCACCACCAGATCCCGGTCAATGCGCCTTTGGGTGTCAAAAACCCCCACAGCTTCCATCGGGATGGTCTCATGCGGGTTGACGGCAACCTGGGTTCTGAACTCCATTACGAACCCAACAGCTACGGCAACTGGCAAGATCACTATCAGGAAGCGGAGCCGGTCCAGGAAGGTGGAGAGGTCATGCACTATGACTTCAGGGAAGATGACCATGACTACTTCAGCCAGCCCGGTCAGCTTTTCAGGCAGATGAGTCCCCAGCAACAGCTGGTCCTCTTTGAGAACACTGCCAGGAATATGGGTGATTCCACCCTGCAGATCAAGCATCGCCACATCAATCACTGCTATATGGCCGATCCCGACTACGGCAAGGGCGTGGCCCGGGCTCTGGGTATCGATATCGAGGAGGTCGACCTGACCCCCATGCTGTCCGACAGCCGACAGGCCTGGGAGAAAGACAGGGCCAGAGGAGCCGACCTTAATATTCCCACCCAGGCCGCCTGCCCCGAATCCGCCAAAGACCTGCCCCCTGAAGGCCGGGACACCAACCATGATGATCCTGCCCTCCTTTACAGCTGGGAAGATGACCCCCAGATGCTGTAAGCAAAAGGATTCCTTTGCAGGTGGATGACCAGGGGGCGCTGATGCGCCCCCTCCTTCTCCCGCTTGATCTGCCCTATGAGCATGCTATGAAGCGGATAAGCTTAGTCCTATAATGTGATTAATCCTTATCCGGGAAAGCCAAGCCACAAGCTTGAAAGTGAGGCCTCTATGGACCCGTTAGAAGATGTCATCTCTGTCCGGCTGATCAGTCTGCCAGACCACCTTTTTTTACATATTAAAAATTATGAAAGTCAGGGTTATTACGATTTTTGGGAGAAACAAGAATCTGTCCCCGGTCTGGACTGTGACAGCGTCAGTCAAATCCTGGACCAGATTGAGGAAAAACTGGACGGAGAAGATAAGACCAAAGGCCGCTACAAGGGCCAGGTCATGGCCCGCCTCTTTGAAGAAGATGCCACACCTGAAGCCTATGGTATCCGCCTTCCGGCCGACTGGAAGGGAGAAATCCCAAAAGGCTTCCTGCTTCAGCCCATCGAGTCCACTGACTATCTGGTCTTCCAACACGGCCCCTTTGATTTTGAAAAAGAAGCCGATCAGGTCTATGGGATGCTCCAGAAGGCCATGGACACTTTCTCCTACCAGGAAGTCGATTTTGTGCCCGATATCTCTCCCGGCCGCCTGGTCTACTTTTATTTTGATCCTGACCTTTATGCCAAGTATCTCCTGCCTATCCAGGCCAAGCATGCCTGATGGATCCGATAATGACCGGATCAGGCATCACCATAGGCCAAGCCTCTGCCCGGGACCTGGGCCAGGTCCTCAGGCTGTCGGCTGAACTTTTCCAGGATAATGACCCCCGGGAACTGGCAGGAAGCTATCATAAAAGCCTTATGAATCCACAGGAGGCCTTCTTTTTAGTTCATGAAGGTCCACAAGCGATTGGCTTTGCTCATATGAGCATCCGCCATGACTATGTGGAGGGGGCCTTGGAGGGTCGAGCCTGTGCCTATCTGGAGGCTATTTACATCCAGGAGGAATGGCGTTTAGGGGGTTTGGGCCGGCGTCTGGTCGACGCCTGCCGACAATGGGCCAAGGACCAGGGCTGCCGGCAGCTGGCCTCGGACACCCCCCTGGACAATCAGGCCAGTCTTGACTTTCACCTCAAGCTTGGCTTTTCTGAAGCCGGTCGTCTGGTCCACTTTATTGAGACACTGGAAGAAGTCCAGAAGCCGGATGCCAGGACCTAGCCCCGCCGCTCTTCCTTGAGCCGCCGCTTGATGTCCCTTTCAATGGCCCGATCCCGGATGGATTCCCGCTTGTCGTGCAGTTTCTTGCCCCGGGCTACACCGATCTCCAGCTTGACCCTGCCGTCAGAGAAATAGGCTTTGAGTGGGACCAGGGTCATGCCCTTTTGCTGGACTGCCACTTCCAGTTGCCTGATCTCATGCTTGTGGGCCAGGAGCTTGCGGTCCCGGACCGGATCGGGATTGAAGCGGTTGCCCTGTTCGTAGGGGCTGATGTGGGCACCCACCAGATAGAGTTCACCCTCCCTGACCGTGACATAGGATTCACCCAGGCTGAAGTGGCCCTGGCGGATGGACTTGACCTCGGTCCCCGTCAGGACGATCCCTGTTTCCAGACGGCGCTGGATATGGTAATCGTGGCGGGCCCGCCTGTTATCAACTATCAATTTGGTTTTGCCAGCTTTATTATTCATGAGTAACACCTGTCAAGGGAAAGTCTATCTGGTCCAGCTCTGCCATGGGGACCGCATTCAGATCCAGGCCTGCCCGCCTGCCCGACCGCCAGGCGTAAAAGCCTGCCGAGGCCACCATAGCCGCATTATCAGTACAAAAAGCCAAATCAGGAATGGTCAAACGGACCCCTTCCTGGTGGGCCATGACTCCCATGAGATGGCGGAGTCGCTTGTTGGCGGAAACGCCGCCCGCCAGAACCAAGGCCTTTTGACCGCTGGCCTTGAGGGCATCCCGGGTGTGGTCAACCAGGGTCCGGGCCAGGGTCTCCTGAAAAGTCGCCGCAAAATCAGACAGGCTGGAGGCTTGAGGCCATTTCCTACCTTCTCTTTCCGCCTGCTGCATGAGTTTTCGATAGTGATTGATGGCCGCAGTCTTGACCCCGCTGAAAGAAAAGTCAAAAGAGTCCGGGAATCGGGTCATGGGAAGCTGGAAAGCCTCCCGATTACCCCCCAGGGAAGCCTGCTCCATCAAGGGGCCGCCGGGATAACCCAAGCCTATGGTCCGGGCAATCTTGTCAAAGGCCTCCCCCGGGGCATCATCCCGGGTCCGGGCCAGGACAAGAAAATCGGTGTAGTCGGAAACCTGGACCAGATTGGCATGGCCACCCGATACAATCAGGCATATAAAAGGGGGTTCCAGCCCAGGGTCGGCCAGATAGGCCGAGGCGATGTGGCCTTCCAGGTGATGGACCGGGATCAGGGGCAGGCCGGAGGCAGCTGCCAGACCTTTTGCCGCTGCGACACCGACCAGGAGGGCACCTACCAGGCCGGGCCCGTAGGTAACGGCCAGCCCGTCCAGATCCTTGAGGGTCAGGTCTGCCTCTTTCAGGGCCCGGTCAATGACAGGCAAAATGGACTTGACATGCTCCCGGGAGGCGATCTCTGGCACCACACCGCCATATTCTGCATGCAGGTCAACCTGGGAGGCGACGACGCTGGATAAAATCAAACGGCCATCCTGGACCACTGAGGCAGCCGTTTCATCACAGGAGGTCTCGATCCCTAATATTTTAATCTTTTCATTCATATCCATGTTTTTCTCATCACCCGGCCCTTTTAAAACTAGAAGTGGCCGGTCTTAGATTGTATCACCGGCCTCATGACTGCCGCAACGCAAGGTCCCCTTCATGTTAGAATTTTATCCAGATCAACCCTAATCAAAGGTGGATGCCATGAGAAGAAAGACCTACCCTCCGGTTCAAAGAAAGAAAAGATGGGCTTTAAAAATCCTTTTGACCACGCTTGCCCTCTTTTTGGCCTTTGTCATCCTGGTCGCAGCCACCAGCCTGATAAAAGCCGACCGGCTAATGAAGGGGGAGATTCAAGCCATCCCCCCTTATGCCACCAATGCCCTCCCCTCTTTCCGATCGGTCAATATCAGCTCCGGCAAGGGCCAGCTGACCCTCAGGGGTTGGTTGATAGATGCAGACAAGGGCGGCAACCGGGGCACCATCATCATGGTCCACAACCAGGGGGGTAACCGCCTGCCCTTTGGCCTGGACACCCGGCCCCTCCTCAAGCATCTTTCAAAACTGGGCTTTAATATCCTGACCTTCGACCTCCGCCACAGCGGTGAATCCTCCGGCAATATGTCTTCCTTTGGCTATGCCGAGGCCGAAGACCTGGAGGCAGCCATCCACTGGGTCATGGCCAATGTCCCCCAGTCTCCCCTGATCCTTTTTGGCTTTGGCACTGGCAGCACCACCCTCATGAGAACCCTGGGCAAGTTGGAAGACGACAGCAAAAAGTCAGCGATTGACCCAAAAGAAGAGGCCTTGTCCATCCAGGCCCTGGATCGGATCGCCGCCATCATTGTCGATTCACCTGCCCGGGA